>JBGTNK010000074.1:0-27758 GCA_041743125.1 Chitinophagaceae bacterium
TTCTTTATATATTTCTTTTTTACGCCAGTATTTTACCCCCTTGGTGATGATAGAAAGATCAAAGTCAAAAGGCACATGAAGGGTGGCTATGGCTTTTCCTTCCGGGGTAGACAACATAGTTTGCACTTCCTTCTTTTCTTCATCCATTATAAATACACCACAGCGTATAAACGGAACACCAAGTGTTTTTAATTCATTCCAGATGAGGGGTTGTATTCTTTCAAGGTCACGGGTGGTACGCATGGAAGCAATTTCTGCACGAATCCTGTCAACCGATGCCCTCTTAATGGCTTCCAATGCCTGTGCTTCTGCTTTTTTTTAATCATTAAAACGTATATAGGCCTGCTCAAACACTTTACCAAAACGCATGATTATCGCATTCTCCGCATCTGTATAGGGGATACCTGACAGGTTCCATACATATAGTACAACATTTTTCAAAAAGACATGGGATGTTGCCATACCTGGTGAAGCATAAATAACTTTTTTTACCTCAGGAGTATAAGCCGGCAAATATTTAAAGAAATGATCAAACAGCGTATTTTTTTCTTCAAAAGTCAGATTGGTGGCAAAGAATTCCAATCCTTTTTCTTTTGCTTCTTTATACCGGTTCCAATAGGGATGGTTAATGTAAGGATAATGTATTTGGTCAGGGGCTGCTCCCCAACGGTCAGAACCCCAGGCATACCAATCATCTGTTCCGGGGTAATCCAGCATAAAACCATCACCCTCCACATCAAAATTTAACTGAACCAATTGTTTATAAATTTCATTGCCCACTTCACGGAGCTCTTCACTTTTTTGCATGCCCATGGAACGGCTTCTCACTCTTTCCAATGCGGCTTCAATCTTTGCTTCTTTTGCCTGCGCTTCTGCTTTTTGAAGATCTAAAAATCTCCGATATGCGAGATCAAAAACCACGGCTGCCCTGTTTTGTAAATAAATGGCCTCCGCTGCAGGCTCCTGTTTTGAAACCATTACCAGGGCCCCGCCGGAGAATTTCGAAAACCGGTAATATCGTTTCTCATGCAAACTGTTCATTTGACGCATGGAATTAACGACATCAGGTGCTAACCTGGCCATTACATCATATAATTCGTCTTGTTTTGTTCCACTTACTTCTATCGTGTATTCCTGCAGATCGCCATAAAATTTATCAAGACATTCACGAATAAATTCACAGGAGTTTTTTGGAATGGGCATATGACCCCGCGCTATCTCTTTGTGTGCTTCATGCTCCATTCTGAATGCACGCCACGAAAGGACATGATCGGGATCTTCTTCATAAAGATGCACCACCGATGCTTCCAGGTCCGGTTGTCCTAATACGGCCATTTGCTCCCGCATTACTATTGCCACCTCCAGTAACTCATCAGACTTATGCATGGCAAGCGCACGGGCTCTTATTCTTTCGAGTGAAATTTCTATCCTTGCTTCCTTCGCTTGTGCTTCTGCTTTTTGCAAATCATTAAAACGGGTGTAGGTTAAATCAAAAACTTTAGCAAACCGAAGCAATATATCAAAATGTTCAGCTGATAAGGGCTCAAGAGTTGCGAGGTTCAAACAGCCGAAATTATTAAAGGAAGCAGATAGACATACACGATCAGGTGCTTTCATTCCTGCAATTACAAAATCCGGCAACTGTGAAAGTTCTGTTTCAGCAAACAAAAAATCATCCCAACTATTTTTATCTTTTCCTTCCAGTATGTATTGCCATTTATTTTTCCGTTCCTTCCAAGCTTTGATATACGCTTCGTAAGGAGGAAGCTGATGATTTTTTACATACAAGCTAATTGGGTCGGTTGGCGCTTCAGAATTTGCCATCCACCAGGTTGAACCATTCGTTTGCGTATCATAAATCATGATCAGGCAACGGGTGAGCACTAAATCAAGCTTTGTGAGTTCAGTAAAAACAGTACCTATCAATTCTTTTAACTCATCTGAGTTTTGCATTGCCATTGCTCTTGCACGAACTCTTTCCAAGCCTAATTCAATTTGTGTTTCTCTTGTTTGTAGCTCGGCTTGTTTTAAATCCAAAAACCGACGGTAGGTCATTTCAAATACTTTAGTGAAACGCAACACCAGTTCTTCCTGTGCGGTGGTTAAACGTTCTCCGCCGATTTTAAATAAGTATCCTTGTTTGAAATTGAAAGTATAGATCACCGCATTTTTTGGAGATACAGCCAGAAATGCTTCGATTGAAAAAGGAATGCCGCTGTTATTTTTTATGATCAGGTTCTGAATCTGCTCGCCAACCCAGGTTTGATGTTTGAGCGTAGCCTGCTCATCCAGTTCAATCATCTTAAACGGATCCTGTTTTTTCCAGCTCGACAAAATGGTACGCATCACTTTCGTTTCAGTATGTGGAAATACAAAAGGAAATGAAATGATTTTACCATCCACCGGATTGACGCTATAATAAGCAGCATGTTTTTCATCATCATCAACAAATGCATAAGAAACATTCATGCTGGTAACTCCAAGTGCGGATAATTCTCTGCCTACCAGTTCTGCAGCTTCGAGCAACTCATCTGTTTTGTGCATAGCCATTGTCCGGCTTCTCACCCGTTCCAATGCAGCTTCAATCTGTGCTTCCCTTGCCTGCGCTTCGGCTTTTTGCAGATCAAGGAATCGGGTGTATGCCATATAGAACACTTCTGTCGCTCTCTTTAAAATGTACTTTGAGGCATCCGATGCTTCAATGCTAGTAATTAATAAAATGGCTCCCCCTTTAAACCTGGAATAGTTGTAGTACAGTTTGTCGGGTACAATCATCTCTCCGCTCTTATCATACTGAACAGTGCCAGATTTTATCTTTATCAAATACTCATACCATTCTTTGAGCATTTTTCCTTCGCCCACAATTGTATAATCTGATGCTCCTGAATTAAAGCAAGCTTTATCCTTCTGTGCCCGTTCAGTTTCACTCCAATCTACGATGACCCTTCCATGAACAATGTCCTTGTCGCCTTCAAAAGGTTGACTATAGGTATACCAGGCTTCGAAAGTATCTGCCTTTTCATCATAAATATGGATAACTATGGATTCAACATCAGCTTCTCCAAGACGAGTCATTTGTTCTCTAAGAACATGAGTAACTGATACGATATCATCTGATGTATGCATGGCCATAGCACTGGCTCGGATTCGCTCCAATGCAGCTTCAATCTGCGCTTCCCTTGCCTGTGCCTCTGCTTGTTTTAAATCATTAAAGCGGGTATAGGTTTGTTCAAATACTTTTCCGAACCGTTTGAAGATGTCATGTACATTGGGAACGGGCTCGTAAGTTATAAACAACAGAAATCCTTTAGAGAAGTACGCATAATGCATAACCTGGAATACAGGCAACGGGTGACCTGCTTCCTGAAGAGCATCGAAAATATCACCTACCACCGGCAACGTACGCATATACTTGTAATGTGCTACGAGTTCTTCACCGCCCATTTCCACAATATGCAATGATCTGCCATTCTCATATCCCTTCCGCATTTGAATAAACAGCTCGTCTTCTGTTGTTGGCGCCTTAAAAGGTGGTTGCAATACTCCTTCACTGCTCATCCATAAAGTGATGGCTTGCTTGTCTTCATCCCAGATGCAATAACCAGCAGCGAAGGCCGGAACCCCCAGTATTTGTATTTGATGAAAAAGTAAACTCGCAGCCCCCGGCAGTTCCTCACTTTTATGCATTGCCATCGTTTTACTTCTAACTCTTTCCAGGGCTGCTTCTATTTGTGCTTCTCTTGCCTGCGCTTCTGCTTTTTGCAGATCAAGAAACCTTGTATAGGTCTGTTCGAAGACTATTGCAAACCGTTCTAATAGCTGAAGTGATTCTGCGGGCCGGGGTTCATTGGTTGACAACGCCAGCATTCCTTCGGAAAAATAAGCGATATGAATTATCCATCGATCACCCGGAAGGAGTTTTACCGGAAATGTTTCTTTGCCTACCAATTCATTCCGGTATTGATTGTACTTCTGCAATTCTTCTTCTTTGATTTCCAAGACCAATGTTCTTTGCTGATCTTTCCAACTTTTAAACATTTTATTCATCACGAAAGGCTCATCTATTGTATGCCTGAAAGTTTGCTGCATTTTATTTCCGTGAAGCGTTGCAGATATCTCCACCACACCTTCTGATTCCTTTATAATACCTATAGTACATTGCTCTGCAGGTTCTCCTAATTCTTTTAGTTGCTGAAAAAGTATCAGGGAAGTATCTTGCAATTCGTCGCTTCGTTGCATGGCCATAGTTCTTGCACGAACTCTTTCTAATGCCAATTGAATTTGAATTTCTCTTGCTTGTCTTTCTGCTTTTTCGAGATCAAGGAAACGTTTATACGTAAGATCAAACACGTTTGCAAAACGTTTCATTACCTGTTTGACTTCATCGGTAAATTCAGAATCTGAGAAAGCGAACAAGCTGCCTGCATGAAATGTTGCGAGATGAAAGTACTGTCGTTGGATTTGCGCAGGAGATAATACAAGTTGCGATTCGGGTAATTTGAAATTCTCCCCGTTTTGAGTATTATAATACTTTGCAAGATCATCACCTTCCAATACATACGAAAAATCAGCTTGTCTCATCCAGGCTTCAAAGGCACCCTGCAACAAAGGATGAGCATCCATAGATTCATCTCCGCTTACCTGAGCCACCATCCCTTCCTCTTCCCGAACAGTTGTCCATACCGTAGAGCTGCGTTTTGCCCGGTCAGTTATGGCAATGCCACATCGCAATGTCGCCACATTCAGTTTTTCGAACTCTTCAAAAATGGTAGTTACCGCTAAGCCAAGGTCTTCGCTTTTATGCATCGCCATTGCTTTGGAGCGTACTCTTTCTAAAGCAGCTTCAATCCTGGCTTCTCTTGACTGTTCTTCTGCTTTTTGAAGATCGAGGAAGCGAACATAAGCTTGCTCAAAAACCCGGGCTGCTCTTTTCAAAACGTCTATATCCTCTTCGGAATATTTTGTTCCATCCCAACTTTCAGCATACAATCCGGAATATCTCTCCGGGAAAAAACAAACAGTGAGGATTTCGAGTTGAAGAAGAAACTGCCGGGAATGCTCTTCAATGACCGTATAATCATTATTTGCAAAAATATATTCAAACCAACGATCCTTTTGTTGCTTTGTATAGACTTTATTGATTATGGATTTACCGGTGGCCATTGCCTCCCACAAATAACGGTGGCAGGTATCTTCCTTCATGATACGTTCATCATAAGGAAACATAACCTTGGGTGCTACCTTCTGCAGACTATTTCTCGGCCAGAAGACGGAACTTTTGGTGTCGAAATCAAACACCTGAATAGCAATGGTATCGTGTTTAACTTTCAACTCGCTTAGCATTATATAGACCATTCCGATAATCTCCCGGAGTTCATCCGAATGATGCATAGCCAACGAACGACTTCTCACTCTTTCCAATGCCGCTTCTATCCGGGCTTCTCTGGCCTGCGCCTCTGCTTTTTGGAGATCAAGGAAGCGGGTGTAGGTTTGCTCAAAAACCCTGGCAAACTTTTTTAGGATTTCATTTTCCAGTTGGGTGAATGCTTTGTCATAGTACCGAACAAGCAAAATGCCTCCGTTCTTAATGGCTACCATGGAAAAATCATAAGCTTCTGCATCCAGAATATATTTCTTTCTTTCTTCAGGAATATGCCTGAAATCGGAATGTTCAAACATAAACGAATACCATTCGTTTTTCTCCTTCCTGGAATAAGACATGGAAAGCCAGTCTTTTCCATTTCGGGTGGTTTCCAAAATTGCCTGGCCGAATTTACTTTTATAAAATGGGGCGACCAGGAGGGAAGAATAGGTACGTTCAGTATTTTGAAGCCAGCACTCCCATTCTGCTGACGCTTGCTTTTCGATGATAATGACGGCCGTACTGGTTTCTATTGCCAAATCATTCATTTGATCGAAAACGGTGTTGATGACATCCTGCAACTCATCACTTTTTTGCATAGCTAAAGATCGGGAACGCACTTTTTCCAGCGCCGCTTCAATAGCCAGTTCACGATTTTTATGCTCCAACTCTACTGTTCTTCGTTTGATGGCATCTCTTAGTTCCTGGTTTTCCTTCGTGATTTGTTCAGTGCCCAGTGTTTCTCCTTCCTGTGCTTTTGTATCCGGTGCAGAAAAATGCTGGTAAAAAAACCGCCACCCGTTTTTTCTTTTCCTCATGATAGAGGTAAACCGAAACCGGGAATAAAAAACCCATTCCGGTTGACTAATGACATAAGCATCTGCTACGTCTGTAATTAATACCAGGCCACCCTCCAGTTCTTCAATCGTTTTTGACCGGTTTCTTAACTCAGCTTTACCGGCTAACTGGTGCGCCGTTGCTTTGAAAAAAGCTGTTGTGCTTTCCCGGTCCAGATACTCTTCCCCATTGGTAGAGCCTACAAAATGATAATCATCATCCAGGTAAAAATCATAAGTGTCAACATCCCCGTTCAGATAACTGTGCCACCAGGTTTCATACACCTGTAATAATGCTGCTTCCTTTTTTTTAGTCAGTTTCATGTTGGTTAGTTGGTAAACGGAATGCTGATAATAAAAGCAGACCCTTCTCCTTCTTTCGTCTCGACTTTTAACTCTCCGCCATGTGCTGTTATAATATCATACGCTAATGACAATCCCAATCCTGTACCCTGGCCTGTAGGTTTGGTAGTAAAAAAGGGTTGAAAAATTTTATCAATGATACCAGGGGGAATACCATTGCCGTTATCAACTACCCTTAATTCAACATTATCTCCTTTGTTTTTTGTAGCTACCGACACCGAAGGCTGATAATAATCTGGCATTTGTTTTTTCCTGGCGTCCACGGTATAAAATGCATTCGTTATCAGGTTAAGAATTACCCTTCCGATATCCTGCGGAATGATATTGACAGCGCCTAGGTTTTCATCAAAATCCGTTACAAGGGTGGCATTAAAATTCTTATCTTTTGCACGAAGTCCATGAAAGGCGAGGCGTAAATATTCATCAGCCAGTGCATTAATATTGGTTAGCACTTTTGAACCGCTACTGCTGCGGCTGTGCTGCAACATTCCTTTTACAATACCATCGGCCCGTTTACCATGGTGATTTATTTTTTCCAGGTTTTGTTTTACATCATTTAAAATTTCTTTTACTTCTTCAAAATTTCCTTTGGCGGCTTCTTCCATCATTTCATCCAGCAACTCATTACTTACTTCAGAAAAATTATTGACAAAATTCAGCGGGTTTTGAATTTCATGGGCGATGCCCGCGGTGAGCTCACCCAAGCTAGCCATTTTTTCGGATTGCACTAACTGGGACTGGGCAGCTTTTAAATGAGTCAATGCATCTTCCGCTCTTTGTTTTTCTGTTTTCAGTTTTTCCAGGTCTATTCTTGCCTGTGTCAAATCTTTAAACCTGGAATAGGCCAGGGAAAAAACAGAAGCGGCCCTTCTAAGCAATTCCCAGCTTTCTTCCGAAATATCACCCGCGGCCGCAGCGCCAATAGCGCCATGAGAAAATTTATATAAATGATAGGTGCGGTCCGGGATCACTTCCCCGTAATAACCCCGAAAGGGTGCAGACAGCTCCTCGCACATCCGAATCCACTCTAACCGGTTTTGGCCTGTCATCACTATGGATGTTTGCTTTTCTGCTGACTGATAGAACTTCAGCATCTCTCTGCCCACCCAGGTATCATTCAGGTTCAAGGCAAAATGGTCGTTGACCAGTATTTTTTCTTCAGACCGAAGATCTTTCAACGCATACCAGCATTCTGCCTGCTCTGCCTTTTCATCATTGATGTATATACTGCAGGTCTCCAGTTCTTCTACACCCAGTATACCCATTTCAAATCGCAATACTTCGGCAACGGCTTTTAATTCTTCCGGCTCCTGCATGGCCAATGCCCTGGCCCGCACTCTTTCCAGTGCCACTTCTATTTTTGATTTGTGCGTTAATGCCTCCGCATTTTTCAGATCCATGAAACGGATATAGGCCTGCTCAAACACCCTGGCGAATCGTTTCAGGATTTCTTTATCGCTTTCGGATGGTACTATCCCGGTATGCGATGGGAGAAGCAAGGCCGAATTTTTTGCCCAGGCAAATGAAAGAGAATGTTTATCATTTTGAAAAATCCATTGTTTAAATTCATCAGGGAAATTCCTGTAATCGGAATTTTCAAAGGCATATTTGAAAAAGCTATCCTTTTCATCTTTTGTAAAAGACCTTGAAAAATATTCATCTCCATTGTTCTTACTTTCCCAGGCGGCGGAAAAAATGGGATGATCAAAATAAGGAAGCAGGTAACTACCGGAGCTTGAAAAATCAGGTGCGGAGATCCAATGCATCACATCTTTTGAATCGGGAAAATAAGTACAGATAATAACACCATTGGCATCTAAGATCACACCCAACTCCTTTAATTTTTCTGCTACAACAGAAACCACTTCCTGCAGCTCATCTGGTTTTTGCATAGCCAGTGAACGGCTCCGCACTTTTTCCAGTGCAGCTTCAATTTGTGCTTCTCTTGCCTGGGCTTCTGCTTTTTGCAGATCGAGGAAACGACCATAAGTCATTTCAAACACTTTCGTAAACCTGGTTAACAAGGATTCCTGTTCTTCTGTCAATAGTGTACCGGTTATGATATTCAGGTAACCATAGTTAAAATTGCCACAATAGAAAATAGTAGGATCGGGAAACCGGGTTCTGACTAACTCATCAATCTCTGTTTTTCTGTAATGTTGTGTTCCTAATTCAATATGATTTTTCAATAAATCACCACCCACCACCTGGTGAATCAATTTTACTTTTCTTTTCCATGCTCCATAACGTTCATCAAAAACAGGATCTCCTTTAAGCGGGAGCTGAACAACATTCACACCCAAACCATCTGCATTAGTCATCCAAGCATTTTGAATATGATTGACTTCATCTATTTCGACATAACCGCAATTAAGAAACTGAGTAACCCCCAGTATCTGAAGTTCTTTATAAAGCAATGCTGAAACTTCGGTCAACTCCTTACTCTTATGCATCGCCATCGTTCTTGAACGAACTCTTTCAAGCCCTGTTTCTATCTGTGCTTCTCTTGCCTGTGCTTCGGCTTTTTTCAAATCAAGGAAACGGGTATAGGTTTGGTCAAAAACTTTTGCAAATCTTGGAAAAATTTGCGCCTCTTCAAAAGGCCTTAGCGATGAAATTAGAAGGTATCCGTAATTAAAGGACGCACCATAATCAATTTCCCATTTTGGTATTTCCGGTAATGGAATTCCATTAGCTACTGCCGCATCCAAAATGTTTTTAAGTGATGGAAGTGCAAAGAGTAGTTCAAAATGCCGGACAATTTTATCTTCCGGAATTTCGATGGAAAAAAGTTTAGTGCCGGCTTTCCATTGATCATACCTGTATTGATGAATATCATCAAGATTTTTAGGAACAAAAAATGGAGGCATCATGCCAAAGCCAGGGGCACTAAGCCATTGATCTACCTCGTCCTTATTTTCATTGCATAAAACAATACCACAGGAAAACAAATCACCCCCAAGCAACCTGATCTGATCAAACATAGCTGTGGCCACTTTTGACAGGTCTTCACTTTTTTGCATTCCCATTGTTTGTGACCGTACTCTTTCCAATGCCGCTTCAATTTGTGATTCTCTGGCCTGTACTTCTGCTTTTTGCAGATCATTGAAACGGGTGTAGGTAAGATCGAAGACTTTCCCAAAGCGACTTAATATATCAAGGTTCTGCTCAGACAGATATTCTTCTCCTACAGTTTGCAGCCCGCCAAAATTGCTGAAGGTAAAAGTGGCGACATATCTCTTCATTGCTCTTGAAGCATCTTGCGCTGCTTTTGGAACCCTTCGCCATTCTGTTTCATTAAAGAGATAGTTGTCGTATGTTGTTTTCTCTTCCCCTTCTATAACGTATACATGTTTTGTTTTTCTTTCCCGGTATCCATTGAGCATAGAATGATGAAAAGGATAATCTTCAAATTTCATCAGGTACGATTCAGGTGGTTTGTTTGTTTCAGGGTTGGCGGCCCAAACCATATTGGTGAGTGACGGTTCATCAATGATATTGATAATGCACCAGTTTAATGCAAAATCAAGTTTGGTTAATTCTTTCAATACTGTATCAACCAATTCAGATAACTCATCAGACTTTTGCATTGCCATTGCTCTTGCCCTTACTCTTTCCAGGCCTAATTCAATCTTTGCTTCTCTGGCCTGTGCTTCTGCTTTTTGTAAATCATTGAAACGGGTATAAGTGAGATCAAACACTTTTGCGAAGCGGAGCAGTAAATCAAAATGTTCACCTGATAAGGGCTCAAGAGTTGCGAGGTTCAAACAGCCGAAATTATTAAAGGAAGCAGATAGACATACACGATCAGGTGCTTTCATTCCTGCAATTACAAATTCCGGCAACTGTGAAAGTTCTGTTTCAGCAAACAAAAAATCATCCCAACTATTTTTATTTTTTCCTTCCAGTAAGTATTGCCATTTATTTTTCCGTTCCTTCCATGCTTTGATATACGCTGCGTAAGGAGGAAGCTGATGATTTTTTACATACAAGCTAATTGGTTCGGCTGGCGCTTCAGAATTTGCCATCCACCAGGTTGAACCATTCGTTTGCGTATCATAAATCATGATCAGGCAACGGGTGAGTACTAAATCAAGTTTAGTCAATTCGATAAATACAGTGCCTATCAGTTCTTTTAACTCATCTGAGTTTTGCATTGCCATTGCTCTTGCACGAACTCTTTCCAATCCTAATTCTACTTGTGCCTCTCTTGTTTGTTGCTCGGCTTGTTTTAAATCCAAAAACCGGCGGTACGTCATTTCAAATACTTTAGTGAAACGCAACACCAGTTCTTCCTGTGCGGTGGTTAAACGTTCTCCTCCGATTTTAAATAAGTATCCTTGTTTGAAATTGAAAGTATAGATCACCGCTTTTTTTGGAGATACAGCCAGAAATGCTTCGATTGAAAAAGGAATGCCGCTGTTATTTTTTATGATCAGGTTCTGAATCTGCCCGCCAACCCAGGTTTGATGTTTGAGCGTAGCCTGCTCATCCAGTTCAATCATCGTAAACGGATCCTGTTTTTTCCAGCTCGACAAAATGGAACGCATCACTTTCGTTTCAGTATGTGGAAATACAAAAGGAAATGAAATAATTTTACCATCCACCGGATTGACACTATAATAAGCAGCATGTTTTTCATCTTCATCAACAAATGCATAAGAAACATTCATGCTTGTAACTCCAAGTGCGGATAATTCTCTGCCTACCAGTTCTGCAGCTTCGAGTAACTCATCTGTTTTGTGCATAGCCATTGTCCGGCTTCTCACCCGTTCCAATGCCGCTTCTATCTGTGCCTCTCTTGCTTGTGCTTCTGCTTTTTGCAGATCGAGAAAACGAGTATAGGTTTGGTCGAAAACTTTTGCAAAGCGTTTTAATATCTGAAAATCTGTATCGCTCAGCGGTTCATCACCAACGGACTCTAAAAGACCGTATTTTAAACAGGCATGTGTAAAAACATCTTTTTTTCTGGATCGGATAAGTTCCTGGATTTCTAATGGAAAATTTCGAAACTCAGATTTTTCGAGTAAAAGTTTATCGTACGCTTTTTTTTCTTTCCCTTCCACTATTATTACCAAACGGTCTTCCCCCTTTTTCCATGCCTGCCATTGTTTTTCGAAAAACGGATCTAATGATCTCGGAATATTGAATGGCTCCGGTATAGTAGTTTGTATAACTGTAGCTGACCAATATTGCAGTACATCTCTATCATCATCACATAGTATAAGCTCACAGCTTACATTGTTAATTTGCAAATCTTCTAATTGCCGGTACATTACCGACATTACCTGGCTTAGTTCTTCACTCGTATGCATAGCAAGTGATCTTGCCCTTACTCTTTCCAGCGCAAGTTGAATCTCTGCTTCTCTTGCTTGCGCTTCAGCTTTTTGCAGATCGAGGAAACGGGTATAGGTTTGCTGGAAAACTTTTCCAATTCGCATTAATACATCATTCTCTTCATCGGTGTAGATGATGCCCTCGAAATTCTCAATGTACAAACCAACATTATCCAACAATACGGTTGAAATAGCAAGAGCGGGGCAACCGAGATAGAAATTTAATGTTTCTTTTGGTATACCGGGGATGAGTTTAAACAGTTGCCTGTAGAATTTATTTTTTGCCTTAAAGTCCAGTTGATTGGAAAAAAAATGAGCCCCTTTTTTCTTTGCTTCTACAAAACTATTCCAGTGAGGAGAATCAAAATAAGGAATACTTACTTGGGGGGAGGGCACTCCATGCTGATCTGCTAACCAGATCAACATATCATCCCGTTCTTTATAATCAAGAATAAAGCCGGTATGTTCAATATGGATTTTCAACTGCACAAACTGATCATACACCACCCGGATGACTTCCTCAAGCTCATCACTTTTTTGCATGGCCATGGTTCTGGCTCTTACTCTTTCCAGTGCCAGTTCAATCTGTGCTTCCCTAGCCTGGGCTTCTGCCTTCTGAAGATCAAGAAAGCGTATATAGGTCTGTTCAAAAACCCTGGTAAAGCGTTTTTGTATCTCCTGTGTTTCCTGCGAATAAGCTTCAGTTCCCTGCAGCGTTAACATGCCGTGTGAGAAATAGGCATTATGGGTTACCCATTTGGTAATCTTTGCATCCATCAATGGCCTGAAAATTTCAGCCAGCTCAGGCAACTCCTCGCCAACCTTCATAAACCTTGTCCATTGTTTTTCAGAGAATACAGAAGTGGTAAAGATCTCGTTTCGTTTTTCAACAGCTGTATTTTTCCATACCTTGAATTCTTTTGCTAACTCCTTAAAGTGTGTCAATGGAAACTTAAAAGTGGAAATTGTGCCATCTGATAAATAAAAATGTGCCCATATAGAAGCTATACCCGTTTCTTCATCGATCAACCCGATTTCTATATCCGTTGATTCGTTGTTGATCTTTAGTTTGTCGAATTCCTGGTATAACATCTTAACTACTTCAGTGATCTCCTCACTTTGCTGCATGGCCATCGTTCTTGCCCGAACTCTTTCTAAAGCCAGTTGTATTTGTGCTTCTGTTGCCTGTGCTTCTGCCAGTTTAATATCCACATATCTTTTATAAGCCAGGTCAAATACATTTCTGAATCGTTTTAGTATCGTTAACTCATGCTCACTGATTGCCCGGAAAGTTGAAATGCCGATACCACCTCCAGCTACAGAGTAGATATAATAATAAAGGGCTTTTATATCATCCAGCCGGGGATCATCGGCTTCATTATTTACTTTTCTGAATTTCTTCCAGTCAGTTAATTTCTTTCCACTAATTTTTAATTCGCTGAATCCTGTTTGATCCTTGCGCATGTCCTTTATAAACTGCTCAATTGCCGGATGACCCTTATAAGGAATTTTGGAAACATAGCCACCTGTAAACGAAGAGAAATCATAATCATCAAAATAAAGCTGCTGATCATTAAAAGTATGAATCAATGTATTCCGAAGCTGGTCAAAACCTAATGCTTTCAATTCATTAAAAACGATCTCGCATATACCCAACAGGTCGTGAGGTATTTTCATTCCCATAGCCACTGCTCTTACTCTCTCCAGGGCTGATTCAATTTCCAGTTCTTTTGTTTTATGCTCCAGTTCAAAAGTTCTTCTTTTAATGGCCTCTTTAAGCTCCATGTTTACTTTCGAAATTTTCTCAAGGCCGACAGTTTCTCCTTCCTCCGCCTTTGCATCAGGAAATGAAAAGTGTTGTTGTACCAGTTTCCATCCTTGTGCTTGTTTCCTCATCCAGGTGGATACCCTTGTTCTGGCGTAGAAAGACCAATTATCTTCTATTAAGGCATAAGCATCAAACCGCTCCGTAATTAAAAAAAAACCCTCTATGGACTCTATTCTTATTTTGCTATTTCTCCTGTCAATGTTTCCTGCAAGCTGTTCCGCGGTATCCTTTAAAAACTTAACCGCTTCTCTTTTATTACTGAAAAATTCTGCATCCGTAGTACCAATCAGCCTGAAATTCTCGTCCAGCAATAAACTGTAAATTTCTATGTCGGCATACAGTAATGCTCCCCAAAAGGCTTCATATATTTCTGATATTTCTGCTTCCTGTTGCCTGGTTAGTTTCATTTCTTAGCGTTTATCGGGATATGAATAATAAATATTGAACCTTCTCCTTCCTTCGTCTCTACCTTTAATTCCCCACCATGTGCTTTTACAATATCGCTCAAAGTCTGGATCACAGATTAACACGGATGGATGGATGGCACCGATTTTATTTTGTGTTCAGGATATATTCATCCATGTCATTTTTTATTTGCATAACTGGGATTCAAACTATAGGTAATAAAATAATAAATTTACTTCCTTCTCCTTCGCTTGTTTCCACCTTCAATTCCCCGCCATGGGCTTTTACAATATCATAGGCTAACGATAACCCTAAACCTGTTCCCTGCCCTGTTGGTTTAGTAGTAAAGAAAGGTTGAAAGATTTTATCAATGATGTTTGGGGGAATGCCATTACCATTATCAGCCACACTTAATTGTATCCGATCACCCGCTTTTTTGGTGCTGACAAAAACAGTGGGCTCATAATCTCCGGTTGATCGTTTTTTTCTTTCATTGACTGCATAAAAAGCATTCGTAATTAAATTCAAAATTACCCGGCCGATATCCTGTGCAATGACATTAGCTTTCTCTATCCCTTCATCATACTCCGTTTTCATCGTGACATTAAAAAATTTATCTTTTGCCCGGAGGCCATGGTAAGCCAGGCGCAAATATTCTTCTGCCAAAGCATTAAGATCAGTTGGTTCTTTGGTTCCGCTGCTGCTCCGGCTGTGCTGCAGCATGCCTTTCACAATAGCATCGGCACGTTTGCCATGATGGTTTATCTTTTCTTCATTGTCTTTAATATCTTTTGCAATTGCTTTCGCATCTTCATAGTTTCCTTTTTCAATTTCCTCTTTTAGTTCATCAGCTAATTCTTTATTTACTTCAGAAAAATTATTAACAAAATTCAACGGGTTCTGAATTTCATGAGCAATGCCTGCGGTCAACTCTCCAAGGCTGGCCATTTTTTCGGATTGGATCAATTGCTTCTGAGTAGACTTTAAATCATTCAGCGTTTGCTCTACCTGGCTGTTTTTTTCCTGCAGTGTTTGATTTGCTTTATGCTTTTGACGATTGTTCCGATAAAGTAAAAATCCTATAATACTGAATACAGCAATTAATGCCAGAATGGCGATCGTTTTTTGTTTACCCTCTTTCTCAATCAGCTCCTGCTCCTGTTGCTGCAACGCTAATTGCTGGTTGAATGCGGCCACCTGGAATTCCTGTAGCCTTTTCTTTTCTATGCTGGTAATACTGTCATTTAACAATGTAGCCATTCTTAAATATGCGAATGACGGGTCTGGTCTGTTTTGATCATTATAATAATCAGAGATCATCCGGTAGGCAATTGCTTTTTCTTTTTCGTAGCCTCCCTTCGTAAAAGCTTCAAGGGCCTTGTTGATGTACATAAAACCCGAATCTGCTTTATTCAGCGATTGATAAAGTTTGGCTAATTGAAGACATGCATTTCCGGCAAGCCGGGAATTACCGTTTAGTTCACTAACCTGAATAGCTTTTTGATAATTTTCCCTGGCGAGCTCATTATTTCCAATTCGCTCATGTATCATGCCTATGGAATTATATGTACCGCCTTCAAACTTCCTGGCATCAAAAGGTAACTTTGAATAATAGTACAGTGACTTCTGTTGATAGAAAAGGGCCGAATCGGGCATATCCAGTTTCAGGTAAGCGTCACCAATGTCAGGGAATA
This sequence comes from Chitinophagaceae bacterium, assembly GCA_041743125.1. Classification (GTDB taxonomy): domain Bacteria; phylum Bacteroidota; class Bacteroidia; order Chitinophagales; family Chitinophagaceae; genus Terrimonas_B. Next base: position 15,825 of record JBGTNK010000074.1, read on the forward strand.
TTCCAGCGATGTTGAAGGTGTCTTTTGCGGCTAGCACACGGGGAATTGCTTTATGGGCAATGTCAATTTGCTGTTCATAATTGCCGGTATAACCGTAAAGGCTTTCAAGGGCTGTATAGAGCAAGCCGATCACATTAAGCCGGTACATTTGCAGTGTTTCTCCTTTTTGCAGGTAGCCTGCTTTTTTCCCTGATGATGAATCTCCGGCGATTTTTAATCCCGCGTTTATCACTCTAAGTGCTTCGGGATAATTTCCTGTCTTCATGAGCGGCCAGGCCTTATATGCCATCATCATAGCCTTGTTTAATTGGAAGTCGAGTTTTTCAGCGATGGCTATGCCTTTATTACAATAGTAAACACCACTATCAGCATTTATGTCATCGTAATATCCCCCCAGCATTGAATAAGTGCCCATACGAACAGTATCATTTGTTGCGTGCTGAAGTATCGACCAGACGCTGTCTATCTGGTGCTGACCTTGTGCGTGGCTCAACATCGGCAATAATAGAAGCAGTCCTGTTTTTAATAATAACCTCATTTTATAACTTAAGTAATTGGCAATTTGATAATGAACCCGGTACCGAACCCTTCTTTCGTATCTACTATTATTTCCCCCCATGTGCTTTAACAATATCATAAATTGTCTGAATCACAGATTGGCATGGATTTATGGATTTCACTGATTTCATTTTTTTAATTGTAGTCATATTCATCCGTGTAATCAGTTAATCTTTTAATCCGTGATTCAGACCATAGGTAATAAAATAATAAACTCACTTCCTTCTCCTTCCCTTGTTTCTACTTTCAATTCCCCGCCATGAGCTTTTACAATGTCGTATGCCAGCGATAAACCTAAACCAGTTCCCTGCCCTGTTGGTTTAGTAGTAAAGAAAGGTTGAAAAATTTTATCAATAATGTTTTGGGGAATGCCATTACCATTATCAGCCACACTTAATTTTATACGATCGCCCGCCTTTTTTGTGCTGACAAATACTGTGGGCTCAAAGTCTCCGTTTGATAGTTTTTTCTTTTCATTGACTGCATAAAAAGCATTGGTAATTAAATTCAAAATTACCCGACCGATATCCTGTGCAATGACATTAGCTTTCTCTACCCCTTCATCATACGCCGTTTTCATCGTTACATTAAAAAATTTATCTTTTGCCCGGAGACCATGGTAAGCCAGGCGCAAATACTCATCGGCAAGTTCCTTGATATCAGCCGGCTCTTTGGTGCCGCTGCTGCTGCGGCTGTGCTGCAACATCCCTTTTACAATACCATCGGCCCGCTTGCCATGGTGATTTATTTTCTCTAAATTTTGTTTTACATCATTCAAAATTTCTTTTACTCCTTCAAAATTTCCTTGGTTCACTTCTTCCATCATTTCATCCAGCAATTCATTACTTACTTCTGAAAAATTGTTGACGAAGTTTAACGGGTTTTGTATCTCATGTGCAATGCCTGCGGTCAACTCACCCAGCGATGCCATTTTCTCTGACTGTACCAGCTGCGATTGCGCTTGTTTCAGATCACTCAGCGTTTTATCTACCTGAAGCTTGGCTGCTTCCAGTTTATTAAAATCTTCGTAGCGGGCATAGGCTATGGAAAATGCTTCTGCCAGCGATTTTACCAGGTCAATCTTATTTTCCTCAAGACGTTTATCATTCCCCACATATAACATGCCCTGGGCAAAAGGTATAAAATGAAGGTCCAGGGATTCCGGAGCGGTTTCAGCTCCCTGGTAGGTATGCTTATCCTGGATCTGGCCAGCCTCCACCATCGATTGCATCCAACCGGAAAAGGCAGAGGCATCCCAATGTTCTATGTAAACCTGCCCCCGGCGCCAGTTATCAACTGCGTGGGCAGTTAAAGAATTTACATGAAATGGCAATCGTAGTATGCCCAGTGAGTGACCGTCAGGGGCAGATAAATAAACATGCACCAACTGTTCCGCTTCATCCATAATAAAAACCCCACAGCGGAAAAAGGGAACCTCTAAGGTGGTAAGCTCCCTCCAGATGAGCGGTGTGATCCGCTGCAGATCTTCTTTAGATCGCATGGAAGCAATTTCTGCACGGATGCGATCAAGGGCAGCTTGCTTCACTGCTTCTCTTGCATTGGATTCTGATTTTTGTAATTCAATATATCGTCTGAACGTAAGGTCGATGATCGTCGCAAACCTTTTCAGTATTTTTGTTTCATCATCATTGTATGGAGTTTTTGACCATGCATATAAACAACCAACGGAGAAGGGCAGGAAACTGCCATATTGTTTTTGTCCATCCTGCCAGTCAGGAACCGGAACCGGTAAGCCTTTTAAAAGCAATTCATAATAAGATTTAAGCTGTACTCCACTCATATCCGGGTAATACTCTTCATTATCTAACCATGAATCATAAATTTTTTCTAATACCGGATGACCTGTTAGTACTACCCATCCCACTAAAGAAAGGCTGTCTCCATCATGAGATGAAGTGGCAGAATATAATTGGGCTTTACGGGATTCTCTGTTAAGAAGACCAACGCCGCAACGCAAAGGAGTAATACCCAACTTTCTCAACTCTGTAAATACTACACTGGCGGTAATAGAAAGATCATTACTGTTGTGCATCGCCATTGCTTTGGCCCGCACTCTTTCCAATGCAGCTTCAATCCTGGCTTCCCTGGCCTGGGCTTCTGCTTTTTTAAGATCCAGGAAACGACGGTAGGTTTGACCAAAAACGCCGGTAAATCTTTTTAATACCAGCGCTGCATCGGCAGAAAGTGGATTGGCAGTAAAAGCAAAAAGAAGTCCCTCTTTGAAAAAAAAACTATTATTGACTATTCTTTCGGGCAAGCTTTCCAGGTCTATCTGAAAGTCATAATCGGGTTGCTTATTAAGCGCATCATAATATACCCGGACATCATTTCCGGTCAACTCATATGTATAACCGGTATCCCCATTTTTCCAGGCTTGCTTAGCGCCGATCAGCAAGGGATGTATGTTCATATCCAGGAGGCCAATATACAAATCCACTTTGTTGTGAACATTTAAGGAGGCTGACCACAGTTCCATGCGTTCTTTGTCTTCCAGGATTCCAATGCCGCAACGAATGGATTTATCAATACCCAATTTCAGCACTTCATCAAATAAGGCCGCCACAGTAATTCCTACATCCTCGCTATTATGCATTGCCATGGTTTTACTCCGAACCCTTTCCAGCGCTGCTTCTATCTGTGCCTCCCAGGCTTGTTTTTCTGCCTTTTGAAGATCAAGAAAGCGGGTGTACGCTTGTTCAAATACCTGTCCAAAGCGGCGGATAACTCCATTTTCATGCGGGGTATACACATGCTCATTAAAATTAGCGATCATCAGGCCTGTATGTTTGGAGATGGAGAACGACCTGGTAAAACTTTTTGCGCCGAAAATATTTTTTTTTCTTTCCTCAGTAATTAATTCACCGATCGCCGAATTTTCAATAGCATGATGGTAATAGGCATCTTTTTCCTGCCGGGTCAGCCTATCTGAAAAAAAACTTTCCCCTTTTTCCTTTGCCTCAAATGTTCTTGTAAATAAAGGGTTATCAAAAAACGGAACCCTCATTTCCCTGAAATAAACCTGGTCGGGTGTAGCGATCCAAAGATTCAAATCCCTGGATCCCTCATGAAATATATTTATGGTACAAACGTCAACCTCTAATTTGAGATTACTTAATTGCTTATACATGGCCGCTATTACCTCTTCCAGTTCGGAACTGTTATGCATCGCCATCATCCGGCTCCTTACCCGCTCAAGCGATGATTCAATTTCAAGCTCCCGGTTTTGGGCTTCAACTGCTTTTCGTTTTTGTTCCAGTTCTTCAATGGTCTCCTCCAGTAAAATAGCCGTTGTCCTTTTTACCTTTTCTGTTCTTTCCAGTTTGAATGCTGAAATTTCTAAATCGCTCTTAACTTTCTTTGCAGCTTTCATTAAAGCTTCTTTTTCTTCAGCAGCCAAATTTTCAATTTGCCGAATAAATTCAATTACAGATTCCAGGTGCTGATTCATTTATTTCTTTTTACTCTGTTTGAGTTGTTCCTTTTGATTTGAAGGCGGGAGGAAATTTTCACCAGTCACTACTTTTTTCCCGGTTTTTTGCTCCAATGCAAGCCTCCTATCTTTGGCTATTTTACCGCCTTACTTTCCTGCCACTGCATTTTGTGTTACTCCTTTAGCTTTTTCTGTTTCTGCAATTTGGCGGGTAGAAAGTTCTGCCAATGCAGTAAAAATTAATTCTGCCTCACTCACGTGGTCACGAAGATTTTGCGATTTCAGGCCTTTTACGTTTTTATGTTGCTTTACTGAAAGGCCGGCCCACTCTGTATGAAAGATATTAGTGAGAAATGCAAATTCATCCTTTTTTTCAACTCCGCTTTCTTTCCAATAATCGGTTAACTTATTCCTGGTTTCCTGTCCGGTCATTCGTTGTTGTATCCACTTTTCGCTACGCCCAAGTTTCTGCCAGTTTTCTCTTGCCCGTGCCAGGCTTTGTTCCGGATCGCTTATTTCCTTCATACGTTCATAGCCCACCTTTGCCAGCCATTGTTTGAACGGTTCTGCCCTGGGCGATGGGATGGATTGAATAAGGCGAAGCAGTTGTTCTGTATCAGCTACATCGGTTTTATAAAATTTGTCATCCTTAGATTGCAATTTCAGTTGTCCGATTTTTTCGGACAACTCACTTCCTTCTTTTTTTAATTTCGATTTGAGATCATTCCAATACTTTCTACCTCTGTCAGTTCCTGATAAAATTTCAATCCCATCTATAATCGAAAAGTACCATTTCTCTTCTTTCTCATCCCAATGTGTCCTCACTTTTTTTGACTTAAATAATTTGATGTTACTCATGTGTAAATTTTGATTTTTCCTTCTATGTTATTGCCCAACCGTTTTACAATGCAACTTATGCTTACTGGTTTTCAAATCTTCCCAAATTCCGTTTTGTTATAATAAAGTTTTCAGTCAGCAACCCTTGTCTACTGTCTCAAATTATGGGACAGTTCACTTCCTTCTTTTTTTAGCTCCGCTTAATATTTCTATCACATCAATAATTGAGAAATACCATTTTTCTTCTTCCTCGTCCCAATGCGTCCGCAATTTTTTTTCCTTCAAATAGTTTAATCTCAATTTTCATATCTGTCATTTATTTCTCTCTTAATGTAACTACACAACAGGTATTATTATGAAACTCATGTCTTCCCCCTTTTGAACGTCCATATTCACCATAACTGAAAAAACCAATGAATGGCGCATTCCACACATTTTTCACTCTTTCAATTTCTTCACTGGTCATTACACCAAATGACAAATAACGGCTTACACAGGAAAACATAATCACTGCATCTGCATCCTGTTGATCTTTAACTTCTGTACATTCGTCAACCACTGTATCAATAATATCAAAATCAGGCGGTAATGAAAACCGAACTTTTGAACCTTGTGGAACAGGCCCGGCGCAAATCAATGAATGGTCCTCTGTATTTCCCAGCATGGCCGTTCGCATTACTGGCGGAGCACCCTCTCTTTCCAGCTGAAGCGGGTAATAAGCACCCAGGTTGAATACGGTACTGGTTATTGGTTGTGAATCGAGACTGAGTCCAAGATATTTCATAACAATGTCCAAAGCTGGCTTATCATCTATGGTATAAACAATATTGTTCTCACTTTTGGTTATGGTTTTGCTAATGCCGATTGCCTTCCAGCCACAGGTGGCAACACCTGACACATTTACTTTATCCTGGTCAATAATGATGGAAACCAGGCCTGTTGTGCTGTGCTGATCATTCGTAAACACAACAGGGTCCGCGAGGGTCAGGTCATCACCGGCCATTCCACCAAAAACAACGGGATCGCCAGCAATGCCGTCTTCAATTCCTTTAATGATCTGCACGCCATCCGTATGCAACCAGCCTGATGCAATGATAAATGCAGGATTACTAAATATCTTTTTACCTTTTTCTCCCACCTGTTTAGCAACTTCATAGGCTGAGCTGTCTCTGGTTTCCCTGTATTCAATTTTAAAATAAGCAGGGCTCAAATCCAGTAACATAATAACGGCACTGCCTTCCCCAATTTCCTTGTCTGTAAACTCACCGGATGTGGTGGCACCAAAAATGTCAATGCCTTGTTCATTCAGCAATGCACAAACTGCATCCCTGTCCTGTTTTATGGAAATAAAAACAATGGCCAGCGTTGGTTTAAACCTGTCGGTTATGCTCTGAGCTAAGGCCGCCTTAATATCTTCAATTGATTTTCCCTTGATTGATCTTGCTTTCATTCGTATTTCTTATTTTTCCTTTAATACTACACAACAGGCGGTTAATCCATGCATTTCCAAATTCCCATTTGTTGCCCTTGCCAGTTCCGCATTACTGAACATACCTGCCATCGGCACATCCCACACTTTTTGTATTCCTTCAATTTCCTCATTGATCAGGGGCCCCAGCGACAGAAGCCTGCCTGCGCAACTGAACAACAATATTGCATCAGCTTCAGGCATTTCAGTTGCCTTTAACTCTTCACAACCTGAAATCACTTTTTCTATTACATCAAAATCGGGAGGGATTGAAAAACGAACTTTAGATCCTTCCGGGACGGTGCCGCCACAGTAATAAGAACGGTCATTCCAATCCACTACCAATCCGGCTCTCATAATAGAATCTCCTGTATCCCGCTGCAATTGCAATGGCAATGCAATTGAATGTTCAATAGCAAAATTTTCCGATGTGACATTTTTGAGCCCGCCGTATTTTATTACCAGGTCCAATACCGGCATATCATCGATGGTATAAACGTGATTGCCTTCACTCTTTGTAACCGTTTTTTCTGTTCCCACCGCATTCCAGCCATGGGTAGCCCGGCCTTTTATACTGATCTTATCTTCATCAATAGCAATGACCACTATGCCATTGCTGCTGGCTTTGCCGGACGTAAATACAAAATTGTCTTTAAATCCGTAATCATCGCCAGCCATTCCGCCATATACATTTACCTGATTGCCAAGAATGTCTTCAAAGCCATGCAGCAAATCTTCTGCATCTGTAAACAGGTTGCTGCCGGCTATAAGAAAGCATGGATGCTTAAATATTTTTAATGCATTATCAGCGATTAACCGGGTAGTTTGCCTGTAATTTTTTTCAGAAAATTCTTCAAACAATATGCTGAAGTACGCCGGGTTTATATCAAGCAGCAAGATGGCAATTTCTCCTGCGCTGATTCCTTCTTCTGTAAACTCGCCATGCGTTGTGGCGCCATAAATGGCAATGCCATTTTTATCGAGCAATTCACAGACCTTATCCCGGTCCTGTTTTATCGAAATAAAAACAATGGCCAGTGTTGGGTTAAAACCGTCTGCGTTACTTTGGGCTAACGCTGCTTTAATTTCTTCAATTGATTTTCCTTTAATTGATTTTGCTTTCATGTAAGTTTCTCTTTTTTTAATTCCTCAGAACCGACTCTTTTAATATTAATAAACGGACTTTTAATCAGATACCAGAAACTTTGCTTTTTGTTTGTATCAAATTCTGCCAATCCAAATTTTATATCCTCCACCGGCTTGTGTTTAAAAGTTCCAAACATCCGGTCCCACAAAATGAAGATGTCTGAATAATTGGAATCGGTATAATATTGATCCTGCTCATGGTGAACTTTATGAATGTTAGGCGTAGTGAAAATCAACCCAACTGTATTGTCCAGCCATTTTGGGAATCTGAGATTGCTGTGTTCAAAAATTAAGAAAGGGGTAGATACGAGGGCATATAATGCTAAGGCAAAAAGATCAAGACCAAAAATACCGGCAGCTACAATATTGGAAACACTAAACCAAAGAAATATTTCAACGGGATGTCCTCTGAAATAGGTAGAGGAGTCCATTGTTGTATCGCTGTGATGTACCCGGTGAAAACGCCATAGGATTGGCAATTTATGTGCTATGCGGTGAAACCAGTAAGTAACAAAATCAAATAATGCAACACCCAATATCAATTTAGCCCAAACAGGAAGTTGAAAAAGATAGAAAAGACCGATTTCGTTATTATTCAACCATTCAATACTAAAAACAAGCACCGTTGCCCAAAAAATATTTGCCAGAAAAAAAACCACCATGAATAGAATATTCTGGAATAAATGCTGTGCTCTTTTTTTGAATTTAAATTGAGCATCTAAAAATTGTTCCAGTGTAAAGAACAAAGTGACTATCCCAATGATGATATAGTTTAGATCGATTGCAAGCAGTTTGTTTAAGATTTCCATTCTAGTTATTAATTTTTAAAATTTTGCTGCATTGTTATAAAAAATATTTTCCTTTTATTGATTTTGCTTTCATATCATCTATTCGTTTTGTTTAATTTTTCCTTTAACGCTACCCAACTGCAGGTGGTGGAATGAAATTCATGCTTGCCATTAACTGCCCTGCCAAATTCCCCATAGGTATAAAAACCAACCATGGGTGTATTCCAGACTTCAGACAAGCCTTCATTTTCCTGTTGCGCCATTGGGCCTAAAGCACTCAGTCTTCCGGCACAGGAAAAGATCAGCAAAGCCTCTGCTGATGCTTGTGTTTCATTTTTTAATTCCAAGGCACTATTTACAACAGTTTCAACAATGTCAAAATCCGGTGGTGTTGAAAAACGGAAAGTAGAACCCTGCGGCACATCCGATTCACACATCAATGCTTTTTTTTCTTTATCATAACCTATAGGGTTGCACATTTTGGGTTCCCTGTTTTCTCTGTCAATCTGAAATGGATAATGAATACCGATAGAGTCGAAAAATTTCACCTGGTCGTCAGCCATGGACTGATCTTCACCTAAAAATCGCAGATAAATTTCAAGTGCCGGCTTGTCATCAATAGTATAAATCAGATTTCCTTCACTCTTTGTAATAGTCCTGGAAATTCCCATGGGTTTCCAACCGGAGAGAGCCATTCCAAGCAAACATATTTTATCCTCGTCCAATACAAGTGCAACCATGCCATAGTCTGTGGATTGATCCTTTGTAAAAACATAAGTGCCGGAAAAAGAAATATCATCACCAGCCATGCCGCCAAAAATATTCACCTGCGGGCCGGCTACCTTTTCCATGCTATGAATAAGGGTTTCTCCATCCAGCATTTTTCCATCGCCAGCAATCAGGGTGCTGCATAAAATGAAGGCGGGATTATTAAATTTCAATAATGCCTTTTGTGTCATTTCTGAGGCTGCATCGGCCAGCGATCTTTCACCAATATCTTCAAACAAAATGCAGTAATTATTTCTGTCAATATCCAGAAGCATCAGGACCATTTCTCCTCCGCTTTGATGCCCGTTAATAAACTCGCCCGAAGAAGTGGCACCGACCAGGTCAATATCATTGTTGTGTAGCAATTCGATTAGTGTATCCCTGTTTTGGCTGATGGAAATAAATATAATAGCCAGTGAAGGCTTAAAACCATCGGCCAAGCTTTGTTCTAAAGCAGTTTTAATTTCGAAGGTTGATTTTCCTTTGATTGATTTTGCTCTCATTCTTTTCTATTTAATAAATCACCAGGCAAATTTCTTTAATAGCTCTGCCCATTCAAGGAGTTTTCCATTCAAAGATGGGCTCAGCCTTTGCCAGGGAAAAGCTTACTGGTTTTACAACGACAATAAACACTTCATTCAATTTAATTCCTTCCTGAAAAAGGAAATCAGTCAAATGGTTTGCTTCTGCTTGTGTGCTCATTCCTAATCTTAAAATTTTCTATAAAATTTCCCAGATAGAAAACCCGGGTTCGAATTAGCCAGGCAGTTATAAAAGGGCCGGAGTATATATAAATTCAATATACCATTTTGTAACGGGTAGAGGCTAAAATAAATTAACTAATGGAACAGTTTACCTGTATGGAAAGCAAAACGCCATTTTACATAAAAGTTAATCTGATTTCACTCAAAAATTAACCAGCATTTTTACCTTTCTTGTAAGCAAAGCCATGCTGAGGTATTTGATATTAAGAAAGTCGTAATGAACGATGAGCAGCAGGGTGATGGCAACATCCTTCAAGGCAATGGCATTATTGAAACATTCTATCGCTTTTTCACGATTTCCTGCCCTGGCATATTCTATACCCATCCATAACTGCGACACATACTCACTTTTTTCTTTTAACTGCCGGTATCTTTCATCTACCTGCTGTTGAAGAATAGAATGATCTCCGTTATGAAAAAAATGGATAAGACCTTTATCGCCAGCCTTTAAAGCCGAAACCATGGCTTCAGCTTTATTACCTGTTGACCAGTATAGCCTGGCCAGATCTGCATTCCATTCATTTTGAATATGGGGTTCGGCAGCATTTTTTGCCATAAAATTCTTCTGCAATTCAATAGCTTTTTCCTGGTTACCGGCATTGGCCAGGCAACGGATCATATTTCTGAGCAAATAGTCCCAGGATGGATTGATGGCAATGCCTTTATTATATATTTCAAGCGCTTCGTCCATTTCCCCTTTGCCTTCCAGAAGAATGGCTAACCAGAGATATACATTGGATTGGTTGGGATTCAGGTTGATTGATCGGTGGTAAGTGATCTCGGCTGCATGCCAGTCAAATTTTTGGTGGTACCAATAACCAAGGGCAGCCTGTGCCTCACCTGACGAGGCATCAAGGGAAAGAGCATTATTAATGTATTGCCTGGCGAGCCAGAGCATCCTGTCGGGATCTTCATATCCCCGAAAAGAAGCCAGCAGGTAGGTAACGGCCAGTCCCGAAAATGCATTGGCAAAATTGCTGTCCTTTACAATGGCCTCACCAAATAATTCTCTTGCTGATACCAGGTCTGCTTTATTTCTTTTCTCAACTAAAAATTTTCCCCGCAGGTACAGGTCATATGCCTGCAGGTTGCTGGTGGGTGTTTGATCCAGTTGCCGGGTTTCCTGGGGCGTAAGCGTAGCATTTAATACCTCTGCTATTGCGATGGCTACTTCACGCTGAATGGAAAAAATATCTTTTACGTCGCGGTCATAAGAGTCGGCCCACAAGTGCTCATCGGTAATAGCATCGATCAGCTGGGCCGTGATGCGCACCTTATCCTGCGACCGCTGCACACTGCCCTCCAGGATAACAGTAACATCCAATTCCCTTGCAATATCCTTTACCGGCTTAGGATTTTTCTTGTACTGCATTACCGATGTGCGGGAAACCACTTTAAAGGCCTTTATTTTGGAAAGTTGGGAAATGATATCTTCTGTAAGTCCGTCACTAAAATACTCCTGGTCCTGTACGCTGCTCATATTGAAAAAAGGTAATACGGCTATGCTGGTTTTTGATATGCTTTTTTGGGGAGCCACTTCTTCAACAGGCTGCCGGGGCACAGGCTTGCTGTTTGCCGTCAGTACTTCGTAGATACGCATGGGCTCAAGGATATTTTTTAGTTTTTCATCGCGGATATATAAGCAATCGAGTCCCTGTTTATTTACAATATTCCTGTACACCATTTCCGATATGTAAATGCCACCCACAGGCGCCAGTGCCTGGATGCGGAAGGCGATATTTACCACATCACCAAATACATTTTCCTGGTGAAACAGTACATCGCCCATGTGAATACCAATGCGGACCGGCACTTTTGGTTCCTCATTCAGATCCGCCTGCAGCAGTTTGGCAAATTCAGCCGAATCGGTTGAACTATTGAAAAGAACCAAACAGCCATCACCATAAAATTGAATGATCTTGCCATTTAGTTCGCCTGAAATGATCTCCAGTACTTCCCTGAAATGATTGACTTTTTCTACAGCCGATTGCTCATCTTCCTGGATCATCGCTGAATAATCAACGATATCAGCAAATAAAATAGCAGCGAGTTGGTGATAAGGATCTGCCATACAATTGAAAATGGAAATGAATACTTTTTAAAATTACCAGTATGGATGGCCGGTAATTTGTTCCGGCAAAAATAACGAGTTCC
>JBGTNK010000075.1:0-1696 GCA_041743125.1 Chitinophagaceae bacterium
ATGGAGCCGTGCTCACGAAAAACATGTGTTGTGATTTAATAAACTCTTTATGATGGTCTGCAATGGAGTTATGAAACTTTCCCATAAAATAAATATTGAAACAAAGATAATTTTAAATAAAATAGTTCATCAGGATACTCCATTTTGAAGTATTATTTCCCCTGATATATTTGAGCTCAAAATTCATTGAAATGGTATAATTTCATTGCAATACTATTCTTATGCTTACAAGAAGGGAACTTATTAAACAATCTGCCTGGCTGGCAGCGTTTGCAGGTCTTTCTTTATCAACGGGCCCAGGCGGAATAAACAAAAAAAAGAGGTTCTATATAGGGGCTTGCGACTGGAGTCTGGGTAAAAGCAGTGATCCCGCTGCTTTTATTCTGGCAAAGGAAATTGGATTGGATGGCATCATGGTCAACATGGGTTCAGAAAAAAACAATTTGCATCTCCGGGATAAAAATGTGCAGCAGCAATACATCGAAAAATCAAAACAAACCGGAATAAAAATTTCAAGTATCGCCATTGGCGAACTCAACAACGTTCCCTACAAATCCGATCCCCGAACCGAAGAATGGGTTTGGGATAGTATAGAAACAGCCAAAGCACTGCATGTACCCGTTGTTTTGCTGGCTTTTTTTCACAAAAACGATCTGCGAAACGATTCTGCTGGTAAAAAAGAAGTGATCAGTCGCTTAAAGAAAGTAGCACCGCATGCTGAAAAGAATGGTATTATTTTAGGCATCGAATCTTATTTAAATGCTGACGAACACCTCGAAATCATTGACCAGGTGGGTTCATCAAACATAAGGGTGTATTATGACTTTCGAAATACAGCTGATGCCGGACACGACTGCATAACTGAATTTAAAAAACTGGGTAAGGAAATGATTTGTGAACTGCATATGAAAGAAAATGGTTTTTTACTTGGCAAAGGATCATTGGACTGGGCCGCTATCGGAAAGGCAGTTTACGAAACGGGCTATTACGGTGATGGCTGGATGCAAATTGAAGGTTCCTTACCTGAAGGAGCAAACACGGTCGAAAGCTACAAGCAAAATTTTAAGTACTTAAAAAGTATATTCTCAAAGCGTTTTTCATAACATTATTGATGATTAAACAATTTATATTTCCCGTTATTATTCTGGCTATAGCAATTATATTTTCTCCGGGTTGCCAGCCATCCTCTCCCAAAAATGAAAGCAGTCTTTACCTGCCGGGTGACCTTGAAGCGACCCTGTGGGCAGAGTCTCCCCTGTTTTACAATCCAACCAATATTGATGTGGACAGCAAGGGACGACTATGGGTCACAGAAGCAGTGAACTACAGAAATTATAACAACGACTCAACACAATTTCTTCATCATGAGCAGGGAGACAGGGTCGTAATAATAGAAGATACCGACCAGGATGGAAAAGCTGATAAATCCACCGTGTTTGTGCAGGACAGGGATCTGTTGTCGCCGGTAGGTATTGCCGTTATTGGGAATAAAGTCATTGTTTCCTGTTCTCCAAACCTGATCGTGTATACCGATGAAAACGGCGATGATATACCGGATAAAAAAGAAATTCTTTTAACTGGCTTTGGTGGAAAAGATCATGATCATTCCCTGCATTCAGTAACAGCAGGTCCCGATGGCAATTGGTATTTTAATGCCGGAAATGCGGGTCCGCATATAGTAACAGATAAAGCTGGC
>JBGTNK010000076.1:0-2955 GCA_041743125.1 Chitinophagaceae bacterium
TTTCACCCCCTGCTCCTCACAGAACCGTACGTGAACCTCTCGATTCATACGGCTCTTCAAGATGCTTCTTTCAATCAGTAAGCGGGACATACACTCCAATGGGCAAACAATCCCGGCTGTAACTTATACAAGGTATTAAGCCATCGGCGGCTCTTGTACAAATGCATCCGCTTGTTCCATTTGCACCACTTTTCAAGTCGTCTGTTCACAAAGCGCCACAGGTCATTCAGATCTCCTCTTTACCGACAAGTCTCCTCCGGCGGTAAGAACATAATCAATCCTGGTTTCGGACATTTGTTAACTCATCCGGGAGGAGACTCGTCGGTAAAGAAGACGGACGAAATGGGAATGGCATACCTGATAGGGAAAAATATAAGGCCCGATACCAAAAGTAAAAAGTATAAACCCTAATTTAGATGATCAATCAAAAGCTGTTTTGCGCAAAACACTACAGCCGCTCAGATTGAAAAACAAAACTGAATTAAAAAACCAAACAAATAAAACTGGTAAGCCCGAGACTTTCTCCCTGATAGCAAGTTTACGGCGATATCGGTCAACCCAAAAGTATACCGCAAGACCCCGCAACATTCTTTACATGCGGGGTTTTCCAGGGGGCCTTGCGGATACTTTTTTATTTGTTAGCTGTAATTTTTGGGCGACACTTCACTAAAAAATGAAGTTTCATTATAACGAAACTTTCTCTATATTTGCATTGTTAGACAAATGCTAGTATAGACAATTACTTTGAGATAATTTTTTTGAGTGATGCATTTGAATTTTTGAAAACACTTGAGGACAAACATTCAAATAAGATACTTTACAACATCAGAAAAGCCCAACAAAAAACACGACCGTGAACTATTCAAAAAACTCACTGACGACATTTGGGAATTTAGGACACTTTATCAAGGGTTACAGTATAGGCTTTTGGCATTTTGGGATAAGACAGACAATACAAACACTATGGTGATTTCGACACACGGTTTTGTTAAAAAGCAAAGCAAAGTACCCGACAATGAAATTGACAAAGCAGAGAAACAGAGAAAAAAATATTTTAATGACAAATTAAAAAAGTAGAGCATGAAAACTTACACATTGGACGAAGTTCAAGACAAAATAATCGGTAAAAAAGGAACTCCTAATCGAGAAAAATTTGAGTATGAACTGCAGATGGATTTAATCGGGAAAGCAATCAAAGAAACTCGACAAGAACGCAAATTGACCCAGGAACAACTAGGACAACTTGTTGGAGTACAAAAAGCACAAATTTCTCGACTTGAAAGCAACGCAAGCAATGTTACAATTGACACCTTAATGAAAGTGTTCACTGCACTGAAAGCAAAAGTGAAGCTTCAAGTTGAACTTCCGAATGCAAAATTTAATGTGGCGAGATAAAACCACAGCTAGTCGGGTAAGCAAGGGGGATTTCACCCCCTGCTCCTCACAGAACCGTACGTGAACCTCTCGATTCATACGGCTCTTCAAGATGCTTCTTTCAATCAGTAAGCGGGATATACACTCCAATGGGCAAAGAAACCGGGCTGCATCTTATACAAAGTATTAAGCCATAGGCGGCTCTTCCGCAAATGCATCCGCTTGTTCCATTTGCACCACTTTTCAAGTCGTCTGTTCACAAAGCGCCACAGGTCGTTCAGATCTCTTTTGATAAAGTAACAATAGTAGTTTTGCCAACCTCTCACTAATGAATTCAAAAGATTCGCCACCACATATATACTACCCGTTCGGGTATGCAGTTTGAGGCTGGGTAACTTATTGAGATACCTATATAAATACCGTTTTAAAAGTACCTGCGGGGCATATGGCCGACGGCCTTCGCTTTTAGGTATGATTTTTCTGAATCCTAATTTTTCCAAATCCAGCTTGTCAATAAATGCATCTATCAGCCGTACTGCATTATCTGAACTTACCTGGTCTTCCAGTGTACTGAAATAACTTTGATGCCGATTAGTTCCTTCAATATATTTTTGCATACTCCTTTTACTCAAAAATCATACGTCGTTAGAGTTCATTCACATTGTGTGTATATTTATATACCCGCAGATAGTTTTTTCACAAACTGACGTTGGCTGTTATTTTACCACACACTTGCAGTAAAATTTAAGTAAAACGACAAACAATTATGGTTATAATTATTGTTGAACTACTGATCTCAGGAATACTGCTGTGGGTTTACGATAAAAGTAGTTTACTAATATTGGGATTTCAGCCGACAAAAAAGAGAATTGTGGACTTCATTTTCGGATTTTCTTTATCAGCTATACTTTGTGCATTTTGTTTGTACTTAATTATAATTGTCATAAAATCAACCTTTACCCTTAACCCCCATTTTACGTTTATAACATTTTTGAATAGCTCTTTTTGGATGCTTAAATCTGTTTTAATTGAAGAGTTACTTTTTAGAGGTGCTTTACTTTACATTGGCATCAAAAAATTGGGACTTAAAAATGCCTGCATATTATCCTCTATCGTTTTTGGAGTTTATCATTGGTTCTCTTATGGCGTTTGGGGAGACTTTCCTCAAATGATTTATATATTTTTTTTAACCGGGATTGGAGGACTTCTATTTGCATTTTCATTCGCATTGACAAACTCGCTATACCTGCCAGTCGGACTTCATTTAGGATGGAATTTGATTAGTGTTGTGATTTTTTCTGGTGGTCCGCTAGGGAAGCAAATGTTAGTAGTTAACGGCGGACATCAGTTAGACGGATTTTGGACAACCATTTTCTTTATTTATCAAATCACACTTTTACCATTTGCTACTTATTTATATTTAAGTAGACGAAAACAACAGCCAGTCGAGTAAGCAAGGGGATTTTCACCCCCTGCTCCTCACAGAACCGTACGTGAACCTCTCGATTCATACGGCTCTTCAAGATGCTTCTTTCAATCAGTAAGCGGGACATACACTCGAATGGGCAAACAATCCCGGCT
>JBGTNK010000077.1:0-2949 GCA_041743125.1 Chitinophagaceae bacterium
ATGCCCTTTCACTCAAAGCATACATTAATGCATTGCCGCCACTTTCTGAATGTTCAGTAAATACATTTGAATCAGACCAAAGCACACTCTGAGTTCCCAGGCCTGTCTTACTAATACCAGATTCAGATTCAAGCCTGGCTACGGATTGCCAGAGATCGGTAACAAAACTTCCTTTGAAGTGATAAGGAGTAAGAGGCTCTCTTTCAAAATTTGAATCAACATTTTTGATCCGGATTTTTGATAAGCGTTTTATAATATTTGAATTACCGGGAGTAACCATAGCATTTGATGATAATCCCACCATGCCCAAAGCCATTAATTTGCCTGTATCATTAACAAACTTTCTGCGGTTGATCTTATTGGTTCCGTTTTGTTGATTTCTCATATTTTATAAGTATTTCATTCCGGAATATTATTTAGAGTGTACCAGGATTCTGAGGACCAAAGAGATTGCCCGCCGGCACTGCGAAGGTTTTCCGGCAAGCGGAAATAAACAACATGCTCTTTTTTTAAACCAGGGATTTCCAAATAAACCTTGCTTCGATCTTTTGATATATTGACTTTTGTAACTTTTAATTTTTCCAAATCCTTTTTTGGTCCGCCATAATCAGCAGTAGGAAGATACCACCATTGCTGAACGAAAAGATCAGCAGCTTTTATTTCTTCCCCGGTTTTTATCGGGTCAGTAAATTCTATTTCAAAGCCTAGTGGTTTAGCACGAACAGCCAGCATTTCAAATGTTGATTTTCCATTGTATTTCATTCGCTGAAGACCGTACTGTTTTTCTTTCCAGCTCCAGCCACCCACCATTCCTATTCCTCCAACATATAGTGCACCATCAGGACCCCAGCAAAGACGATTCACACCGGCTTCCAATCCCTGCGAGAAACGAAAGACAGCACCCTGGTATTCACCATTTATTTTTTCCAGGAAATCACGTTTAATACCTCCATGTGTTACGTCGCCATGAAGCATTTGTCCTTTATAGGGTCCATCCTGCATTAATATAGGTTGCGAAGGAGAATTTCCTATTTCATCTTCGGGCAACCAAATAGCCGGGGGAGTGGTTGCCGGTGCAGACAACGGATCCGGAAGCCCCCAGGGCATCCCGTGATAATCTCCTTTTTTGACATGTATCAGTTTATTTCCCGGTATCCATTCTCCCTGGTTTTCCGTTACAAATATTTCCCCATCTGCGCCAATGCCAATTCCGTTCGGTGTACGCAAGCCATAATTGATCCATTCAAAATTACCATCCATGCTGATCTTAATAGTTTTGCCACGATCCGGTTTTTGTCTTTCGCCGGATAGTAGCCGCATAGCCAACGAAAGAGTTGAGAAAAAGTAGCCATCCGTGTACAAGAGACCAAATGAAAATTCATGAAAATCACCGCTGACTCCCCAACTATTGCAGACAGCCTGGTACTCATCAATAATTTCATCACCGTCCAGGTCTATTAACTTTGTTAGTTCCTGTTTCTGTAAAACAAATATTTCTCCATTCACTACTGCAATACCTAATGGTTCCGCAAGCCCTGATGCAATGAGCTTTACAGTGATTTTATTGGTATCCCCGGTCTGAACTCCGTCAAGCAGATAAACTCCACCTACAAAATCCCAGGTAGTTACCAATAAACGGCCATCTGGGAGAAATGCTAATCCTCCAACGCGGGGTTGAAAATTTTGCTTACGGATAGTATAAAGATCATAGCTTGGATGAACACCTTCAAGTGCAGTTCCAAACCCAGGTTTTACGTATTTGGCAACGGTTGTTTTTTTACCACCTGGCTCCAAATTATTTTCTACTTTTTCTTTAGCTTTTAAGGAAAGGATATAATCCACCATAGTCTTTGTTTCTGTTTCATTAAGATCAGGATGGGGATTCATTACCGAACTTCCCCATACTCCTGCTCCTCCTTTTTTAACCTTGCTGATCAATCGCTGAATGGTGTTCTTTTCATTTTGATATCGTTGAGCCATCATATGCAAGGAAGGTCCCACCGTATTTTGATCAATTTCGTGACAGGTAAAACAGTCACTTTTTTCCATATAATACCTGCCGCGGTGATCATACTCATCCTGTTGTTCCGGGGGAAATTGTGTTGGTAGCGGATTGAAATAATGAACTAAACGACTTGTTTTATTTGACTTCAGTTTAAAGATTGTATCCAGGGACTCCAGGGAAATAGTAATACCCTCTGGCACTCCTGTCGTTGTAAACATTCTTTCCAAAGCTGGCTTTCCTTCTTCACTTTTTATAAATTCCGGTCGCTCTTCAATATGAATAGTATCTTTTGAGGCCAGGATCAATAAGAATTTCAGGTAGATCTGGTTATCACGGAAAACGTAACCCTTACTTGCCATCTGAAATGAATCTTTCTTTCCATCAACTTCTACCATCCATTTATCATGCTGAAGGGTATCTGTGTAATAGGCCATTCCCCAGGAAGCTGGTTGCACGTTTTTTTTGTCAGTATAGGCGGCACCTTCCATGGTGACGCCTCCTTTCCACACCTTATACAATGAACAATGAGCAAGATCGTAGGCTGCATAACACTCGTCATCCAGTGCCAGAGTAAGCATCCGGGGTTGCCTGTCTAAAACCGAACGGAAAGCCCATGGATCCCGCGGTCTTTGAAATTCAGCAGGTTGATTTTTATTACAGGCAAGTAGAAAGAAAGTTATAATAACAATATATACACTGACGTGAAGTTTAATCATTACACTTGTGTTTCTTTATCATGAACATTTTGTAAATCATTTTTTGATTGAAATAGATCAGGCTAAGGCCAGTTGAGATGCTTGTGCAGAAATTTAAATGTTCCTTCGATACGCATGGAATGCCCTCCATTAAAAAATTCTATTTCTGTTTTTTCTCCAAGATTGAACTGATCATAGAAGTATTTCACTTTACCATACTCGGAAGCAACCCATTCATCCGGTTGAACC
>JBGTNK010000078.1:0-3824 GCA_041743125.1 Chitinophagaceae bacterium
CATAACAATATGCCCAACATTGTCAGCAAACCAAACAGAAAAGAGGTATAGAAGTTTATTCGCATCTTTAAAAACTAAAAGCTATCTGAATGAAAAATAAATTAATCGATAGCAGGTATATTTTTCAGATTACTCACTCCATTCCCAAATTATAATTTGCACTGCAAACAGAGAACCTTGTTTTTAGTATCCCGGGTTTTGCTTCAGATATGGGTTCTTGTTCATTCTTTACATCGCTTATATTGAAGGTAATTGAATAATAAACTCTGCCCCTTTTCCTTCCGTAGTTTCCACCTTCAACTCCCCACGATGTGCTTTTACAATATCATAGCTCAATGATAAACCCAAACCAGTTCCTTGTCCTGTTGGTTTGGTAGTGAAGAAAGGTTGAAAAATTTTATCCAATACTTTTTGTGGTATACCATTGCCATTATCTTTTACACTAATCACAACCTCAGCCCCCCTGCCCCCCGAAGGGGGGTTCAAGGCAGTCCTAACTATAACAGTTGGTTCGTATTCAGCAGGAGGGTTCTTAATCCCCCCTTCGGGGGGTGGGGGGGCTTGCTTTTTCTTTTCTGTTACTGCATAAAAGGCATTGTTTATTAAATTTAAAAGTACTCTTCCAATGTCCTGCGGAATGATATTGATGTTGCCAATGTTTTCATCAAAATCAGTTTTCATTGTAGCATTGAATGATTTGTCTTTTGCTCTTAAACCATGATAAGCTAAGCGTAAATATTCATCAGCCAGTTTATTAATATCTGTTGGTTCTCTTACACCACTGCTGCTGCGGCTGTGTTGCAACATGCCTTTTACAATATCACCTGCCCGTTTACCATGATGATTTATTTTTTCTAAGTTTTGTTTTAAATTATGCGCTATTAATTTTGCATCTTCAGTATTTCCTTTATCAATTTCAGCATTCATCTCATCAACTAACTCTGTGCTTACATCAGAAAAATTGTTGACGAAGTTTAAAGGGTTTTGTATTTCATGCGCAATGCCAGCGGTGAGTTCACCAAGGGAAGCCATTTTTTCTGATTGAATGAGCTGGACCTGGGTAGACCTCAGTTGATGATATGCTTTTTCAATCTCTTTAGCCTGCGCCAGTTCTTTCAGTTGGGTTTTTTGTCTTTCCCTGCGGATGATACGTTGCCTTTGCATTCTATAAATAGCAAAAATTGCGGCAGCCAATAACAAACCATATATTGAGTAAGCCCACCAGGTGAGCCACCAGGGAGGATTAATTATTATTGTAATAGAAGTTCCTTCTTCATTCCAAACCCCGTCGTTGTTTGTTCCTTTCACTTTAAAAACATAAGTACCCGGATCAATATTGGTATATGCAACGTAGCGTCTTGATCCGCTATACACCCAACCTTTATCTACTCCTTCCAATTGGTAGGCATATAGATTTTTGGTTGGGTTGTAAAAGCTTAAAGAAGAGAATTCGAATGAGAAATAATTCTGATCATGATCCAATACCATTTTTTTTGATTCATTAGCGCCTTTTACCAATGAATCGAACAGTTTAAATTGGGTAATAACAATAGGTGGTATATAGCTGTTCGTTTTAAGTTGAAGCGGATCAAAAAAATTAAATCCATTCGGTCCTCCAAAATATAATGTGCCGTCCTCCCCCTTAATATGAGCAGAGCGCAAACTTTCACCAACTGCAAAAATGTTGCTTTGCAATCCATCTTTATAATAGTAATTAGTAAAAGTCTTTTTAACAGGATCAAACCGTGAAAGCCCATTTTGTGTTCCCAACCAGAGATAGTTTTTGTTGTCTTCCAAAATAGAATATATGGTGTTATCTGCCAGCCCATATTTATCTGTAAATGTTGTAAATTTTCCCGTTTGATAATCAAAATGGCACAAGCCTCCACCCCATGTTCCAAGCCACAGATTTCCTTTAGTGTCCTCGTAAAAACTAAGGACATTATTAGAACTGATGCTCGCAGTATCCTGCGGATCATGTTTATAATGAGTAATGACGTCGGTTCGTTTATTTATCCGGTCAGTAGCGATACTGCCATAGCCCACCCATATATTATCTCTTGAATCTTCATAGATTGCTAATGCGTTATAATCACTGATGCCGGTGGAATCTCCTTTGCTGTGTTGATAGTATTTTATGAACTTACGTGTTCTTATATCGAATTTTTTAATGCCATGTCCCGCCCCTAACCAAAGCAGCCCCTCCCGGTCTTCAGCAATAGTTTTAATCAACTGCCAATCTGCCTTATAATTTGCCTCATTACTCTTATAGTGAGTGAACTCGCCTGTTTGCTTATTGAAAAGGGATAATATATCCCCATTGCCTACCCATAGATGTCCATGCCTGTCTTCTAAAATCGCATGAACGGCATCGTGTCTCAGTGATTTGGGATTGGCAGGATCGTGCCTGAAATGAGTAAATTGATTTGTCCTTTTGTCCCAGCGGTTCAATCCTCTCGTATAAGTTCCTATCCAGATAATACCGGATGAATCTTCCACTATGCTGGTGACTTCATTACTGCTTAAAGAATTAATATTGGTTGGATCATTACGCCTCAGTCCAAAACCTTTATCATTCAGGTTTGCTTTATTAAGCTGACCACCCTTCGAACCCACCCATAAAATGCCTGCCTTGTCGATTTCGAGGCTTTCAATAATGTCATTACTTAAACTGTGGGGATCGTTCGGGTTGTGAAAATATCTTGTAAAAACAGTACGGTCCTTATTCAATTTATTCAATCCTTTGCTGGTGCATATCCATAGATTACCCTGATGATCTTCTTTGATCCCAATACCGCCCCATGCGAATAAATTGTTACTGCTGATTGAATGAGCATTTTTTGGGTCATGTTGATATCGTTTAAAAACGCCTGTCTTTTTATCCAAACTATTTAATCCATTATTAGTTCCCATCCAGATAATACCTGCCTTATCCTCGAAGACAGATGATACAAGACCGCTTAGGCTATCTGGATTAAATGGATCGTGCCGGTAATGTATAATGCTATACCCTGATGGTTGACCAGCTTTAGCTGCAGTTAGTTTTATATTGTGTAAGCCGGTTGTATTTCCCACCCATAGTGTGCCTTCCGTATCTTTATAAATACAATTTATCGCATCGTTAGGCCAGGTGGCCTTGTTATCCGGCGACCTTGGATAATCCAAATCAATAGAGTCTGGTAAAAATTTTCCTGTTTGCGGGTTGAAACGACACAATCCAGTTGAATAGCTTCCTACCCAAATCATTCCATCGTTGTCTTCATTTATAACCCCAATATTAGGATCAGAAAACCGGGCTTTGGGAGAAGGTTTATACCGGGTAAATTTTTCAGTGGCGCGATCGAACTTACACATGCCTTCGAATGATGAAACCCAGATCACCCCATGACTATCTTCAAAAATAGTATATATCCAGTTTTGTGAAATAGAATTGGGATCAAATGGATCAAACCTGTATTTGGTGAAAGTATAGCCGTCATATTTATTTAAACCATCCGCGGTGCCAACCCAAATGTAACCTTTACTGTCCTGCAATATAGCTGTTGCATGATTATTTGAAAGCCCTTCTTCAATACCGATGTGATCAAAACGTAAGGTTTGGTTTTGAGCGATGCTGTTTTGGCAAACATTAAAAAGAATAAGCAGGCAATATATTCCTGTTTTATAAAAATATTTCATATGCCAGCTGTTTAAATGAAGCTGTTATAAATATTCAAAAAGAATCAGTTTTATGTAAAAGCGTTATGATTTTATCAGATTTAATTTATTGGCAACAGTATAATAAACTCACTTCCTTCACCTTCCTTCGTATCAACCTTTATTTC
>JBGTNK010000079.1:0-2092 GCA_041743125.1 Chitinophagaceae bacterium
AGGGGATACTGGTAACCAAGGGCCCATTGGATCGCAAGGTGATACCGGAAATCAAGGACCTACTGGTAGCACAGGGAATCAAGGCGCTGCTGGAAACCAAGGCCCGACTGGCAGCCAAGGTGACACGGGTAATACCGGACCAACAGGAAACCAAGGTCCAACGGGTAGCCAAGGCATGACTGGTGGAACTGGAATAACAGGGACTCAGGGACAAGCCGGAAATCAAGGCCCAACGGGAAGCCAGGGTGTGACGGGAAATGATGGAACAACTAACTTTATTTCTGCCTATGCTACAGGCACCCAGACAGTTGTCTCAGCGTATGTCTTTCGACCAGTGGAATTTACCGCAATAGGCGAAGTAAGTGGGTGGACAACAGCTGGTAGCGCTACCGGATTTACTGGATTTGTTCCGAGCGCAACAGGGGTATATTTAATTGAATACCATGGCACTCTGCAGAACAACATAACAGGAGTAGTTTCTCAAATGAGAACTCTTTTGAATAATGTTGAGATAGTACAGGACTTCCGCAATTAATTGAAAGATCTCTCTAGATCAAGCTTTTCAAAATAATTGAACTCTCCTATATTGATTTTTATTGAAGAAAACTCAAAAAAGGAGAGCTCAATGCTCAGTGGAACTGAACGCAAATTAACTTATCCGATTGCATTA
The DNA here is from genome assembly GCA_041743125.1 of Chitinophagaceae bacterium. Classification (GTDB taxonomy): domain Bacteria; phylum Bacteroidota; class Bacteroidia; order Chitinophagales; family Chitinophagaceae; genus Terrimonas_B. Next base: position 671 of record JBGTNK010000079.1, read on the forward strand.
CTTCTGTCTATATCCAATAGAAAAACCTTCGAAGCTTTGGCTCGCGAAGTAGGCAAAAGTGGAGATACAATAGCTCGAATAGTGGAACATAATGCTGCAACGTCACAAGATCTAATTAGGGTTATAAAAAAAACATTAAAAAGAAAAAGACTCTACTTAATTATTGATGACACAATTATTCTCAAGATTTATTCGAAAATAATTTCTGGAACATGCGACAATTACGATTCAAGCGATCGCAAAACATACAGGTCATTATGTTCCGTTGTTGCAGTTATCACAGATGGAGATATCGCAATTCCAATAGACCAAGCACTTTGGATATCGGCAGAATTTGCTAACGATAATCACTTTAAAAAATGGGAAATTGCTCAGAATCTTATTATTAAAGTTCAAAAAGAATTAACAATTTATATGGTTTTAGCCGATGGATTATATGCTGTTTTTTCATTTCTTAAATGGCTTGTTTTTCAAAATATAAAATTTGAGATGCGCTTTCATTCTAATCGAGTAATTGATGATAATGGTGTGAAAATTCAAATAAAAAAAAGTTCTAAATTTATAATGAGTGGGAAACGACCAAAGCGCACCATACAAGCTCGATGGTATGATGTTTCCTTTTACTTTACAGCATTGCGTAGAGTTACAAAGTATGGGACTGCCATTATTACATATCAAATTAGCAATTATAAAGCCTCTGCCCGTGAGCATGTACAAGCTTATAGCTATCGTTGGAATATTGAAAAATTTTTTAGAACGGCCAAACAAAAATTGGGCCTCAATGATTGCCAATCTCAGAAACAAAAACTACAAGAAAAACATATATTTAACGTGTTTTTTTCTTACGCTCTTTTGCAATATGAATGCAAAAAATATAATCTTCAAAATACCGAAAGTGCTATAAATCAGATAAAGCATAAGAATTTTATACAGTTGAAATCGCATTTCATGCGATCAGCAGAGATCTTTGGAATCATTTAGCGGAAGTCCTGTTTCTTTCAAAGTTTTTTTAATTCATTTTTTCTTTTGCCCCTGTGCGGGGCCGGCACAAGACCTTTTGCTTGTACAAAAGGTCTTGACTAAAATACAAAAAAGGAAGCATTCCTTTTTAAATCCTTCGACGCTTAAATTCAGCCACTCGCCGCTATGCGGCTTAGGGCATCAGTTAAGCTATACAGGTTTTTACATTATTTTCAGAGCATTCCCCGTCGTTCTATGAATTATGGCGAACAGGTCGCCAGAAGTAGAAAGCGCTATAGGAATAATCAAAAATAGAAGAGTAGTTGAAGCCGGCCCGCCGGCCGTGAAGGCGCAATCTTTTAATAAAATCCCCTGCTTCTTATTTCGCTCATTCTGGGCTACGACAATGAGGCTCTTGTCGAGAGAAACTACAGATTTTTACATTTTTTTATACGATTGCAA
>JBGTNK010000080.1:0-21518 GCA_041743125.1 Chitinophagaceae bacterium
TTCTACAATTGAGGCATCTACTAATTTGCCTTTGTGTACTATGATCCCGTCTTTGTCTAACTGCTTATCGAGATAGCTGAATAATTTCTCTACCATACCACCGGCAGTGAGTTTATCCCGGAATAGCCAAATCGTTTTGGCATCCGGTACCGGATCGTTAATACCCAGCCCTAAAAAACGCATAAAACTCAAACGGTCTAATATGGCATACTCTATTGTATCATCGCTCAGGTTATAATAACGCTGCAGAATAAGCACTTTAAACATCAGCACATAATCATATGCCGGACGGCCCCCTTTACTACGGTCAACTTCCTTATCAAAAAATTGCCGGAGAGGTTGGCGGAAAAATTCAAAATCAATATGACTACTCAACCGTTCTAACGGGTCTTGCTTTTTACTCAACTTCTCCATCCGTATTTGCTCGTCAAATAATCCTCTTGCTTTGGACATGATTATTGTTTTTATCTCAGACAACTGTTTACGCTAAAACATTGCTTCGTAACTTAGGTTTTTTAGAGATGCCCTTCATATAAAGCCAACGAACAGGTAGCGTTGAATTTAAAGGAACGCTGTTATAAAATTTAACTTGCTTTGTTGCCGTGTTGTTTTGAAAATAGTATCAGAATCCCTTCTTTTGACCTGATTTTAAAGGAGGCAGTTTATAATTGTCCAGCAGGCTCTTTTCTGCGATCATTTTTTCTATATCCTCAATACTGCGCGGGGCAAAATGCGACAGCAACTCATAACCGGTTTCTGTTACCAGTGCATCATCTTCAATCCGAACAGCTATGCTCCACCATTTTTTATCGCAGTCACTTCCTTCAGGAATATAGATGCCAGGTTCAACCGTCATTACCATATTTTTTTTCATAATGCCATAATTGCCACGATCATGAACGTCTAGTCCGATATGATGGCCTAATCCGTGCGGATAATATTTTCCTGATTCAGATCTTTCTTTGATAATTCCAAGTTTTATTAATCCGTCGGCAATAGTGTTACGGGCGGCTTCTTCGGCATCTTTCCATTTCGATCCGTTCTTCAATGTTTTAAAAGCAGCTTCCTGTGCATCGTACACCAGTTGATAAATATTTTTTTCTTCAGGAGAAAATTTACCGTTGGCCGGAATAGTGCGGGTAACATCAGCGGTGTATCCATGGTATTCGGCTCCAACATCCATTAAAAGAAGAGAGTTACCTATCCTTGTTTTACTATTCTCCATATAATGCAGAACACATCCGTTTTCACCGGCACCTATGATGGAGCCATAACCCACCCCCTCAGCTCCGTACTTTTTATGTACGAACTCGTGCAGGCCTTGTATCTCCAGTTCACTCATATCAGGACGTACTACTTTCATCACTTCATTTTGCCCGATGCAGGAAATCTCCACCGCTTTCCTTAACAACAACAATTCTTCCGATGTTTTTATTTCCCGCAGGGATGCGGTTATCTGGTAATAAACCTGGTTATCATATCTATTATCTTTTGAATAATCAGAAGGTATGTTTGCTTTTTCTCTGAATTGCTGCAGGAGGTCAAACAGGTCAGCTCTATTCATTTTGTTATCTCCAATATCCTCAGGAATTTTTGGAAAAATAACCTTATCAAATTTTGAAAAGTCAATTGGAAATCCGGCAAACTCATTTCCATCAAAAGCCATACGGAATCCCAGTTTACCTTTTGCCCCTTCCGTTCCCAATCTTCTCCCGGTCCATTGCTCAGCCTTTGCATTTCTTTGTTGCACAAATAATAATTCATTGTATTTATTCCCTGCTTCATCTGCCTGGTCACTTTTAAAAACCAACAAAAGTGAATGAGGTTCCTTATAGCCGCTGAAATAATACATATCCGGGTTTTGATGATAGAAATAATCCACATCGTTGGAGTAATTACGTTCCGGATAGGCGAATACAACTACTACGGAGTTTTCGGGCATTATGCTGCGAAGGGCATCTCTGCGGCCCGCATGAAATTCTTTCGTCAAGTAATCTTTTGGAAGGTCATTTTCCGAGGTTGCGGGTGCCGGCTGTGCAAAGGATAAAAAGCTTATCCACACACCTAAGAAAATAAAAGTCATTCTTTTAAATATATAAACAGGCATAAAAAAAGTGATTAGGTTGGATTAAAAGTAATCCATACTAATCACTGTGTAAAAAGAATTACATAAAAGGTTTACCTATTCGTCGTCCTCTTCGTAGTAGGCATCTTCACTGCTGTAATGTTCTTCCCATTGCTTTACAGCCTCATCATTCAGGCATTCAACAATATCGAACAAACCCGCTTTTTTTTGTTTCCATTCTGTCAGGGTCGGGTCTTCAAACCGCTGAATAAAAACGCATTGATCCGTTTCTACTACTACTTTTATAAGTACAATTGGTGAATCACCTTTTTCTTTTACCAGGTAATAACATCCCGTTTCCAATAAGTCGTACGTGTACATGCTGCCTCCCTTTTTTATTTTGTTCTTAATTAAATTATTTGCTCTCCTGTTCGGTCATATGCCCCATTAAAAAGCCTGATAAACTTTTTTAAACTACCTAATGCAGTTGGATATGGGAGAATTTAAGTGTGGGTTAGCGTGTGAAGACAAAATTAAGGATTTGAAGCAGAGGGGTGGATCAAAAAGTAAATTTTACCAAAAATTAATTGCCAGGTTAGATCAAAAACCTGGTGTTCAGGCACATATAAAAAACAGGAGGCATTTTTCACAAATCGATTTTTAAATGACTAATTATCAGATCATTGTGTGCTTTAAGTGGGATTAAAGTTAAATGGGATCCACCTATTAGCATTTTGGGAGGAAAACAAATGCCCAAATTAGCTTTAAAGTGGGCCAGATCCTGAAAAATGAATTAACCAGATAAACCATTCCTTCCTATTTCCCCAATTAAAAAGTCGGGTACGAAAGTTCCTATCATTCTTCAAGGAAGAATAATTTCCCATTTATAATGGTTCAGCGCAAAAAAAATACCGTCCCCGTTTTGGATGGGGTGGTAGTAAGTAACGAGTAAAAATTATTACCCATACATCAATCTTTTTTTTGCATTCTTTCTTTAATTCTTTCTTTTGTTGTTTTTCAACAGGTTGTTTTTCCTGAGTGCGATTCTGAAGACTGGCGTATGCAAAAGCGGCCACGCCACCGGCCAATGCGAGGATACTCTTCCTCAAAGAAGAAGCGTTGCTATCAATTATTCTTTGAGCAACGGAAACTATTTTACAAGAGTAACAGAAGAGATATATTCAATCAAGTATCGCAAGCAGCAAATGCAAATTTTACAGTTACAACGTTATTAAGTTAGATTGGTAATGTTATTAAAAAAGGCCAATTGATACTTAAAAAATCTGCTTGTTTGAACTGGTATTTGGAATATTAGGGTATGCTTTTGAATTATAGTTATGGCATTGTAAGCAAGTTGGCAAACTTGGCAAGGGGTGTTTTATAATGTAAGAACTCACTCTTAGTGAATTTGGGAAATGAATTTTCTTTTTACTACCTTCTAAAACTATATACCTGAAACGTACCGTCAGTTATAGTTATGGTTTTGTTCTCTTTATTTTTCAGTGTGAGGTTAAACGTGCCATCTGCATCACAAACATCATATAATATAGTACTGCTTGTAAAAATATCATATTCCTTTTTTTTGTAACAATTTCTATAAGTTATATTATAGGAACCACTTTGATAAAGATATACCATTAAAGAATCTATTGGAAACCCTGATACTGAGAGTTGGCAGTTTGTATTCACCTGAACATAAAGCCCGTTGGCTTGGGGGGCAAAATAAGCACAATTAGTATAAGGGTAATGAATTGTTCCATTAAATATGTCAGGTCGGTTAATGTAAATACCATTGGTTGCTGTCCATTCCGAATTTCCTTCCTTGAAGGGGAGTATATATTTATTTCCGTTGTAACTAAAACTAAACTTACTGTCAAATGGAGAATGTTTTTGGGTAGCATTCTTTTTGCAAGCAATTACCCCAACAAATACACATACGAAGAGATGTAGATAAAAAATAGAAATAGTCGGAGTTTTATCTTTTTTCATTATTAAGAATTGACTAGTAATTTACTAATACTTTTCTACACAACAATGACAGCAACATCTTGGAGTATTTAAGCCTTATTAAGTAATAACACAGTTATAAACACAAAACAAAGGCTTGCCAACCTTTCCAACTTGCCATTTATGTAATGTAGATGTATACTTAGGTTGAAATCGTTTGCTTACTCTGTTGGCTGTAGTTTATTTTTCGTTATAATAGTTTTCTTTATTAAGCATTATTTTTTCAAACAAATGACCCAAGAGAGAATGAACACTGGTTGATGCAAAAAAGAAAGAAGTCATAAAAAAAACTCCCCCTTTAAGATCGAAAATGTTTGTTAAAAGGAATGTGCCTGAAATTTTTTTAACACATCAGCAGAATTTAAACTTACATAATTTAATAGAGATCCAATCAAAAATCATGTTGCACTAAAGAGAAATCTTTCGCCAATTGATCTCATATATATTTGATCGTTTCGGTGCAGATGTCCTTAAAGTTTATCCCATTAACAAGAAAGCTAAAGAACCAAAAATCCCTTGCCTTGTCTTTTGGTGAATTCGCAAGTATATCATAATAATACAGGGCTGTAACTTCTTCCTTTGAAAGTGATTTCTTGATATTCTGTCCCATTGATATCTGATATTTTCTCTTGCCAAAAGGATATTGTTCCCGTTTTATTACGCCGTCCTCAATAGCCTTATTTATCAATGTTCGTAATGAACGTAGGTATATGCCAATTGTGGAAAGTGTTCTTTTACGTTTCAGCATCCCATCTTCATACTCATGCAAAAATGTAGGAGTAATGCAGTCAAATTGTAAGTGAGCCTTATATGCCAATAACGAACGGCTGGCATTAGAATAAGATTCTGCTGTACTGGCCCTTCCTTCCTTGTTCAATTGCATTACATAGTTGTTAAATGCTTCTTCTACCCGGAAATACTTTTGTTCTTTATGCAGGTAAAGGGATTCAAACTTTTGGAAACTGAATTCTCCGATTTCTTTTATAAGGCTATCTATTTCGTCAGTTATCTGGATGGTCTTAGCCCTGATTTTCTTAAGCTGACTATTAGAACTTGTGGAATTTACTTTTTGCCAATCCTCTTTTGTAACGTCAATGCCAATACCGTAATAACGTCTTTCATTTTGGTAGGATACACGAAGTTTTAAGGGATAGGTTTTGTCGGATTTTTCACGTCTTTTGTCAAGGTAAATGACAGTCAAAAATTTCATGGTTTGAAAATTTGCTACACTATTTGCTACGCTTTACCTATAAAGCGGGCAGTTTGAATGTGTTCTAACGAAACAATTTTGTAAAAAAGGTATAAAAATGGGCAAAAACTGGCAAATTTGCACTCTTAACACCCGACTCCCTAGCTCAGTTGGTTAGAGCTACTGACTCTTAATCAGTAGGTCCTGGGTTCGAGCCCCAGGGGGGTCACCCGGCTTCATCAGGTGATGGAGCTTTTTTATTTTTAAATATTCTCTTTACATGCTTACAAAAGAAGTTTTATTTCTTGCCAGGAAATTATGGGATTATCACCATATGCATCACGATTTGGAAAAAGCAGATTGTGTACTGGCTTTGGGAAGTCACGACTTGCGGGTAGCTGACCGGGCTGCAGAACTTTACCTCGAGGGATGGGCGCCGTGGTTGATCCTGTCCGGCGGTTTGGGAAATTTTACCCAGGACATGTGGACGGAAAAAGAAGCGGATAAATTTGCCGCCATCGCTTTAAAAAAAGGAGTGCCGGCCGATGCCATCCTGGTTGAAAATAAATCAACCAATACTGGAGAGAATATTTTATTTACACAAAATTTGTTGAAGGAGAAGAGCCTCCATCCGCAACATTTCATCGTGGTGCAAAAACCCTATATGGAAAGAAGGAGCTATGCTACCTTTAAAAAACACTGGCCAGGAAAAAAGCTCATCGTTACCTCTCCTCAAATTGGTTTTGATGAATATTCTACAGATGAAATACCTATGGAGAAAGTGATCAATATTATGGCCGGCGACCTGCAACGAATTAAATTATATCCTGAAAAAGGTTTTCAAATTTACCAGCATATACCCGTTGAAATATGGGATGCTTATGAGAGACTGGTGGAATTGGGATTTGATCAGCATTTGGTAAAGGATATATAAACACTGGTATAAATGTGGAATTGTGATAAAGGAGCCGAACGAATTCGATTATCAAGCTTCCTTTAAAATAAATTCCACCAAAAAAATATAACTTCAATTCCAATTTTGGTAGCCCGTATTTAACCAATCATGATTTTGGATGGTCTTTATAAATGGTAAGCTTTATTTTTCAATGATGGAAAATCTCATCCACATTTAAACGACTTTTTATGAACAATAATCTCCAAACTATAAACAGTATTTATGAAGCTTTTGGCAAAGGCGATATCCCTTCCATTATTGATTGTGTAGCTGACAACTCGGATTGGGAATTATGGGCAGATAATTCAGCACAGAAAGCCGGTGTGCCCTGGTTACAGCCACGCAAAGGAAAAGAGGGCGCCCTTGAGTTTTTTAGGATCGTAGGTGAACTTCGTATCCTTGATTTTCGTGTTGTGTCCATTATGAGTAATGAAAACCAGGTAGCAGTAGAATTTATTATTGAAGCAGATGTTCCATCTACGGGCGGCCATTACCGCGATGAAGAAATGCATCTGTGGACTTTTGATAAGGAGGGTAAAATAATTCGTCTTCGTCATTATACAGATACAGGCAAACATATATCAGCTGCAAAAATCAATAATTAATAATTCCGTCAGGAGGTCAAATGATATTTTCCCAGTTACTGAATCAATAGTCCATAGCTTCATCCAACTGTCTACAAACTTCCTCCAACGATTTCTGGCCTCCTACATTACCGGGAAAAACAACATACATAATTCCGGGAAATTTACTTCCCTCATCCATCTGCCATACAGGTACTCCCGGTAGAACAGGACCCAGGATCTTTGCTCGCTCAGCCGAAAGTCCTTTAGTTGCGAGGTCACTTGAAGTGATGCCGCCTTTTGCAATTATAAATTTTGGCCTGGTACTGAGCCCTTTCATGATTTTGACAAGGAAACCTGATACCGCTGCATTAATCTTTAAATTACTTTCTGCATCCTTGCCAGTTTCCAGTTTGCGGCTGGTATGTATCACCACATTTTTACCTGATGCTATCCACTGATCCGTTTGTTTAATTATATTTTGCAGCTTACCAGGTAATTCATCATCGCTCAAAATATCACTAACATTCACTTCAATGTTTTCATACTTCCCGGTTTTTAATAACCATTCAAGTTGTTGGGTAGTTTTTGGAACATGCGATCCTACCACAACGAGAGCTCCGTTTTTAGAAATCAATTCATTCTTTTCAGGAATAAAAAGTTTACCCGACTCCATGCCCGCACGGATAGGAACAATGGTTGCCGAACTTCGGTACAAGAAATTTTTTCCTTCTTTTTCTGCAAGCATCAATCCCATGGCAATTACTTGAAGGTCCCTGTAGCTGGCAGCATTTAGGATGCACACCGAACCGCCCCTGCATGATTTCAATTTTTCACCAACTATATGCGGACCACCATTCCGGATATCATCTATAGAAATGGAATGAACCATAGAGGGCTTTACCTGGCCGTTTGTTTTTTCTTCTACCCACATTTTAAGGTCTGCATGTTTATATCCAAACACAACATCTTTTGCAAAAGGCGTTTCCGAAACCGGAACCAGCACTTCATTCTCTTCTATATAATGAATATCACCAATAGTATATCTCTTTCCTTCAATAAATGCGGGTATTAAAGCAATAACAGGCTCTTTCAATTGTAAAGCGGTGGCGATGGCATTCACTTCTGCCGGAAAATGGCCTCTTAAAGTTGAGTCGCTCCTGCTGATTACAATGATCTCCCGGCCGGTTTCCAGTGAGGCCTGCTTTAAATTTCGTCCGATCTCCATCGTTAAATCAACCGCTTCTTTTTCCGGCAAGCTGCGTGAATTAGTTAATATAAATAATATGGAAGGCTTTTTATTTAATTCTTCAGCGATCAATTCTTTATTCCACGATGTTAATACGGTTACATCATAACAAGTTTGTGTGCCGGTGGGATCATCGTCCAGCACGATGATCGTTTTTTTGCTTTCAATAAAATGATTGCGGATTGAAATAAGTAAGTCTTCTTTATATTGAGGAGGCAACTGGTCGATTTTTTCTTTTGCATTCATATACATAGACGAATCATTAAGGGATGCTTTAAAAATATTTCATAAGAAAGGGTTGTGCACCGGTTGGTCAAATATTAAATCTTTAACCTATCTTTTTGCCACCATACCGGTTTAAGCTTTTCAATTTATGCAAATAATCATTACAGGGGGAACAGGGTTTATTGGTCAGCGTCTTGCTCATGAACTTTTAAACAGTACTATTGATTTTGAAGAATTAATTCTTGCTGACATTATCATGCCTCCACATCCGGATAATGATAAGCGGGTGATCTGTCGACAGCTTGATCTGTCAGAAGAAGGGGAAACCACTAAACTAATATCAGGAAAAACAGCAATCGTTTTCCATTTGGCCGCAGTGGTCAGTAGTCATGCAGAAAAAGATTTTGACCTGGGATGGAAAGTAAATTTGGATATAACCCGACAACTGCTGGAAGCCTGTCGTTTTCAAAATAATAATATCAGGTTTGTCTTTGCAAGTTCATTGGCCGTTTTTGGTGGCGAATTACCTGCCATTGTAAATGATAATACAGCCACAACACCCCGGTCTTCCTATGGTACACAAAAAGCAATGGGGGAGTTGCTGGTCAACGATTATGCAAGAAAAAAATTTGTGGATGGCCGGGTTCTGCGCTTGCCTACTATTTGTGTGCGGCCGGGAAGGCCCAACCAGGCTGCCTCATCTTTTGTAAGCAGTATTATCCGCGAGCCATTAAACAACGAGCAGGCTATATGTCCTGTATCCCCGGATTTATCACTTTGGTTATCCAGCCCCGATACGATCATTCAAAATTTAATACATGGTGCGCAAATAGAATCTTCTGTATTTGGCGAATGGCGTACAGTCAATCTTCCCGGTATTGGTGTTACTGTTCAACAAATGATGAACTCGCTTGAGAGAATGACGGATTCATCTGTTGTCAACAGAATTTTATTTAAACCCGATGAGAGCATTAATAAAATAGTCAGCAGCTGGCCAGGTGCTATTGATAATTCAACAGCATTGCAAATGGGATTCAGGGTTGACAAAAATTTTGACGATTTTATCACACAATTTTTAACCGATAAGCAACAAACCTGATGAACTATTTACCAACAGCTGTTATAGGACTGGCCATTGCCGTGTTTGTTCTTATATTCCTGGTGCTCCGTACCAAAGTGCATCCGCTTATCGCCATGATCAGTGCGGCATGTATTGCAGGCATCACCGGAGGTATGTCGGTCAACGATACACTCGATGCGATCACCAAAGGTTTTGGATCCACACTGGGAACAATAGGAATTGTGATTGGTCTCGGTGTTATGATGGGTCGCATTCTGGAAGTTTCCGGCGCGGCAGAGCAGATCGCTTATTCATTTATAAAATGGCTTGGAAAACGTAAGGAAGAATGGGCCCTTGCTTTGACCGGATATTTTGTAAGCATTCCCATTTTTGCTGATTCTGCTTTTGTAATATTATATCCTATTGCGAAAGCATTTTCTATAAAGGGCAATCGTTCTTTATTAACCATGGCTGTTGCGCTTGGCGGTGGCCTTATCGTTACACATACATTGGTGCCGCCCACTCCGGGTCCGCTGGGAGTAGCCGGAATATTTGGTGTTGATATTGGTATTATGATTTTATCCGGTATGGTTCTGGCCATTCCCTGCACCATCGCCTTTGTATGGTATGCACAGTGGCTGGCTAAAAGATATCCGGATTTTATCAGCACCACTACAAACGATGAAAGCCTGAAAACGATCCATGATAATTATATAAAGGAAAAGACTGAAAAGAAATTACCTACACTTACTCTTTCCTTACTTCCCATCATCGTGCCCATCCTGCTGATACTTATTAAAGCGCTGATCAGTTTGTTTCCTTCGCTGGCTGCTTCGGGCGGCATGGTTTTGCCATGGATCATTCAATTTTTTCAATTTACCGGAAGTCCCGTTATAGCTCTTTGCATCAGTACACTAATTGCCGTATATACATTGGTTCCCTTTCTTGACCGTCAACAAACGGCAGCCAGGCTGGAGGAAGGATTACAATCGGCTGGTATTATTCTTATGGTTACAGGTGCCGGAGGAGCATTGGGATTTGTAGTGCGTGAAAGCGGGGCCGGTACGGAACTGGCAAAACAAATTGCTCATCTCCCGTTTTCCCCTATTATGATACCCTTTCTTGTTTCCACCGTAGTCAGGTTGATCCAGGGTTCTGCTACAGTTGCTATGATCACTTCCGCTTCTATTACTGCTCCTATCCTTGCAGAAGTGGCAGGTGTTAACCTCACTTTCGCCGCATTAGCGGCCACTTCCGGAAGTTTTTTCTTTAGCTATTTTAATGATAGTCTTTTCTGGGTGGTCAATCGTATGGTGGGTATTAAAGAAGTAAATCTTCAGATCATTGCATGGTCTTTACCCACTACCGTTGCATGGGGAATAGGCGGCATTCTTGTTGCTATTGGTAATCTGATTTTTGCTAAAGGTGGTTCGTGGTTTGATCCTTTAATTCCAATGATTGGCCTGGCCATTATATTTTTTATAATAGGCAGAAGAAAAAATAATATGAAGATTTGATGCATTACATTAAACAAGCGTAAACTGGCAGGAGGGAATTGAATTTTTTTTGAAATCAATCCTTATTACCATTTTCAATTTACACATGGTTTAATCTTTTTCATTATTTGTTTTAGTCGCTATAATCAAGTGAAGTGAATTTTTTTCTAAAAAGAGTTCAAATTTATCCGGGCCAACTTTCTCCTACCTTTGCGCCAATAAAAATAATTGCTCTATGGCTGCCCGTACTGACAACTTTATTAGCCCGGATTATTTTGATGTAGATGGTTTACTGACCGAAGAACATAAACATGTTCGGGAGGCAGTACGTAGTTATGTAAAAAATGATATTTCTCCCATCATTGAAGATTATGCACAGAAGGCAGAGTTTCCGCAACAAATTGTAAAACAGTTGGGCGACATGGGCTGTTTTGGTCCTACCATTCCCGTAGAATATGGCGGCGGCGGCCTGGATTATATTAGCTATGGTTTAATGATGCAGGAACTGGAACGCGGTGATAGCGGTGTTCGTTCAACCGCCTCGGTACAGGGTTCGCTGGTTATGTTCCCGATTTATGAATATGGCAACGAGGAACAACGTAAAAAATATCTTCCCAAATTAGCCAGTGGTGAGTGGCTGGGATGTTTTGGATTAACAGAGCCCGATCATGGAAGTGATCCGTCCAGTATGCTTTCGAATATAAAGGATGCAGGAGATCATGTGATTTTAAATGGAGCCAAAATGTGGATCAGTAATGCTCCTTTTGCGCAGGTAGCCGTGGTATGGGCCAAGGATGAAGATGGGGTTATAAAAGGTTTGATTGTTGAAAGAGGAATGGGAGGATTTACTACTCCAACCACGCATGGCAAATGGAGTCTTAGGGCCAGCGCTACAGGTGAATTGGTTTTCGATAATGTTAAAGTGCCAAAGCAAAATATTCTACCCAATATAAGTGGATTAAAAGGCCCATTGGGTTGCTTAACCAAAGCCCGGTATGGAATAGCCTGGGGTGTAGTGGGGGCTGCTATGGATTGTTATGATACGGCTCTTCAATATTCAAAAGAAAGGGTACAGTTTGACCGGCCCATTGGTGGATTTCAATTGCAACAAAAGAAATTGGCGGAAATGGTGACGGAAATCACCAAGGCACAATTACTAAACTGGAGGCTGGGCGTACTGATGAATGAAGGAAAAGTGACTCCGCAACAAGTGAGTATGGCAAAAAGAAACGGATGTGAGATTGCTGCTAATATTTGCCGGGAAGCAAGGCAGATTCTTGGCGGCATGGGTATTACCGGGGAGTATGCCGTAATGCGGCATATGATGAACCTGGAGAGTGTGATAACTTATGAAGGAACACACGATATTCATTTGCTGATAACAGGGATGGATGTAACAGGATTGAATGCTTTTAAATAGCCGTCTGTTACTTTTTAGATAGCCCGGGTTAATTTTTTTTAAATTAAAGTGCTGTGTAAAAGTTACCGGGTGATCGTTTTTTTCAGCTTATCGTAAAGATGTTTGTTAGATTCCTCTGTTAGATAAAAGAATTTTTTTTCGTTAAGATTTCAATTGGGATTTATGAAAATCTATCTGATCGGGTTTATGGGTTCCGGCAAAACATACTGGGGCCACCTGTTAAGTGAAAAATTGAAAATGCCTTTTTTTGATCTGGATGAGGAAATCGTAAAAGCGGAGAAAAAATCGATTAATGAAATTTTTGCCGGTGAGGGGGAAGAATATTTCAGGCTAAAGGAAAAGGAATTATTATACAGCCTGACAGAAGATCACTCAACATTTATTATGTCTTGTGGAGGCGGCGCTCCCTGTTATTTCAATAATATAGAATATATGAACCAGTCTGGCACAACCGTATGGCTGAATACAACTATTGATACGTTATTTAAGAGATTGTTGAAGGAAAAGGAAGACAGGCCGCTTCTAAAAAATTTGTCTGAGGATAACCTGAAAACGTATATAAAAAAGAAATTCTCAGACCGGAAGATATATTATGAACAGGCGGGTATGGTTGTGGAAGAAGAAAATATTACGTTAGATCAATTCATACAAAAAGTTTTTCATGCATAAAATATTTTTAGCCACCGGAGCCCTTCTTGCCGGCATTGCAGTTGCTCTGGGCGCCTTTGGTGCTCATGGTTTAAAAAGAATTGTAACTCCGGATGCGGTAAATACTTTTCAAACAGGTGTTCAATACCAGATGTATCATGCATTTGCCCTCATGATTGTGGCCGTGGTTTTTGACAAGTTTCCTTCCCGTATGTTGACACTGTCCGGCTATGCTTTTTGCGCCGGGATATTATTATTTTCAGGTTCACTGTACCTGCTTATAATTTTAAAGGCAACGGGTAAAGTAGGATTGGAAGGCATAGGGATTATTACTCCTTTCGGGGGTTTATTCCTGATAGCTGGCTGGTTGCTTTTATTTGCCGGCGTTTTGAAAAATGGATAGATAAGATTTTTTAATTCAATGGATGGTACACATCAATACAAGCTTTTTTATAAGTATTTGCCGGTGTAAATTTTTCGGTAATCATTATTTGATTCTGCTTTCTAAAGGGGTAATTGAAGAGTGGTAATAGTGCCCCCATTATTTTCTATATTATATACGCCCCCGATACTTTCCATTCTTTTTGCAATATTCTTCAATCCATTTCCAAATTGCCGGATCTTTTGCAGGTCAATGCCAGTTCCGTTATCCATTATTTTTATGGTTAAGCTTTTGCCGATCTGAAAATCAATTTGCAATTCGGTGGCATGGGCATGCTTTAATACATTATTGAGCGTTTCCTTTACACATAAAAAAAGATTGCGTCTTTTGTCGCCAGTTAGTTCCGACGGTTCAATAAAAGCAGGGGTAATGATCTTGCATTCAACCGAGGTATTTTCAAAATATTCAAATGTATAGGAACGGATATAAGAAACAAGATTATCAACGGTATCATTACCACTGTTCATGCTCCAGATGATCGCATTCATTTTATTGAGCACTTCATCGGCGGAATGGGAAATTTTTTCTATTTCAACCGGCGTGTTTTCTTTCATCTTATTTCTTGCTATTTCGCTCATCAGCCTGATAGCAGTCATCCCTGATCCCAGCTCATCATGCATATCGGCGGATATGCGTTCCCGTTCCTGTTGCTGGGCTTTATAAACAGCGATCTCTTTTTCATACTCATTCATTTTATCCTTTGCTCTCAACCTTTCCCTTTCTTTGGTTTGCGTAATGATTTGCTGCCTGTTCTTGTGATTTAAACCCAGTAGGAAAAAGATGAGTTCCACCAGCAGCCCGATCTCGTAATAAAATAGGGAGAACCTGAAGGTGGAGGGCAGTTTGGGAAATGCAAGAATACCGGTAAGTAAAAGCAGGGAGATCAATGAAAAGATCAGCAGGAATAGGTTGCCCCAAAAAAGGTATCGCAATAGTTTGTCTTCCCAATGTTTTAAACTATATACCAGGAATATGAGGACCAGCACCAGCAACATCACTTTAGTGATGTTCTCAATGCTATTTTCAAGAGTAAAGTTCAGAGTCAGGTAATGGGCATAGGAGAATACTAAAGTTGAAATGACCAGCAAAGCCATGCCGGCATTGTAAATTTTGTAGAGAAAAGGATGTTTCTTTTTGGTAGCCAGGTATTTTTGCATAAAAAGCATATACATTAATATCCCGGTATTTTGCATAATAAGGTCGAGGTAGGTTTCCTGGAAAAACCCAAACCAGGTAGTATGATAGCTGTAAATGGCTTTTATAAAAAGCATCAGCCCCAGAAAAAAGGCGTAGCCGGAGTAATAAAGAAATTCCAGGTTGCCACCCTGGAAATAATTAGCAAGTGAAAAAAGGATCATCATTAAAAGCAAACCACAAAATAAATAGGTGATCACTTTTGATTCCACATTGGTGCTGTCCAGGTTATTTATAAAGGAAGAAAGGTGCGTCGGGTTAATGAGGCTGGGTCTTATGGAATTGAGGTGCGTACGTACAAGAGTTAATTCAGTGACTAGGGTTACCGAATCATAACCGGCAAGTGTGATCTTTCTATAACTCAGTTCTTTTGGTTCTTCAGGCAAAACTGAAGGAATGCTAACCATTTCAGAATCTTTTAGCTCATATAACTGAATATTCCAATAATATAAGCCTGGAAACAACCAAACCGATTGCACACTGTCGGAGTTATTAACCAGGTGAAAGCGGAGAATCGCTTTTTTGGTAACATATTTTTCCGGTATGAATTTTTTGTTGATAGAACCTCTTTCAAAATCAAGTGCCGGGTAAGCTTTTTTAAGCTGTCGGTCCGGATCCAGGTAGGCAAATGCAATTCTGTCTCCAATTTTTTCATCCCTTGTTATCTTACTGATGTCTATTCTTTCAGCAGCAATCGTATCTCTGTGATTTGGGTAAGCGAGTTGCGCCTGCACGTGTTGAATACATACCAGGGCGAAAATTAATCCCGAAAAAAAAATAATCTTACTCATCCTGGTATTAATGATATTGATTTATCAAATGTAATACTTGCCTGATTCTTTAAACTGTTCTGTGGTACTACTTTCAGGTAAATTTTTGGAATGCTGCCAGGAAGGAACTGGGCATTTCAATATCGTTTAGGCTTAGTTGAAAACTGCAAACTATATTATCTTTGCCGCCATGGCCAATAAGAAGAAAAAGATTATCCCGAAAAAACCAAATGCCGAAACTAAGAAAGCTGACTCCAAATCATTCAGGCAGGAAAAGGAAGAAAACGTGAGCCTGAAAAGCCTGGCCCATGATGAACGCACCTGGAAAATAACCGGGGTTGTATTTCTGCTCATCGCTATTTATCTCTTCATAGCTTTTATCTCTTATTTTTTTACCTGGAAAGAGGACCAGGATAAAGTTTTCCGGGGTGCCTATGCACTTCTTTCAGATAATGACACCCGGGTATCCAACCTGTTGGGCAGATTAGGTGCCGTTGTTTCTCATTTTTTTATTTACAAGGGGTTTGGTATAGCTTCCATGCTGATCTGTACCTTCTTTTTTGTTGTAGGCACCAACTTACTTCTTAACCGTAAGGTTTTCTCTATCTGGCGCAATCTTAAATATGTAACAATCGGCTTATTGGTATTATCCGTTTCACTTGCCTTTATATTTTCGGGTGAATTTCCCTTTGGTGGGGGTGTGGGTGTTATGATCAGCAACTGGCTGATTGGAATATTTGGCTTTGTTGGTACGGCGGCTTTGCTCCTGGTGGTGGCTATTGCTTATTTTATCTGGCAGTTTAATCCAACGTTTAAAGTGCCTGCCCGGAAGATGGAGGAAGAAATAGGGGATGATGAGATGTTGGTTTTACCAGAAACAAATGAATTGCCAACCGGCCAAACTATCAATGATAAGTATGCAGAAACGGGTATTCCCGGTAATAGATTGAAAGACTCGAATGGCGATTATGAAATAATAGAAAATGAAAGTCAGGAAGAAAATTCCCGACTTGATTTGAAAATGACACTAAAGGAGGAAGAGGAAGCTGGTATTGAAATGGAAGGAGGTATTGAAAAGGAAATGGTAGCGGATCTTTTGCATAAGCATGAGGAAATACCAGCACATCATAATGGTGAAGTAATTGATGAATATAAAACGAAGGGAACGGATAATCGGATCCCCGCAACCGACCTGGAACTGGAAATAAAAACAGTACCCACCATAAATGAAGAGATTGCAATAACTGCAGCTAAGAAACCTGAGAATCTGGAACCATATGAACCAACACTTGACCTGAAAAATTATAAATATCCCGGGCTTGATTTGCTGGAAACCCATGGCAGCGAAAAAATAATACAGGATCCGGCTGAACTGGATAATAATAAAAACCAGATCATAAACACACTCCGCAATTATTCTATTGAGATACAAAAGATCAGTGCCACAGTGGGTCCTACTGTTACCTTGTATGAAATTGTTCCTGCAGCAGGAGTCCGCATATCCAGGATCAAGAACCTGGAAGATGATATTGCATTAAGTCTTGCCGCATTAGGTATCCGTATTATTGCACCCATTCCCGGAAAAGGAACGATAGGTATAGAAGTGCCGAATGCTAAAAAAACAATTGTGAGTATGCGTTCGTTGCTGGCTTCCGACAAATTTCAAAACAATAATTTTTCTTTACCTATTGCCATTGGAAAGAAAATTGATAACGAAAATTTCATTGTTGATCTCGCCAGCATGCCTCACCTGTTGATGGCAGGAGCTACTGGCCAGGGTAAGTCAGTAGGATTAAATGCTATACTTGTTTCCCTGTTATATAAAAAACATCCATCACAATTAAAGTTTGTTTTGGTTGACCCCAAAAAAGTTGAATTGAGTGTTTACAGTACTATTTCCAATCATTTCCTTGCTAAGCTTCCTAACGAAGAAGATGCTATAATCACAGACACAAAAAAGGTGATCAATACGCTGAATGCTTTGTGTATTGAAATGGATAATCGTTATGACCTGCTGAAGGAAGCAGGTTGTCGCAATATTAAAGAATACAATACAAAATTTATTGCCAGGCGGTTAAATCCGCAGAAGGGTCATCAATTTCTTCCTTTTATAGTATTGGTAGTAGATGAATTCGCAGATCTTATCATGACGGCGGGAAAAGAAGTGGAGATGCCCATTGCCAGGCTGGCGCAGCTGGCCCGTGCTGTTGGTATCCATTTGATCATAGCTACCCAGCGACCTTCTGTTAACATTATCACGGGTACTATCAAAGCCAATTTTCCTGCCCGTATTGCATTTAAAGTTAGCAGCAAAATAGATAGCCGAACTATCCTGGATACCGGTGGGGCAGAACAGTTGATTGGGAAAGGGGATATGCTTATTAGTTATAACGGAGAGATCGTTCGGTTGCAGTGTGCATTTGTTGACACACCCGAAGTAGATAAAATTGCCGATTTCATCGGTTACCAGGATGGATACCCGCAAGCCTTTTTATTGCCAGAATATATTGATGAAAAAGACCTGGAAGGAAAAGAGTTTGATCTTGGAGACAGGGACGCTTTATTTGAAGATGCAGCCCGTCTTATCGTTCAAAACCAGGTTGGTTCTACTTCATTATTGCAGCGGCGTATGAAATTAGGGTATAACCGCGCCGGACGATTGATGGATCAACTGGAGGCAGCTGGCATTGTAGGTGCTAACCAGGGTAGCAAAGCCAGAGATGTATTAATTAAAACCGAAATGGATCTTCAGCAGCATCTGGATACTTTGGGTTATTAAGTTGTTAAGATAAAAGCTGGCTTTGCAACCCGGTACGGTCATTGCCAGTCTATAACCGTAATTACTTGTTTTTGCCACCCTTTTTAAAAAGATATTCTTTAAAATAAAATTAACAATGATGCGGAAATTATACGTTGCAATGGCTTTCATGATAAGTTGTTTTGCGGTAACAGCTCAAAAAAATGATGTGGCAGCAAAACAGGTATTGGATGCAGTAAGTGCTAAATTCAAAACATTTAATTCTGTTCAGGCTGGTTTTGCATATAAAGTAGAGGATGCAAAAGGAAAACCAATGTCTTCAAAAAATGGCAGTGTATGGATGAAGGGAAATAAATACAAGGTCAGTTTTGGAGGACAGGAAATATTCAGTGATGGTAATACAATCTGGAACTATGATAAAAATAGTAATGAGGTAACCATAAATAGCGTAGATGCTTCTGGAAGTGCTTTAACACCGCAAAAACTTTTCACCAATTTTTATGACAAGGATTTTTTATACCTGTTAAATGGCGAAAAAAAGTTGGGAGGAAAAACATTGCAGGAGATTGAAATGACACCTACTGATAAAAGCAAGCCTTTTCACAAAGTGTATTTACAGGTTGATAAGAACGCTAAGACCATTTACAGTACTAAGGTATTAGAAAATGGAGGCAATCGGTATACCTATACAGTGAGTAGTATGAAAACGAACAGCCCTTTAGCAGATAACCAATTTACTTTTGATAAAAACAAGTATCCCGGAGTTGAAGTAGTTGATCTGAGGTAAGTTTCTCAATTATAAAACAATAACGAAATTAAAGAAAGTCATTCCACAAACGGAATGGCTTTCATTTTTGAAACTACTAAAAGGTTCAATTATACAGGGATGATAAGGTGAAAGATTTAATCCTGTTCATTTAGAAAGTTTAAAATCAATTGTACCATTTCTTTTGAAGCAGTGGCCGGTATAGCATGCCCACTTTCAACCATCACTTCCTTTGCTTTGGGGAATTCACTGGCCAATATATAGTTGATTCTTTTATGAAATGAAAAAGTCTGGTTACCGGCAATGATCAACACCGGTTTATTGAACTGGCGGATTTTGATTGTGCTGGTCTTATAAGTTCCAACGGCCGAAAGTCCGCGAAGCCTGTTTTTTTCTTCCAACCATTTTGCCCATTGCGGATGCTTACGTATGGGTTGAACAGCGCAATCCATTAATGCAAATCTGAATTTTTCCCCCTGCATATCAGTAATTACGCTACGTGGTTTAAGTTCTTTAGCAAGCCCCTTCATTCTTAAAAAACCTTCCGGGGATTCTTTTTTAGAATCAAGTAAATAAAAAACGGGAGGTTCTATTAAAATAAGGGATTTTATCCTGTGGGGATACCTTAACGCAAAATCCAGGGCCATTAATCCGCCATAGGAATGGCCCACCAGCACTACCGTATCTATAATTTTCATAGAATCAAGGGTGACTTTTATTGCTTCACTTTCGGTACGTACAGAATAATTTATTGGAAGCAATAAACATTCTGTAGCATATTGAACATTCAAATGTTCCATATGCACTACTTTAAAAGAAGAAGATAATTCTTTTGAAGCCGGGGAATATATGAACTCATATCTGCTGTGCCGCCCGCCAGCATGATGATGACTTTGCCATCACCTTCGGTTAATACTTTCTTTAACGGAGATTGGGCCGAAGCCACCCACTGAATTACCAGCAACAGGATTACAAATATATTTTTGGTGAGCATCTGCTTACTGTCTATTTACCTGAAAAATATCTGATTTTTTGCAGGAAAGAGACCAAACAAATTATCCCAAAACCGCTTTTCTTATTTTTACTAATTGCACCAGCAAACCTTCCAGCAGATCAAGTTTAAGCATATTGGCTCCGTCACTTTTTGCCACGGCAGGATTTGGGTGGGTTTCTATAAACAATCCATTGGCACCGGTTGCTATCGCTGCTTTTGCAATAGTGCCTATCAATTGCGGATTACCACCTGTAATACCAGAAGTTTGATTAGGTTGTTGTAAAGCATGCGTAACATCCATCACAACAGGCACCTCATGTTGCTGCATCCATGGAATATTTCTGTAATCAACTACCAGGTCCTGGTAGCCGAATGTAGTTCCTCTTTCAGTGAGTATTATTTTTTCATTTCCTGTTTTTTTAATTTTTTCTACCGCGAATTTCATAGAGGGGCCGCTGAGAAACTGTCCCTTCTTCACGTTGATTATTTTACCTGTTTCCCCGGCAGCAACCAACAGATCAGTTTGGCGGCAGAGAAAGGCTGGTATCTGGAGAATATCAAGGTATTTTGCTGCCATCGATGCTTCCTCATGAGCATGAATATCAGAAGTGGTGGGCAGCTTATATTTTTCACCCACTTTTTTTACAAGGGTCAATGCAGTCTCATCACCAATTCCCGAAAATGAAGTAGCGCTTGTGCGGTTGGCTTTCCGGTATGATGCTTTAAAAACAAAGGGAATACCCAGGTTTTTACATATGCCTGAAACTTTATCTGCCACTTCCATAATTAATTCTTCGCTTTCTACCACACAGGGCCCTGCTATTAAAAAAAAATTCTTTTCATCATATGATTGACTGGCGAAAAGTTCTTTTAACATTTTTTCCATGCGGCAAAAATAGAGGATAGTTTGGAGTAATACGGTTGCTTATTGAAGTTTACCTTTTACTTTTGGGGCTTCAAGAATTTGTATGGTAAAAGAAAAAATATTGGTGATTGGTGCCAGCGGACAGATAGGGGTAGAGCTTACACTGGCACTTCGTAAAATATATGGTAATGCCAGCGTAATAGCATCTGATTTGCGTGAGGAAAATGATTTGCTGAAGGGGACGGGGCCTTATGTAAGCCTGGACGTAATGAATAATGAAATGCTACATGTGCAGGTAATACGGCAGGGTATAACACAAATTTATTTACTGGCTGCTATTCTTTCTGCCACGGGAGAAAAAAACCCCGGACTTGCCTGGCACCTGAATATGCAAAGCCTGTTGAATGTTTTAAATATTGCCCGGGAAGAAAAGTTACATAAAGTTTACTGGCCATCTTCTATTGCAGTATTCGGCCCAACTTCGCCGAAAAAAAACTGCCCGCAACAAACCATTATTGAACCGACAACTGTTTATGGTATCAGTAAATATGCCGGTGAATTCTGGTGTAATTATTTTCATATGAAATATGGAGTTGATGTCAGAAGCATTCGGTACCCGGGCCTGATCTCTTATAAATCAGCACCTGGTGGGGGCACTACTGATTATGCTATAGAAATATTTCATGAAGCAATTGAAGAAAAAAAATATGAATCTTTCCTGAAAGAAGACACTTACCTGCCTATGATGTATATGCCTGATGCTATCAGGGCTACTATTGAGCTGATGGAAGCCCCCGAAAACAAAATTGCAATTCGTACCTCCTACAATGTTTCTTCCATGAGTTTCTCTCC
>JBGTNK010000081.1:0-17836 GCA_041743125.1 Chitinophagaceae bacterium
GATATAAAAAGAAGCATGATCAGGCAGTATACCCATTTACAAGGCCTGAAGAGGAATTTTAAAATCTCCATCGTATTTGATAAGAAGGGTCAACTATGGGCGGGAACCGATAATGGTCTCGAAATAATTGACCTTAAAAAAGCAAAGACAAGGTATATAGATATAAATCAGGGCCTGGCAGGCAACCTGGTTATTGCCTGTTACCCCGCTGGAGATAATGAAATGTGGATAGGAACCGGCCTGGGTTTGAATTTGATTGGGCAAAATGGCGAGACAGTGCATCCCTTAGGAAACGAAATTGTAATATCCCTGATGGAAGATAGTGAAGATAAAATTTGGGTAGGAACAGACAGGGGAATATCCATTATTGATAAACAAAAAAAAGTAGTGCGGTATTTGGACAGATCGGGAGGCCTGGCTAATAATTTAATTCAATCTTTTCTCAGGCATAATAAACAAATCTGGGTATCTACCAACGGTGGATTAGACATCATTGATCCTGTACAAAAAACCCTGGAACATATGGGGAAAAAAGAAGGATTGGTCAGCGATACTATTTATGTTGTATTTAAAGATAGGGAAAACAAAATCTGGCTTACCGGTCCCAGTAATGGTGTCAATATGATCGATTCCTCAAAAAAAATTATCCTTCATGCCAGTACAGAAAACGGTTTAAGTGATGTTAATATCCAGGATGTAAAACAGGATAAGGAGGGACTGGTTTGGTTGGCAACACGCCGTAACGGGGTGGATGTATACAATCCGGAAACAGGAACCATAAAAAATTTAAGTGGCCTGCCCGGTTTGGAGGGGACTTCCGTGCGAATGATGCTGGTAGATGAATATGGCCGCATTTGGATCGGTACCCACCAGGGAATTTATATTGCTGATAAGAAACTAGGGACCATTACAACAGTGGCTTCAGGACTTGGCCTGTCAGGCCAAAGGGTATTGTCATTGCAGGAGTATAATGGGAGTGTTATTGCAGGAACAAATAATAAAGCAATATTTATTACGGCACCAGTTCCATCCTATGTCAGCAATGATTCCAATGCAGCACAACAATGGAAGGTTACCGGTCTGGATGGATCTGAAGTGCTGACCAGGGAACAAACCAATGCATGGAACACTGACCTGGCCACTAAAAACGGCCAGTACCTATGGGGTGACCGCGGTCTCACCGTAATTGATAATATTAAGGCCAATACGGATTCATCTGTAACATTAATAACGGGTCTCCATATCATGAATCAGCGGCAATATTTTGTAAAGGACAAAAGGCTGGGTGATAATGATACGCTTTGGACGGCAGATTCCTTTTATACCCGGGGGCAGGAACCCATCATCCCAGGCTATTCTAAAACAAAGGGATTAAAAATGGACAGTGTTACCGGTCCATATAACCTGCCGGTTAACCTGGAAATTCCATATAACAATAATTATATGCAGTTTCTGTTTGGCCAGCTTAATTCAGGGCAGCAAGACACCGTGTGGTACAGCTATTTCCTTGAAGGGATCGACAAAAATTGGAGTGCTCCTACAGCAAACTTATCTACAGAAAATTATTTAAATCTTCCCCCGGGCGATTATATATTTAAAGTGAGCAGTAAGGGACCCGGCGGCAGCTGGGGTGCCCCGGCCACATTAAGTTTTACCATTTTGCCTCCCTGGTATAAAACATGGTGGGCCTTTGCCTTGTATGCTTTGATCGCAGGCGCCTTGATAAGAATTTATGTAGTCTACCGGTCACGCCAGTTAAAAAAAGAAAATAAGCTATTGGAGGAAAAGGTTAATCTCAGAACTAAGCAATTGCAAAAATCAATTGAAGATCTCAAGTCTACCCAGACCCAATTGATACAATCTGAAAAAATGGCTTCACTGGGTGAGCTCACAGCAGGTATTGCCCACGAGATTCAAAACCCGCTGAACTTTATCAATAATTTTTCAGAGGTAAATACCGAGCTCATCGAAGAAATGAAGGAGGAGATTGAAAAAGGAAATTTTGAAGAGGTAAAAGCACTGGCATTTGACATCTCCGCCAATGAGCAAAAAATAAATCATCATGGCAAACGTGCCGACGGAATAGTAAAGGGTATGCTGCAACATAGCCGCACCGGTAACAGGCAAAAGGAACTCACCAATATTAATAATCTGGCAGATGAATATTTACGGCTGGCTTACCATGGTTTAAGGGCCAAGGATAAATTATTCAATGCCGCCACGGAAACACGCTTTGATGAAAGTATTGGCGATATAAATGTTATTTCACAGGATATCGGGAGAGTTATACTCAACCTGATCACAAATGCATTTTACGCAGTTACTGAAAAAAAGAAAGTCGCCGGTGCCGGTTATGAGCCAAAAGTTATGGTAACAACAAAAAGGGAAGGGAAAAAGGTAATGGTATCCGTACGTGACAACGGATTGGGGATACCTCAAAAGGTACTTGATAAAATTTTCCAGCCTTTTTTTACCACCAAACCATCTGGCCAGGGTACGGGTTTAGGGTTGTCCCTAAGTTATGATATCATCAAAGCGCATGGGGGTGATTTAAAAGTGGAAACAAAGGAACAGGAAGGTGCCGAGTTTATTATTATTTTACACCAATAAATAGCAACATGAAAATTTTAGTAGTAGATGATGAAAGGGATATTCAAACTTTATTTGAGCAACGCTTTCGCAGGGAAATAAGGAATAAAGACCTGGACTTTGTATTTGCATTCTCCGGCGAAGAGGCATTGGTTTATCTTAACCAGCACAAGCATGAGGCTGTGCTGATCCTTTCTGATATTAATATGCCGGGAATGAGCGGCCTGGATTTACTGAAGCACATCAAGCAAAAATATCATGAGCCTCCACCAGTTGTTATGATGATAACGGCTTATGGCGATGCGGAAAACTTTAATATAGCAAAAGAATTGGGCGCTGATGATTTTTTGACAAAACCTGTTGACTTTTCCTTACTTAAAGAAAAATTAAAAATAAAAGCTGATGGCAAAAATATTAGTGGCTGATGATGAAGCGGATCTCGAAATGCTAATCAAGCAGAAATTCAGGCAAAAAATTCGTGAGCAAAAATATGAGTTCATTTTTGCCGTAAACGGAAACGATGCATTAGAAAAGATTACTCAGCATCCCGATGTTGATATTGTGCTCAGCGATATTAATATGCCCGAGATGGACGGGCTAACACTGCTGACCCGGTTAAATCAATCGAGCCCGTTAATAAAAGCAGTCATTGTTTCTGCTTATGGGGACATGGAAAATATCCGCACGGCCATGAACCGTGGAGCTTTTGATTTTATTACCAAACCCATCAATTTTGAAGACTTGTCAGTGACCATGGAAAAAACGCTTCACCATGTTCTCCAGGTTCGGGAAACGCTGAAAGCTATAAAAGAAAACAACATATTAAAAATGTATGTAGATGAGGCCGTTCTTAATTTCATGGGCGGTCGGGAATTTGAATCCTCTTTAATGGCCAATGAAACGGTAGAAGCTACCGTTGCTTTTATTGATATCTGCAGTTTTACATCCATCAGTGAAAATGAAGCACCTGATGTTGTGGTCAAGTTGCTGAATAACTATTTTGACATCATGGTAAAGGAAATTCTGGCACAGGGCGGCCATGTTGATAAATTTATTGGCGATGCGATAATGGCTGTTTTTCGTGGTGAATTTCATTTGGACAGGGCCATCGACGCCTGTCTTGCTGTAAGGGCGCAGATCGCACAGCTGCCGCCCACTCAAAATCTTATCTCTTTTTCTCCAAAAGTTTCCATTGGTATCAATAGCGGAGAAATGATTTCGGGAAATATAGGGTCCGCTAATTTAAAGCGGCTCGATTACACCGTGATAGGTGATACGGTAAATATAGCGCAGCGATTGCAATCAGCTGCCCTGGAAGGACAGATCATTATCAGTGAAGAAGCGTTTGAAAAAGTTAAAGAATCATTTAATTGCCAGAAAGTGGGGCATGTAACATTAAAGAATAAATCCAAATCCATTTTGATATATGAAGTAAAGGATTAGAACAAGGATTAAAATTTTTTCAAACCTGGATGATCATTGATTTTCTTACAAGCCCAATACAGATTTTAATTTTCCGTAACCTCCCCTGCTTACCGGCACGCGGCCTCCTGATCTGAGGATAGCGATATGGTTATCTTTTTCATATGGATCAATCCTTGTTATTTGTTGCACGTTTACAATATAAGACCGATGTGATCGGACAAACTGCTGCCCGTTGAGTACCTCCTCAAAATGATTCATGGTTTTATTTTTCAGGAAATAGCCTTCCTGCGTATGGATCTTTACATAATCATCAGCTGCTTCTAAATAATAAACATCATGCACCGGGATGATCTTGATTTTGCTTCCGTTCTTCACTACAATGCGGTTATTTTGAGAAGGTGATTGAGAAGCTGTGTGCAGTAATTCCTGTGAGGCTCCGGCAGGATGAACACTTTTTTGATCCGACCATTTTGCTACCGCCTTATCAAATCGTTCCTGGTTGAAGGGTTTCAATAAATAATCTATGGCATGCGCTTCAAAAGCTTTAATGGCGTATTCATCAAAGGCTGTTGTGAAGATGACGGCCGGTGGCTGGTCGATCAATTCCAGCATTTCAAATCCATTGATCTTGGGCATTTGTATATCCAGGAAAATAAGATCCGGCTGCTGTTGCTGAATAGCCTTTACACCTTCAAAGCCATCGCCGCATTCTGCTACCAGCTGCAGGTGCGGATGTTTTTGCAAATATTCCTTTACCATACTTCTTGCCAGGGGCTCGTCATCTACAATAATTATTTTGCTCATTATATAAATTTAAAATAGTTCGGAAGAAACCAGATTTTTCAATTTATTATATAGGGTTGTTTAGTTTCGACTGCGGAATTTTTACATGGGTTGTAAAAATATTATCTTTTGTTTCAATGGTCAGCAGGTCATTTCTGGCGAATAAAAGGTATAGGCGTCGCTGTACAGATTTCAAACCAAAGCCCGTTCCTTTATTGGGCGATGCAGTTTCAGGGTCAAAAGGATTGCTGACCATAATGATCAATACATTATTTTTTGTTTCCGTTCGCAACCGGATGATGGTTTCCCCGGTAGTATCATATAACCCGAATTTAATGGCATTTTCAACGATGGGTTGTAAAAGGAGGGCCGGGAGTTTCATTATTTCAGTGCCTTCGCCAATCTCTATTGATGTAGAAAGCCGGTTGCCAAATCTTACTTTTTCAATGTCAAGATATAATTGCAGGTATTGTACTTCCTCCCGGAGGTTCACCCATTGTGTTTCTTCTTTTTTTATGGTGCCCCTTAAAAAGTCGGATAGTTGTTGTACCATTTTTCTTGCTTCCTCCGGTCTTGATCCTATCAATGCATTGATCGAATTTAAACTGTTGAATAAAAAATGAGGTTGAAGCTGTTGCCGGAGTTTAAAAAGTTCAGCTTCTTTTGCCAGCTTTTCAGCATCCGTTTTTCGCTCTTCATTTTTTTGATAATCCTGCCAGGTAAACCAATTAATGCCAATCATGGTCACAATACCCAATATTAAAAAACCAATACTAAACCGGGTGATCAATGACTGATGTAAAAATATTTCATAGCCTTCTGCATAACCTAAAAAAAGTCCAAGCAGCCATTTAATAAATAGTAGCCATAGCCCTGTCAACACAATACACATGATCAGGATATTTCCATACTGTTCCCTTCCAGGTAAGTAAAAGCGGATGGTATTCAGGATGAGCAGGCAAACACCCATCAATGGTAAATTGCTGATTATACTATCTGTTATAGACGTCTTTAATGAAAAGTCAAGCCAGTACAAAAGAATAACATGATCTGCTATCAGCGCCAGCCAGGCGATGCTGAACGTAAATAAAAAGCGCCGGGCAGAAAATGGAGATGCTGGCATAGATGATCAGGCCAGTTGTAACAACTGGCTGCTGTGATTGGTAAAAAGAGTTAAAGCCTTTTGATTTACGGTATAGATGTATGCAGCTGCATTTTCTTTTTCCTCTATCCTGGAATATAGCTCCGCTCCATCTATGAGATCGTTGAGCAGGTATAATTCGCTGACATTAATAAATTGCCATTGTACCAACTGCTGCTTAAGGTTGTAGAAAGTTTCTCCTTCTTTTGTTCCCATATCCCGGGCTTTTTGAAAAGCCTCTTCCTTGCTACTGCCTGTAACCAGGCGAAGTTGTTCATCAAACTGGGCGTTGTGGTTGCCTTCTCCGCAAACGATCTGAAATACCATTTTTGCCAGATACCAATTCATAATAATAAATTATAATTAAGTTGTTGAAAAATTGCGTTTCACCAGGCAGGGTTAATCACTTTTTTCAAAATCAGTACGACTTATTTTTTTCTCAAGATCAATAACTTTTAATTTCCATACCCCCGAACAACATTGTTCCTTTTATTACAAGCGTTTTAATGGGGGATTCTGTAGAAGGTCTTATCCTTCGTTTATCGGTTATCCCTCCGAATATGCTAACCGCTTCTGATTTGATGGCCCAGTTGGAGGGTATGATAAGTGTAGCCCCTCCAAATATCGCCGTTATATCGAGTATGGCATGGTCTGTAATATCAGCCTGTGTGAGGTCGATTTCACAACCTCCAAAAATATTGACAATCTCACCGCCTTTAAAACGTTTGGAAAGGATCACCTTTTTTGCTCCGCTAAAAATATTTGTACTGTCAATAATATCATCCTGTATATGTTGTTCCTCGCTTAGTGGTGTTATTGTTTCTGCCTGCATACCCGTATTTTTTTTTTGCTCCCAATTTTGTTGACTAATTCTCCGCCTGGGGCGAAAAATAAAATACATTCCCACTACAATGAACACCAGCGGCCAGATATGCCGGCGCAGATTTCCCAGCAAAAAATAATCATTTATTAAAAAGGCGCCCCCAATGATGACCGGAACAAACCAGCCTCCTTCCCGAAATCCTTTACGCATGCCGATGAAAAAACCGATAGCGATCAATAGCATTTGCCATGTAAATAACCAGGAAGGCATAGGCACGCCAAAACTTCTGGCCAGGGCAAGTCCACCAATGCCCAAAAGAAACAATCCTGTTAACACATGCCCATGCCCCCAGCTGCGATC
This sequence comes from Chitinophagaceae bacterium, assembly GCA_041743125.1. Taxonomy (GTDB): domain Bacteria; phylum Bacteroidota; class Bacteroidia; order Chitinophagales; family Chitinophagaceae; genus Terrimonas_B. Next base: position 7,122 of record JBGTNK010000081.1, read on the forward strand.
CGCCCCGCATTCCCACTTGTTCCTTTTTTCTTCATTATAGTTTTTAAAGTCGTCCATGCTATATTCCAATTTTATGTAAATCTATAGTAGCTAAGGACAGGTGACAATAGCCAATGGGTAATAAAAGCTTTATTTCCGGTGAGCAGCGGAATAGTTTCGGTGAAATTCGATTAGTTATTTTGCGTATCCATTAAACAAAAAAAGTCCTGGTGATGGCCAGGACTTTTTAATCATATAAATTTTAGTTTAGAAAATATAACGCAAACCTAATTGTACCTGCCAGCGGGAGGGCAGATCGGGACTTTCTACAAATGTTGATTTTAATGAAGGGTCAAATTTGTAAGTAGGAGCATTGCCATTGTAGGATACGGATAAAGGTTGAAAGTATCCTGCCGTTGTAGCATATTCCCTTACACCCCATTTACTGCTTATTAAATTGCCAAGGTTTACAAAGTCAATGCTGAACTGTATGGTTTGTTTGCTCCTGACATTTAATATAAGGTCTTGCAGCACCCTTAAGTCAAGCTGGCTGTACCAGGGAGTTGTACCGCCATATTTTTCTGTGTACTGTCCTCTCAGGTCTTTCAGATATTTATCCTGTGAAATGAATTGTTTGAATGCGAGCCTTTGGGCAGCCGCTGATTGTACAGTTCCTGAAATATCAAGCAGGGGATCAAAAGGCATCACATCAATTTCAGCATCGGTAGGTACATACAGCAGGTCGTTGGATGCCGTGCCATCATTATTGATATCTCCTCCATATACGTAGGCAAATGGATTGCCTGAAGTCCAGGAGCCGAACATGGATAGAGTAGTGCCCCATTTTTTATCAGGTCCGTAATTGAACTTTTTTGTTGCTGCTAATATAAAACGATGCCTGTTGCCATAAAGGGAATTGGATTCTATCGCTGTATTGGCATTGTTCAATATGGGATTGCGGTCAAAAGCATCACTGGATATTTCGGCGGATATAGAACTTGCGTCTTTGGCTATTCCAAAATTATAGGCTGCCATCATAAATAATCCTTTTGAAAAACTCTGTTGTGCCTGTAATGATAGATTAAACTGGTATCCTTTTTTTGTATTAGTGAATACATAGGCATTGTCAGCGCCCTGGTTGGCCGGCAGGTAAACTTTTCTTTTATCCCCGGTTCCGGAACTCAGGACCCCTGTTGGTGTGCCTAATTTATAGTTACGAACCATCATGGCATTTACATCTTTTGTGTAAGCAATATCTACTGTAAATACAGTACCTGACGGTATCCTGAAATCAGTGCCTATATTGGTGCGCCATACCTGAGGCCACTTAAAATTCTTGTCGGTTACGTTATAAAAGAAACTGTAGGGGTTACCAATATGATTCCCCAACCATACAAAAGGAAAGCGGCCTGTAAATAATCCGGAACCACCCCTTATCTGCACTGTTTTATTACCCGTTACATCCCAGTTAAATCCCACCCGCGGAGATATCAATGGTTTTTTGGTTGGCAGCCGGGTATTGTCAAGATCTTTACCGGCTCCGTTTGTAATAGCCTTACCATCCTTGTCAAATAATACAAGGGGGTCGTTATTCTGTAAGGTTGGTGAACTGGATGCACCACCTGCCGGCACAAATTCAAATTTATCTTTGAAATAAACAGGCATATCCATTCTTACACCATAAGTGAGTCTGAATTTATCAGAGGCCTGCCATTCATCCTGGATATAAGCAGATAGCTGTCCCACGGTGAGATAATACCAGGTCCATTTATCGGCCGCGGCAGCAGCTTTAGCAGCGGCTGCATCTACATCCAGCGGATAGGCTCCAAAAACATAAGCTCCTCCGGCAGGAACGCTATCCTTGAACGTTTGAATATCACTTAAGAAATCAGGATTAAATAAAGTAGGACCGTACCCGGTTAAGTTAAATGAATTACCGAATTTAAATGACTCAAAAGAAGCTCCGGCAGTTATAGTGTGATTTCTTTTATAAATATTAAAGTCGTTGGTAACCTGGAATGCATCCTGGTTTAGCACATTGTTAATGGAAAAAGGCTCATGCCCGGCTATAATATAACGAACGCCGTTTTTTGAAATATTTACAACAGGAAAAGGTTCTGAAAAAGGGTTCCTGTTATCTCTAAAGGATGTATACACTACTCTTAACTTATTGGCATAATTACCTCCGAAGTTCGATTTTAGTTCTGTTCCAAACGAGTTTAGTTTATTGACGATTTCGTATCCTGAATTTTGGAATTGCAAGGTGGTAAAATCGGGACCGCGGCGACCAATGGCGCTGGGGTGTGCAGGTTTGTCTTTTTTTGCATCCAGGCCATTATAGGTGAAGGACAACTTATGTATATCACTTATATTCCAATCTAATTTTGCAAGCCATTTATAGTTTTTTTGGTCATGTGTAAATCCCTGGTAGGGTCCAGTATCATAATTAAAGCGGGTTTTCAAAATACTGCTAACGGCTTGAAGGTCCGTTTCCAGCACTCTTGAAGTATTGGATTTACCGGCATTGCCAGAATTTCTGGCGACATAACTGGAAGCGGCATCTCTTCTTTGTTCCGTTTCAAAACTTAAAAAATAAAACAGCTTACTTTTTTTTATAGCGCCACCCAGTGTAAAACCTGTTTGTAGCTGGCTCAGGTCCGGAACTACTATTTTGTTTTTGTTTACTTTTTTTCCGGTTAATGATTCGTTGCGATAAAACACATAAGCTGTACCGGAGAATTTGTTGGTTCCCGATTTGGTTACCGTGTTTACACCAGCTCCGGTGAATCCAGCCTGAGTAACATCATAGGGAGCCAGGTTTACCTGTATCTGATCGATAGCGTCCAATGAAATGGGTTGTGCATTTGTTTGACCGCCTGGGGTGGGGGCATCCAATCCAAAAGGATTATTAAATACGGCGCCATCCAATGAAAAATTATTGTATTGACCATTGCGGCCACCAAATGAAATTCCATTGTAGTTAGCGGAAGCAGAAGGTGCCAGCCGTAAATAATCATCTGCGGAGCGGCTGATGGTTGGTAATTCTTTTAATAAGCGATTATTGATATTTGTGGATGCACCGGTTCGTTTATTGTCAAATATCCTGGCTCCGCTGGCCGTAACGGTAACGCCGCCTAATTCTGTGGTTTTATCCTGCAGCGTAAAATCAATAGTATTATTCAACCCCAACTCAAGAAAAATATTTTCTGAAACGGCCTGGTTATGGGCTACGTGATCAACAGTTACCCGGTAGGGTCCGCCTACCCGTAAGTTAGGTACAGTAAAACGTCCATCTGACCTGGTGACCAGGACCTGTTTAATTCCGGCATCGGGGTATTCTACGGTAATCGTTGCAGATTCGAGGCCGGCGCCTTTTGAATCTTTAATACTGCCGCTTAGTGTGGCAGTTGTTACCTGTGCTGAAAGTGTTTGTGAAAGCAGGGTGCAGAGGATTCCAAAAAAAAGAATCCATGATTGGTTTAAAAAGAGCTTTTTCATGCGGTTGTTTTTTGGTAATTCTAATTTACGTATAATAAAGAAACCATTAATAATTCCGGGACTACTAAAAAATTAAAACAGGAATTATAATAAATAATGTACAAAAATCAACTTTGGTGATCTGTAAATGACAAGAGACCGAATACACATGACAGGTAATTACTGGCAGGGACGGAATATTTTCTTATTGGTTCAGTTTTCTTTTGCAGCGATGGCAATAGTCGTTTCCACTTTTATCGAGAATAGGAATATTCCCGTTCTCCCCGGACATGATGCATTTATTAAAGATACAATGATCTAATCCTAAGTTATGACCCAATTCGTGAATAATTACAGTTCTTAATCTTCGTTGAAAAATTGTTGTTGCGCTTGTTTTAAACAAATAGTCAGATACTACGCTACAATTTCCGGGATAATCACCAAAACCAAAAACAGGGGAGACACTATTTCCCGAAAGCTCATTTATAGTTTTATCTGAAGATTCTTTTTTTATGTAAATGTTTTTACTGGTTACTCCAACAACTTTTATTATTTCAGTATTCAATAATCCTGAAAGCATATTTAGTATAGAATCGGCTGAATAAAGTTCGGCGTTGGGTGCTAAACGAAAAGTTAAGGGGATAGGTACAGGGTTCAAAATGACCACTTGTCTCTTATAATAATTACTGAGTTCTTTGCTGATAAAGGTAAGCTGAACCAAATCGTAATTGCCCAGGGGCTGCAGTGCAATGATTTTATTTTTATTTCTTTCCTGGAAAAAATTATCCTTGTACCTCGTGCAGCCAGATATTACAAGTAACATTATCACCGATATGAAAACATGGGTTATTTTCATTTAATTAAAGCTGCTGATCTAATTTACGATAATTTTTATTGAGACCAGGTTGTATAAGTGAAAACGCCTATCTGAAATTCATCATTTAAAGGAATTATATCTTTCACTGTTTTGTTTATCTTCCCGCTTAAAATTATCTGCATGTATCGTAATATCCTTTTGATATTTACCTTTTTTTTGGTTGAGGTTTGTTCAGTCCAGGCGCAGGAAAAAAAGGAACCGGAAAAAGAAAAAGAAAAAAAATGGGATGTAAGCAATCCGGAGGGGCCTCATAAAGAAATTTCTTTTACGGTTAATGAAGGTACATGGATGAATGTAGATATGTCGCCTGAAGGGAATGAAATTATTTTTGATTTATTAGGTGATATTTATAGCCTGCCGGTATCAGGCGGTAATGCAAAAATATTAAGGAGCGGACATGCATTTGAAGTACAACCGCGTTATAGTCCGGATGGTAAAAAAATATTATTCACTTCGGATGCAGGTGGGGGAGATAATATTTGGGTGATGAACCGGGATGGTAGCAATGCAACCCAAGTTACAAAAGAGGATTTCCGGTTATTGAATAATGCCGCCTGGTCACCAGACGGCGATTACATAATAGCCCGCAAACATTTTACTTCGGGGCGTTCCTTAGGTGCCGGTGAAATGTGGATGTATCATATTAGCGGAGGCGAAGGTTTGCAGCTGACTGCTAGAAAAAATGATCAGCAGGATGTAAATGAACCCGCCATTTCACCAGACGGTCGTTATGTTTATTATAGCGAAGACATGTATCCGGGTGGATTTTTCCAGTACAATAAGGATCCGAATAATGAAATATTTGTAATCAATCGTTTTGATCGGGAAAAAGGTACGGTTGAAAAAGTAACAGGTGGTCCGGGTGGTGCGGTGCGGCCCCAGGTTTCTCATGATGGGAAACTTTTATCTTTTATAAAAAGAGTAAGGACTAAAACTGTATTGTACCTGCGGAACCTGGAAACAGGAGATGAATGGCCGGTTTATGATCAATTAAGCAAAGACCAGCAAGAAGCCTGGTCAGTATTTGGATTGTATACAAATTATGCATGGTCGCCGGATGATAAACAGATCGTGATATGGAGTCAGGGTAAAATAAGAATGATAGATGTAAACAGCGTAAATAAGGCCATTGAAGTGCCCTTTACCTGCCATGTCAATCAGCGTATTTATGAGGCGGTGCGTTTCCAGCAAAATATTAACCAGGATCAGTTTACTGCAAATGTGATCAGGCAGGCTGTAACGTCACCCGATGGAAAATGGCTGGTGTTTAATGCAGTCGGTTTTTTATGGAAAAAGGAATTGCCGTCCGGATCACCACAAAGAATAACAAATAATTCCGATGCTAAATATGGAATGGCTGGCTTTGAGTTTGAGCCTGCTTTTTCGCCCGACGGTAAAGTTTTAATTTATACAACATGGAATGATTCATTGGGGGGCTCCATTTATAAAGTGAATTTGCTGGGAATAGCAAAACCAGTAAAGATCACCAAAACAAAAGCCATATATCGTCAGCCATTCTTTTCACCGGATGGGAAATGGATTGTGTTTAAAAAGGAAGGAGGAAATAGAGTATTAGGACCTGCTAATACAGCAAGGCCCGGCATATATTACATAGCTGCTGATGGGAGTAATGAATCTTTTGTTAACATATCGGGTGACATGCCCGTATTTAATAAAACAGGTGACAGAATTTATTACCAGTTGGATAATGGCATGAACAGGAGTTATGCAAGCAGTAAATTAGATGGGGAAGATGAACGTATACATTTAAAAAGTACTTACGGTGGACAGTTTACACTATCGCCCGACGAAAAATGGATCGCATTCATTGATCTGTTTGAAGTATATGTTGCGCCTTTTCCAAAAACTGGAAAGACAATTACTATCGGGAGCGAAACAAAAGATTTTCCTGTAAAAATTGTTTCAAAGGACGCGGGGATCAACTTGCATTGGTCGGGCAATAATCAGAAACTGCATTATACATTGGGCAACCAATATTTCAGTATCAACCTGGAAGACCGGTTTCAGTTCCTGGCGAATAAACCTGATTCTTTATTTAAGGTTCCCGAAACAGGTATTGATATCGGTTTAATGGTGAAGGTGGATAAACCAAAAGGCTTAACAGCATTGACCAACGCCAGGATCATCACCATGAAAGGGGAAGAGGTTATTGAAAGCGGAACTATCCTTGTTGAGGATAATATTATAAAAGCCGTAGGCAGATCAGCTGAGATTGCAATCCCGGCCGGTACTTTACAAATTGATTGCAGGGGTAAAACGATCCTTCCCGGTTTTATTGATGCACATGCACATGGTGAACATTTTCGTAGCGGCATTACTCCGCAAAAGCATTGGCCATATTTTGCCAACCTGGCCTATGGTGTTACAACCATGCATGATCCTTCAGCTAACAGTGAAATGGTTTTTGCTCAAAGCGAGTTGGTAAAAGCAGGAATTCAAACAGGTCCAAGGATATTTTCTACAGGTACCATTTTGTATGGTGCTGATGGAAATTCTAAAACAGTGATCAACTCTATTGATGATGCCAGAAGTGTATTGCGCAGAACAAAAGCATTCGGTGCATTTTCTGTAAAAAGTTATAATCAACCGAGGCGAGAACAAAGGCAAATGATCATTCAGGCGGCCAGGGAGCTTAAAATGGAAGTAGTGCCTGAAGGCGGGTCCACCTTTTATCATAATACCAGTATGATTCTTGATGGGCATACCACTATTGAACATAATATGCCGGTAGCTCCATTGTATAAGGATATCCTGCAATTGTGGAAAAATTCAGCTACAGCTTATACTCCAACATTGATCGTTAGTTATGCTGCCATGAGTGGAGAATATTTCTGGTATCAGCATCATAATGTTTGGGAAAAGGAACGCTTAGTTCGGTTTACACCCCGGTCAGTGATCGATACCAGGAGCCGTCATCGTACGATGATACCCGAAGAGGAATATGAGAACGGCCATATACTAATATCAAAAACTTTAAAAGCATTAACGGATGAAGGTGTGAAGGTAAACATGGGAGCACATGGCCAGTTACAGGGTCTTGGTGTCCATTGGGAAATATGGATAATGCAGCAGGGAGGGATGACCAATCACCAGGCGTTACAAACAGCCACCAGTAATCCCGCTTTTAGCCTGGGCTTCGACAAGTGGTTAGGATCATTGGAAGCAGGTAAACTGGCAGATTTAATTGTACTGGATAAAAATCCATTAAATAACATATTGAATACGGAAAGCATAAAGTATACAATGGTGAATGGAAGACTATATGAAGCAGAATCAATGAATGAAGCGGGGCATTTTAACAAACAAAGATCAAAATTTTTTTGGGAGCTAAATAAGAATGCTGATAGTTTCCCCTGGTTTGGTGAAAGTAAAGAGGAAAGTTGTTTATGCGGGAAGCATTAATAACGCAGTAACAAATAAAAATCGTAACAGGTTAAATTAAAATTTAAGGTCACGCTGACTGCCTAATTTTTTGCTGATGGCACTGGCCAATCCATAAACCAATAATCCAAGCATCAAAATTGTTAACATTGTTTAGGTTTTAATTATGATAAAGAAGAACTCCAGGCCAGTTTATATGACCCTTTTTTTCCTTTAGTACAGGTAAATAAAAACCGGGTAATAAAAGGCATATTGATTTGCTCACTGTTTTCTTCTATAGCTACCTCGCCGCTTACGTAGGTCTCTGTTGACGACGTTTCAATAGCTTCGGAATTACCAGGAACAATAGCCTGGGCATACCCGATATCGTAATGACGGTAAGCTAGTTTTTCGACCAGGTCCTCAAGAAAAACCGGCTGATCAAATGTGGTACTGATATGTAAATCTTTTTTCATGATAGATTCTTTAATTGGTTTCATCTTCCTGTCTTATAGACGTAATTCTGAAAGTTTCGGTTACAAAAGGAATGTGAAAATTTAAAGAACTATTTGTTCGTTCCCGGTCAGGACATGGACAAACTCCAGGCTACCTGGCAAATACCCGTATTGTCTTTGATGCAGGTAATGAAAAATTGGGTATTTACTGGAAGGATAATTCTGTCTATTGTTTCATAATCCTTCGGTGCTGATAGAATATCCAGGCGACCATATACAGGAATATCAGTGGATGCCCATGACAAGTTTGTGAACCCCGGTGAAAAAGATTCCTCTGAAGTTGAGTTGTCAACCGGTGATAAATTCCTGTTTACAAAATCAATTAAAACACTTTCCGCAAAAAGAACCTTGCTTTCTACTGAAGTAATCGCTAATGCTGTTTTCATCTTTTTCCAATTTAAAATGTTTTAGGGTTGTTTTTCCCCAAAGTATAGAAGCCAAATGAAATGCCAGAAAAATCAATAAAAAAGATTATGCTGAAATGCTTAATTGTAAAGGCATTGAGAGAAGTGTAAAGGGATCGACAATCCCTGTTTGGGTAAAAAACATCCCAATATGTTGTGAGAAGTTATGATGTATTGGGAAAATGAAATGCGATAATAAAAAAATATGCGAACGAAAATGTGCCCTAAAATTAATAAGATACTGACCTGTCAGCCTAATTAATTAAATGCTTTATTTCATATCAATACTTCGATCAGTTGTTTTAGAGTTAAAATATTTTAACGATTTTTTTTTGATATACGTTTATTTCAAAAATTCAAAGCGGTCCCCGTCAAACAATCCCAGGTCACTTAACTTCAGATGGGGTATTACCAGTAATGCCATAAATGATAAGGTCATGAAGGGGGAATTGAGCGTTGAACCCGCCTCCCTGGCTTCTTTATCTATCAACGAATATTGCCGGGCTACCTGGTAGCCATCTTCAGTGCTCATGAGCCCAGCCACCGGTAAAGGAACAATGATTTCTAAATTTGTTTTTATGCAACTAATGCCTCCGCGGTTTTCAATGATCATGTTCACCGCTTTACAAATACTTATATCATCTGTGCCTACGGCAACAATATTATGACTGTCATGTGCTACTGAAGAGGCCAGTGCGCCTTGCTTTAATCCAAAATTTTTGATAAAGGCTTTGGCTATGGGTGCATCGTGGTAGCGGTTCACTACCACGATTTTTAATATATCTCTTTCCACATCACTTTCAATTTTTCCTTCCTCAACTTTCGGATCAAAAAAAAGTTTATTTGTGATCAATTGTCCGTCCAGCGCTTCTATCACCGGTATTTCTTTTTCGCCATTCCATATAATCTCAAAATCTTCAGGAGCTCTTTTGCTGCAGGAAAAATTATTGATGATCCCGGCTTCTGCGCTTTGAAAAAGCGATTGTCCATTTTCAGCTACCAACTCTCCATTTATAAAAGTTTTGACTACTTCAAAATATTGCAGGTCCTTAACCATTATAAAATCAGCGGTATCTCCTTCCTGCAATAATCCCACCTCCAGTTGATAATGATTTACCGGGTTCAGGCAGGCTGCCTTTAATACCTTAAACACATCAATACCTTTCGCCACTGCTCTTGCGCAAAGTTGGTTGATATGACCCAGCACCAGGCTGTCCGGATGCTTATCATCACTGCAAAACATCATCTGGTCGGGATAATCATTCAGCAAATCAATCAATGCTTCAAAATTTTTTGCTGCGCTTCCTTCCCGGATGATGATCTTCATTCCGTTTTGTAATTTGTCCAGCGCTTCTTCTTTTGTAAAACATTCATGGTCGGTGGAGATCACAACCTCCCTGCCCTCCAAAGGAGGGTTCTCTCTCTTTGCATTTTTGAAAGTCGTTTGCGAAAGCTTATTAACTATTTTGCCTAGCACCATGTCTGCGTTTTTTTCTATTTCTTCATTGGTAAAACGGATAACGTCAAATCCCAACTTGTTAAGCTCAAGTGTCCTTTCAGCATCGCTGATTTTATGTTCCTGTATTTGATGTATTAATCCATCTATTTCAACGATCAACCTTTTGTTGAGGCATACGAAGTCGGCGATATAAGAGCCAATAATATGTTGGCTTCTGAATTTATACCCATCTAATTGTCGTCCACGCAACAAGTGCCACATTACATTTTCAGCAGGAGTAGGGTTTTCCCTGTTATGTTTTACAAACTTCTTAAGGAGACCATAAACAAAAGGTTCTGCGGTTTGATAATGATAATGTACTGAAGAACTATTGGAGTCTAAAGTCCCCCCCTGAGGGGGATTTAGGGGGGCATAAATGTATTTTTTTGCATCTTCACCTCTCAGGCCCGGAGCATGACCATCAACCGGTTTTCCCAACCGATGTGCAGCGGAAATTTTCTTCATCACTTCTTCGTCTTGATGAAGAACACCGGGAAAGTTCATCATCTCACTCAGGTACCTGATCTCATGCCGTTGTAATAATTTTTCAACTGCGGTTGCGCTGAGAGCTGCACCTGCTGTTT
>JBGTNK010000082.1:0-2907 GCA_041743125.1 Chitinophagaceae bacterium
GCCTGAGGCCATAAAACATAAGAATCCGGATGTTGTCCAAATAGATAAAGAAGATATGTATACGGGGATGGGCATAGTACGGGCAGTTCCGGGGCCGGTTTTTTCTATTGCTTCATTTACAGGTGGTATGGCATTAAAGGAATTGGGCACCACTCCCCAGGAAAGGTCGACTATGCAGGTGATTGGTTGTTTGATAGGCGTAGTTGGTATTTTTCTTCCAAGTGCCTTATTAATACTTTTCTTTTTTCCAATCTGGAATAACCTAAAAAAATATGCCGTTGTTTATCGTTCCCTTGAAGGTATAAATGCTGCTGTTGTAGGAATCATGATCGCTTCCACATTTTATATAATGAAGGACATATCTTTAATTGAGGCAAAAACTATCAGTGCTATTAATTTAGGAGTAATTCTAAGCACTTTTGTGTTGTTGAGTTATACAAGATTACCAGCTCCTTTAATAGTGGGAGCCTGTTTATTATTGGGATACTTTTTTTAAGAATAATTATTGTTTGTAATAATTTCCTTTTTCAATCTCTTCTCTCACTTTATCTGGAATCATGTACCTGACAGACATTCCCTCTTTAATTAATTGGCGAATTTGCGTGGCGGAAATTTGCAACAAAGGAGCATCAACGACCATCAATTGAGCGTTTATCTGGTTATTTATATCAAAACCCGGGCGATTATATACATAAATAGGGTGATTGCTTATAATTGAATCATAATTTTTCCATTTATGCAAATTTTGAAAACTGTCGCTACCCATAATAATTGAAAAATCATGTTCTGGGTACTTTTCGTGCAGGTGTGCTAAGGTTACGCTGGTATATGACGGTTTTGGTAAACCAAACTCTATATCAGAAACCTTAATGCGAAAATCGTCTTCTGTCGCTAATTTTAGAAGATGCAGCCGGTTATATTCATTTAATAAGCCAGAATTAGTTTTAAATGGATTCTGAGGTGATACGATAAACCAAATCTTATTTAGCTCAGTAACATTCAAAATATGATTTGCTATAATTAGGTGGCCGGCATGCACTGGATTAAAGGAACCAAAATATAAACCTATATTCATTTAAAGCATTGAAAATCAAACAATTGAATCAACTATAATGTACTCTGCTTCATCCAATCTCAGGCTTAATAGATAACCCGCCACAGATACTGAAACAGGGTCTCCCATGGGCGCCACCTGTTCTACAGAAATTTCTTCTCCAGGCAAACATCCCATCTCCATTAATTTTAGGTGAATTTCCTGATTGCTAAAACTCTTAATAATACCTTTCTGACCAAGCTTAAGCTCCGATAATTTTTTATTCATTATTATAGAATTGAGGCAAAAATAATTGTATTCTCTATAAAGATTATGAATTTTGAAATTATGGCTTCTTCATCACAATCAAAGGTTCGGTTCTTCTTTAAATTAAAAGTAACGCTCAAGGATAGAAATAGGCTTAAGCTATTTATAGAGGATATTTTCAAAAAGGAAAAAAGGGAAATTGAAAGTTTGGATTATATTTTCTGCTCTGATGAAGATTTATTAAAAATCAACCAACAATTTTTGACTCACAATTATTATACGGATATCATCACTTTTGAACTTTCGGGAAAAGGGGAACCGGCAAAAGGAGAAATTTATATTAGTGTAGATAGGGTAAAAGCCAATTCAATAATATTTGACGAACTCTTATTTAGAGAACTGCACAGGGTCATCTTTCATGGAGTTCTGCATTTATGCGGCTTTAAGGACAAAACCAAAGACCAAAGGGAAAAAATGAGAGAAAAAGAGGACTCTTTAATATTAAGTTATATAAATAAGGTTTCACGGGACACTGTTTCAGGCTGAAACAGTGTCCCGTGAAACCTTTACCTTTATGGAAATTCAAATTATGGCAAGAAAAAAATGGGAGGCTAAAACCGAATTAACACCAGAGCTTATCAAATTTCGTGAAAAACGAAAATGGCAAATTAATTTACGGAGATATGTAATAGAAAAAAGCCCATGCCCACCCTATGCCCCATACTTTGGTTTAGATATTGAAAATATAAGGAACTGGTTTGAATATCAGTTTACAAAAGACCTTAACTGGGAGAATTTTGCCAAAAAGTGGCAATTCGATCATATCATCCCTGTTACTTATTTTGATCAGTCCTCAGAAGAAGAACGCCGCCTTTGCTGGAATTTCACTAATCTAAGGGTAGAAACGTTTAATCTCAATAAGGATCGTGGAAACAGGCTTGATGTACTCGGAGCTAAATCATATTTTGATGAATTATACCTAATAACGGGCTATCATATCACAAAAGCCTTAAGCGACAAAATCGCTCGTATTGAATTATCAGAATTCATTAGTTCAGAACCCCAACAAAAATTTATAGCCGAACACAAAGAGTACCTGTCCCATATTGAAAACTATTCCGTTTTTGAATTCGAACTTTTGAATCATGGGAGATCACTTGAGGACGTTAAAAAAGAGATGGCATTTTTCAAGAAAATTAGTCACCTCTGAATTTTATTAACAGAGTACCTTTGCACCCCATGTTTCCCGAATACGATATAATAGTAGTAGGCGCCGGTCATGCCGGTTGCGAAGCGGCGGCATCTGCAGCAAATCTTGGCTCAAAAGTCCTCTTGGTAACCATGAATATGCAAACGATCGCCCAAATGAGTTGTAACCCAGCCATGGGGGGCATCGCTAAAGGTCAGATAGTAAGAGAAATAGATGCAATGGGAGGATATTCAGGAATTGTAACAGACTTGTCTACGATTCAGTTCCGCATGTTAAACCGTTCAAAGGGGCCGGCAATGTGGAGCCCGAGAGCACAAAGTGACAGGATGCTCTTTGCCAGCACCTGGAGAGAAATGCTTGAGAAAACCCCAAATGTTGATTTTTACCAGGATATGGT
>JBGTNK010000083.1:0-5972 GCA_041743125.1 Chitinophagaceae bacterium
ACTGGAGCAATAAGTATTTATTAATTTGAAGTCTCTCAGCTTAGGCGTAAGGCCAGGTTTAAGTTATAAAACAATAGTTCCAAAGTTTGTAATTTATTTGATGAATCTCCACGCCATGGTAAGTGAAGACATGCATCTCCGCATGCGCTTAAATTAAAAAACCAGCTTCCAGGGTCTCGCTTTTTACGCCGTTGCAGATGTTTTCTTCTCTCCAACCAGATGAAGAGATCGAAACCAGGAATCAAAATAAACTTCGCAAATGCTCAGTAGTGAACAGAACCCTGAAGAGTGCGACGCAACGAAGCTGATAGTAGTGCAAGAGCTGGCTACATGAATATTTCGTCACCGCCATCTGACTACATTACATCATTCACCTATTTGCCTGGGAATGTTTTACTTTCATTTTTTGTAAATTACAACCAGATAAAACTTAAATTATGGTTTTAACTATTAATGGTGTAAGGCACGAAGTAACGGTGGATCCTGATCTGGAATTATTGACCGTATTACGAGACTATATTGATTTAACCGGCAGCAAATATGGCTGCGGCGAAGGAGCCTGCGGCGCCTGCATGGTGCTGGTAAACGGTAATCCTTCACCTTCATGTATTACACCCGTACATTCCGTTTCCGGCAAAGAGGTAACCACTATTGAAGGCCTCGAAAAAAATGGAAAACTCCATGCCGTGCAGGAAGCCTTTTTGGCTATAGATGGTTTTCAATGCTCCTATTGTGCTTCGGGCATGATCCTGTCAGCCGTGGCACTGCTTAAGAATAATCCTTCCCCTTCTGAAGATGCCATTATAAAAGCAATGAACAGGAATATCTGCCGTTGCGGAACCTATCCATATATTGTAAAAGCCATTAAACTGGCTTCAAAATCATAATTAACTAACGATGGAAAATCCAGATCATTTATCACATCCATTCGAGCCGGCAATGGATGAACTGCCGCCTAAAACAGGCTTTCAATTTGCATTGGACCGGCGTAAATTTCTTAAACTCACCAGTGGAGGTTTATTGGTTGCCTTTGTGTTGCAGGATATATTTTCAGTTGCCGGCGAAACTTTATCCCCCGGTTCATCCCCGGTTCCCGTAAGCGGAGTAGGCGCATGGATGCATATTGGTGAAGATGGAAAAGTAACCGTGTACACAGGTAAAGTGGAAGTGGGACAGAACATACGGACATCATTGTCTCAAATTGTTGCGGAAGAACTGATGGTGCCGCTCTCATCTGTTACCATGATCATGGGCGATACGGATCTCGTACCTTATGATAGGGGTACTTTTGGCAGCCTCAGCACTCCACAGATGGGGACACAATTGCGTAAAGCTGCTGCTACTGCACGTGAAGCACTACTGGATATGGCGGCAAAAAACTGGAACACTCCGGCTACCAATTTAAAAGCAGAACATGGAATGATCCTTCATAACACTGCCAATAAAAAAATAGGTTATGGCGAACTCACAAAGGGTCAGCAATTGCTGATGCCAATTTCCGACAAAGTCCGGTTGATTGAGGCAAAGGATTGGAAAGTCGCTGGAAAAACGGTACCCAGGATAAATGAACGGACTTTTATCACCGGTAAACATCTGTATGTTTCGGATATGAAGTTGCCGGGTATGCTGTATGGTAAAGTGTTGCGGGCACCTTCATACGGAGCAAAATTGCTTGAAGCGGATGTTACAAAAGCCAGCAATATTCCCGGTGTAATTGTAGTGAAGGATGGAAATTTTATTGGCGTAGCAGCACCGGATATAAGGACTGCCGGAAAAGCTTTGCTGGCCATTGATGCCAAATGGGAGGAAAATAAAGAGCAACCATCCAACAAAAACATTTTTGATTATCTCGTGCAGCATGCATCTGGTGCAGGCGGTGGAAGAAATGCGGGCAACACAAAAGGAGATACAGAAAAGGGGTTAACCGAAGCTGACTTCAAACATTCCAATACTTATAACATCCATTATATAGCACATGTACCGCTGGAACCAAGAGCAGCGGTGGCGGAGTGGAAGGATGGAAAGCTTACTGTTTGGACGGGTACACAACGCCCGTTTGGCGTTCAGGAGGCGCTGTCCGAAGTTTTCAAAATCAATAAAGAAAAGGTACGGGTCATCATGCCCGATACCGGATCGGGTTATGGAGGAAAGCACAGTGGTGAAACTGCTATTGAAGCTGCACGGCTTGCACAGGAAGCAAAGAAGCCGGTTAAAATTGTTTGGTCAAGAGAAGAGGAGTTTGTCTGGGCCTATTTCAGGCCGGGTGGCGTTATTGAAGTGAGTGCCGGCGTTAATAAAGATGGCAGCA
Source organism: Chitinophagaceae bacterium (assembly GCA_041743125.1). Classification (GTDB taxonomy): domain Bacteria; phylum Bacteroidota; class Bacteroidia; order Chitinophagales; family Chitinophagaceae; genus Terrimonas_B. The sequence goes on from JBGTNK010000083.1 coordinate 2,309, forward strand.
TTACCGCCTGGAAATTTATTAACTACAATTCCGGTGGCGCTGGCCTCGATACGCAATATAAAGTCAGTAACAAGCAAATAGCGCATCTTCCTTCCAATACACCATTAAAACAAGGCTCATACCGTGGTTTGGCATCAACAGCGAATGTTTTTGCACGGGAATGTCATATGACCGATCTCGCAAGATTGATTAAGATGGACCAGCTTGCCTTTCGGTTAAAAAATTTAGAAGACGATCGTTTTATAGCAGCTCTGCAAACGGCAGCTAAAGCCTTTGGCTGGAATGGCTCCAAAACTTCCGGTCATGGTTATGGCATAGCAGGAGGTTTTGAAAAAGGGGGTTATGTTGGTTGTTGCGCCGAAGTAATGATAAATAGTGATAAGGAAGTAAAGGTAGTTCGCATAACGCAGGCATTCGATTGTGGCGCTATCATTAATCCGAATCATTTGGAAAACCAGGTGATAGGTTCCATTGTTCAGGGTCTTGGCGGCGCTTTATTCGAAGCTATTGAATTTGCCAATGGCAAAATCCTTAACTCCGGACTTTCTTCCTACATGGTTCCCCGCTTTAGTGATATACCAAAAATTGAAATTGTTTTAATAAACCGGAAAGACATGCCATTCGCCGGTGCCGGCGAAGCATGTATCGTTGGTATTGCCCCTGCTATACGCAATGCCATTGTGGATGCCACTGGCATAGCCTTAAATACTTTGCCAATGCTGCCAAACGGAGTGTTGGCTTAGACTTCAGTTGACGAATTTCAAATACCAATTCTCCTAGCCGGGTATGTGTTTTCACAAACTATAATGAAGTTGTCAATAACAGTTTCAGCAAACCCGATGCTTTGGTAAATGTGGTCATCTTTAGTTTTGCCGTGCTTCACGGCAGTTGCCACAATCCAGACTCAAAAAGAATTTTTTGTATTTGATAGCTTTGTTTTTTCTCAATCCCATCTGATATCAACTTCCTTATAAAGAAAATCCAGTCCACATATTATTGATAACGTTTTTCTTTTTACAAGCCTACGTGGGCTTAAAGCAAAGATTCTATGAAGAAAAAAAGTTATCTCAGCCCCGTAAAGTGGAATGATTACCGGCTGACAAAAAGAAGTTGGTGAAAGAGTTTTTGGATTTTTTCAACTTTAAGCAAAATTTTCCTTCCTGTAGTGTTACCGGGTAAAGTTATGGCTGTATCAAAATCCTTTAATAATTACCATTCATACGGTTTTCCTAACAATGAAATCCGGATTTTGAGTAAATTTAATAGCACAGAATATGGGATTTTGAAAAAGTTACTTTTTTTAGTGTTGATACTGTCTTGCGTCTTTCAAGCGAAAGCGCAGCTGACTGACTGCACGTTTAAAAAACCTGTTATCCACATCCCCTTTGGATCGGGAAATGTCCACGATGTAAATTCAGCTTTGTCTTACAACTACAAACGGGTAGGAAATTATTGTCCGACCGATGGTCATTATACTTATACTTCTTATACCAGAAATTGTTTTAGAGGCGATTAATTTACACTAACGGAAGACCATACCACTGGCGATGCAGATGGCAATATGATGCTCGTAAATTCATCGTATGATAAAGGCGCTTTTTTCATGACAACGATAAACGGTTTAAAGAGCAGCACTACATATGAGTTTGCAGTATGGATGATGAATGTGTGTAAAATCAGCGATAAATGCCCCTATCCATTATTACCTAATATTACAATCCGGCTGCAAACATTATCCGGAAAATTCATGGCCCAATTTGGCACCGGAGAATTGGTGCGACGTGAGTCACCGTACTGGACACAGTATCGGGCTCCTTTTAAGATGCCGGCATCCGAAACAGACATAACCTTAATCATGACCAACAATGCGCCGGGGGGTTGCGGAAATGACTTTGCCTTGGATGATATTACCTTTCGCGAATGTATAACTCAAACAACGGAAGCAACTGGAATACCTAAAACACCTGTTGATGTCAAAAAGCAATCTGCAACAGTAAAACGGGTACCCAAGAAAATAACGCCACCGCCTGTAAGAAGTGAGGCGCAAAACAGACCAATCGAAAAATCGCAAACAAATTCGACGGCAAATTTAACTCCGCTTTTAAAACAGAGGAATCCAATTTTTCCGCCGGCTCCTGCTGTCCTGGCAACACGAACAAATTCATTGGTCAAACAAATTGAAACCGAAGCCAGCGAAATCAGGCTTGACCTCTACGACAATGGTGAAATAGACGGCGACACAGTTAGTATTTATCATAATAATTCACTCCTGGTTTCTCAAGCCAGACTCTCTCAAAAACCAATAACGATCAGTATAAACGTTAATGCCGCTCAGCCACATCATGAGTTGATTATGGTTGCAGATAATCTTGGTTCAATTCCACCCAATACTTCAGTGATGATTATAACCGCTGGCAGCAAACGCTATAAAGTCTTTATTTCCTCCACCGAACAGAAGAATGCAAAAGTGGTTTTAAATCTAAAAGAAGGAATTTCTAAATTGCCGTGAGCACCGGACGGCTCAAATTCATTCGTAAGCAAGTGGTGCGTGTGGACACACATGACGGCGTTAGTACTAAACATCATTTTCGGTGGCATGGCTAATCCGTTCCTGATATCACGGGGCCGGTAACCAAATGTTGGGACATCACAAAGTATAACCAAAACAGAACAGCCTGCTGTTTCAGCTCTTTTAATAATATCATATCTCAATTTATTTTCTGCAGGATGATATAACTGGAACCACACTTTACCTTCCGTCAATTCACAAATTCGCTATGCCGGAAGTGCTAACGGTGCATTAAAATAAAAGGAATATTGTGTCTAAACGCAACCATTGGCCAGAAATCTCCGCGGCATTAGGCTATATTAAACCCTGAACCAACAGGAGCGATACCAAAAGGAGCATCAAAAACATGACCAAATAATTCAGTCCTCCTATCCGAACGCTTGTGTATACTCAGGTACAGCGGCTTCAATTCTACTACACGTAATTGCGCTGTATTCTTATTTAAGTTTACATCTTCGTTACATCCGCCGTCAAGATATTCAAGGGTAAAACGCGGTATTTTCTTTAGCGCTTTGGTTCTGAGACAGGAAAGGCTACATCTTTAGCAATTGCAAACCTAATATCTGTCATTTCATTAATAACTACTACTTTACTTGTAAAACCACAACACCCAAAAAATCGGGAGGCCATATAACCAGGCAATGACAAGACCTTTCCTAAGTTAATCCGACTTTAAGCCAGCTAACTCACGTTTAGAATAACAACTATGTTCTTAAATAGTCTAAAACAAAGAATCAATAACAGTAAAAATATATAAGGTGATAACTTTATTATAAATAATCTGTGCTAATTACGTAAATGGATTGGTCTTTTTCAATATTTTATTTAATTTCTATTATTATTTATTAAACCCATGTTAATAAAACCGCTTGTAATTACATTTTTCAACTTTAGGATTATCATAAGCTGTTTCTCCATTATTTTGACGGCCTGCCATTCCTCGCCAACACTCTTCAATAAGGTTCCTTCAGAAAAATCGGGAATACAGTTCAGCAATATTGTTACTGAAAATGACTCAATAAATCCGCTTGACCTAGAGTTTCTATATAATGGCGGTGGTGTTGGTATTGGTGATTTTAATAATGATGGGTTACC
>JBGTNK010000084.1:0-5675 GCA_041743125.1 Chitinophagaceae bacterium
AAAAGAAAGCCCCGGTTCGTGTCTCACGAACCGGAATTATTAACTTTAAACATGGCAGAAGATATTTTTACATATAAACGAAAATCATTCATTGAAATCGGTGAAGCATTTTTCTGGACAGCTACAATTAATCAATGGCAGAAATTATTATTGCAGGACGAGTATAAAGAAGTTGTTATAGATTCTCTGGAATATTTAAGCAGAGAAGGAAAGATTGATGTGTATGCTTTTGTTATAATGCCCAACCATATCCATTTAATATGGAAAACAAATGAACTGAATGGTAAAGAAACAGCACAGGGTTCATTTCTAAAATATACGGCGCATGAGTTCAGGAAAATGCTTCGGAAGGAAGGGAAACTTGGTTTGTATAAGGTAGATGCTGAGAACAAAAAGCATGAATTCTGGCAGCGGGATTCATTGGCAATACACTTATACAGTCGGAAGGTGGCTTTTCAAAAATTAAAATACATTCATAACAATCCTTTGGCAGAGCACTGGCAACTGGCTAAAGACCCGTGTGATTATAAGTATTCATCAGCCAGATATTATGAACTGAATGAGAAGAACTTTTTGTTTTTGAAAGATTTGTGGGAAGTGTTTTGAAGTAGTTGGTTCGTGAGACACGAACCAGGGCGTGGGTGGAAAACATGCAGCGTATGAAGTAACGTGTGTTGAAGAAATAATAAGTGAGAAGTGGTCGCAAAGCCCGGAGTCCGCTCTTCACAAATCCGGGTTGTGAGACTCCGGGCCGGAACGAATGAATATGATAATAACGGAAGTAATAACTGGACGAACTATTTTGACCGATGATGTGCTTTTTAAATAGATATCTAAATGATAGGATTGTATTATCGAATTTGGGTGGATTGTATAAGAAGAGCAAGGCGACAGCCTGATAATAGACAGAATTGGCAGATTGGCTGCATGATATTTATGACTCTCCCAATGGCATTCAATTTCATTTTGGCTATGACAATTTTAGAAGAGCATGTTTTTAAAAATTATTTTTACAAGGTTGACTTGACCTTTTTGCCAGTTCGTATAAATAACGTATTAAGCTATATAGTTCTTTTTATTTTGCCATGTGTTGTTATTAACTACTTGCTCATTTTCAAAAAAAGAAAGTACGAAAAGCTTTTAAAAAAATATCCTTATTATAATGGCAAACTTTTTCTTGTTTATTTCCTAATATCAATGCTATTGCCCATCATACAATTGTGGGGAGCGATCATTTTCTAATCCCCCGGTTGTCTTGAGAATGTTTTTTCCCGCCCGGAGTCTCCTCCTCAATCGTTCCCGCCCATGTCTCACGCCAAGCCCGGTGTGTAAGCCGTGGACATTGGGCCTTATGTAATGGATACTTCAATTCAATAACTTTACGCCATGCCAGTTCGTAAGGATATCCCCTTGCTGAGGTGACCATTACATTTCACAGGCGATGTGTCAGATAGCCTTTTGCATCGGCTTTATAGTACTCGCCGTATTTCAGAGCAAGAAAAAGTTTTAACACTGCGTTCATGGCCAGGCACAAATCCTTAATGAGACCCGGCTGCCTAACGGTCTAAAACATCATAATCCTGCAAGGATCAAATGGACAACTACAAAATTTCTTATTTCCCCGGCTGTTATCAAACCGAAAGACTCTGCTATAGATGATTAAAAAAGAACTGAAGGCAAAAAAGCTCCCTGCGGTTCCTGGTAAAAACCCGTGCTCATCAATGTCATGGGCTGAATAATTTTGAGGCCCTTCAGGAGACACCATCTCAATAAATCCGTATTCCTCGACGGTAGCAGAAATCCTGGTCCTGAAAAATTTGCTGCGGCCCCGATAAGTGCCATGATGTCATTATTAGTGGCTGCAACACTATGACTAAAGAATCCAATTCCTGTAGTATAACCTGTTATTTGCCCCTTACATTCAACAACGCTGGCATTACCGGCTTGAATAGCTTGCAGCAATTCTTCATGACGGTGGTGCCCATGAATGCGAAGAGCTAATTGGTCAGCGGCTTTAACATCATCCTTTGTTGCTTTCCGGACTATATAGCCGGGTATCGTTAAATTCAATGCGGGCCCCTGCATTACTGAAAGCGGTTCCTTCACATCAAATCCCAGTTTGGCATACAGGGATAATGATCGATTGTGGTAGGCCGCCTGAACCAGCCTGACACCTGCAGCTTTCTTTCGTGCAGCAGGTTCCATCACTGCATTCATTAATTTTCTTCCTACGGAAGCATTTTGCAAGTCAGGATCTACTGTAATAGGCCCTATTCCAAAAACAGAATCTGATTCGAATAAAAAATTACTGCCGGCAGGACGTCCGTCTATTTCTGCCATGACGGAATACACGGTTTCATTTGTTAACAGGTAGTTGAAAAGCCCGATAGCTATATCAGGCGATGGGAAGTCAGGGGGATAATGGTGTGCAGCTGAAATGGCTTTAAATGCCTGGTAACAAATTTGTCCATATGCTTCGGCATCTTCTGGTTTGCCGGTACGTAGCAGAAGCTGGTCTGCGGGTTGCTTTATCATTGAGAGAGCTGGTATCATTTTTAACGATTTTAATTTTCCAGTAAAGTTGAAACCAGATAGTGTACCTGGCAATCGTAGCTGTAATGGATCGTAATTTTCTTTGACTGAACTGGAACTAAGGTGTGAAAATCATATTTTTTTCCCTGTCGGGAATTTTTTGGCCAGGCCGTTATATCATTCTCCTTTGTAAAGATGTTCCAGGTATACAATGACATTATGATGTTCCAAGTCGTTTTGCTGAAAATGTAATTTTGAAGCAATGACATTTGAGGTTTGTTTAAAAAGGTCAACCATTATAAATAATGACCGCCAGTTGTTTTCTATGCCGGCATCAGCATAGGTTTGAATTATTTTAGAAGAATATTCGGGTTCTAAAAAATTAAACATCATTTTTCCTCCCTTTCCAATGGAGACCTGGAAATTTTTTTCCGTACCAATTTTCCATTCTATCATTTTCATGAACATGGGTCTTAGATTTGTTTCCATTATTTCTTTTGCCCAGGTAATCTGGTTTCTTACAAGCCCTTTTCCAACATATGTACTTACCCACCAGAATTCATTGCAAGTGTCTGCAAATTCTTTTTCTGAAGGTTTCTTTATATAATAATCTATTTCGCCTGGATCAGGCACCGAAGTGAACAGGTTGTCCTTATCGAGCCAGATAATTGTCAGGCTGTCCCATTTAAAATGCGATTTATATTCATCCAGCGGAAACAAGGTCAGGTCGATCCTGTTTCCATCTTTAAAAAGCATTAAATAATGAAAGACAATCGGTTTTTCTTTTTCTATTTCCCCACCCAAGGTCATTTCTTCAGGAACCTGGTAAATTAGAATTTCACCAAAAAGCTGAATCCAGTTGCGATCTGTAAGGAAGCTGTCGATATTGTTTACGATAAGTGTAATATCAAAATCCTGAAATTTATCCGGCTGTATATTGGAATTGGCCCTGGAGCCATTCAATAATACGGCACGTATTCTTTCGTTACGGACGCCAAAGTTTATAATTAGGTCTTTTATTTCAGATTCACTTCTCACAGTTGAGTTGTTAAACTATAGAGCAGAGTTTACTTAAGGGAAAAATTATTTAATTAATTTCTTCTCTACGCCTTCATGAGTGAGCTTAACAGGTTTTATAAAACCATTATCATCAAAATACATCCGGTCTATACAGGTTACTCTTGCGTTGCCATCCGTTTCGGTAAGTGGCCGCCGGTGATATACGATATACCATTGATCTTTTTTGGGATTATGAATAACAGAATGATGACCTGCCCCCGTGGCTATTTTGGGATCCTGCTGCAATATTTTACCCACCCGGTTAAAGGGTCCGAATGGTGTATCTGCAATAGCGTAGGCTACGCTATAATCCGGACCAGTCCATCCGCCTTCAGACCACATAAAATAATACTTGCCATCCCGTTTAAACATAAAAGGTCCTTCTACATAGCCCTTAGGTGTTATCTCTTTAAATGTTTTTCCATCGTCAAAAGGAATAAAGCCGGTGAAATCATTATTGAGTTTGGCAATATTGCAATGCCGCCAGCCACCATAAATTAAGTAGTATTGACTTCCATCTTTATAAACAAATTGATCGATAGGTTGGGCCCAGTTATAAAATTTGCTGATCAATGGTTTTCCAAGCAAATCCTTAAAAGGTCCTGATGGTTTATCAGCAACAGCTACACCAATGCCACCTGATTCAGCATCATTCTGAATATCATTGGCGCCAAAGAACAGGTAATACTTTCCTTTTTTTTCTATAATGGAAGGAGCCCACATGGCTCGTTTGGCCCACCTGACAGCAGAAGTGTCTATTATTTTTGGATGCTTTGTCCAGGTAACTAAATCCGGAGAAGAAAACGCATCTAAAAATACCTGCTGATCATATGGAGCTGAATAGGTAGGGTATATCCAATATAGTTTATCAAAAATAATTCCTTCCGGATCGGCATACCAACCTTTAAAAACCGGGTTGCCCGACATAATTTCTTTATTCGGTTTCTGTGCATATGTGTTCATCACCAGTAGAAACAGAAATGCTGAAACGATATAAACAGGTTTATTGATCATAGTGCAATAAATGAATCCGGAAAAATAATCGGCGTTTGATTTTTTACCAGCTCCATTGAAGATACGCAATTCAGATATGTTACCCGGATGATGAAAGAGCAGGCCGAAAGTTATCATTGCATTTTCTTTTAGTAAGTTGCATTCAATAGTTGGTTTTGTTGTAATAGCCCTGTTCATCTGCCCATTTCCCGGAACTGGTAACCCTATCAAAAGCCGGATTATTATTGTTATTTACTTTAAAGTTTATAAAGGAATAATATGACTACGATTCTTATTACCGGTGGCACAGGGTTGATTGGTAAAGCACTGCGATTAGCACTTCTTGAAAAAAATTATAAGATCATAATTCTTACCCGTCAGTCAAAATTGATTTCCCGGGAGCCGGGAAATGTTACGTATGCGGCATGGGATATAAAAAAACAAACTATTGATGAAGAAGCCATAAGCAGGGCGGACTATATTATCCACCTGGCGGGGGCTGGTGTGGCTGACAAACGCTGGACAGATAAGCGAAAACAGGAAATAATAAATAGCCGGGTAAAAAGTAGTGAATTGCTGGTAAAGGCGATACAAAATTATCCTAATAAGGTAAGAGCAGTGATCAGCGCATCAGCCATTGGCTGGTACGGTACAGATAAGGCAAACTCCGAAACCAGGCCATTCAGGGAAGATGATCCTCACGACAACTCTTTTCTCGGCGAAGCCTGTAAGTTATGGGAAGAAAGTATACAGCCGGTTAAAAATTCAGGTAAACGCCTGGTGAAATTGCGAACAGGTATTGTGTTAAGCAACGAAGGCGGAGCGTTAAAAGAATTCAGGAAACCGCTGCGTTGGGGTGTTGCCACCATTTTAGGAGACGGGAAGCAGGTGATAAGCTGGATACATATTGATGACCTGGTCCGGATATATATCAATGCCATTGAAGATGAAACCTTGCAGGGGACATATAATGCCGTGGCCCCCACTCCTGTAACCAACAAAGATCTTGTTACAGATCTGGCCAGGATACAAAAAGGGAAATTTTTTATCCCGGTATATGTACCATCCTTCGTTTTACGAACAGTATTGGG
>JBGTNK010000085.1:0-3433 GCA_041743125.1 Chitinophagaceae bacterium
TTCCGGGGAGAAAAAGATTTGGCATTTACCTGGCTGGAGACAGCGTATAATAAAAAAGATAGTTGGTTATACTGGTTGAAAGGTGATCCTTTATTGAAAAATGTGGAGAGCGATGCCCGGTATACTGATTTATTGAAGAAGATGAACTTGCCATTAGATTAAATTTGGTTTTTATAAATTAAATAAATAATGTCCCAGTTCCACCAGCTCGCTGCTATTATGTTTACCGACATTGTCGGGTACTCGGTGTTAATGGGAAATGATGAACAGAATGCCTTTGAGTTGCTTAGAAAAGATAGAAGCGTAGCTTCGGCTAATATTGTAACAACGGACATCAGTCCGTTGAAAAGGAAGAAAGTTTAATAATGAGAACCGTAGGTTCGGCGCATTCAAAAGTGGTGGTTTCAATGTAATATTTAGGTGCCGATGGTACTCTATGTAAAGTGCAGGTTATCTGCAACGGTTAAAACCTCCCGCCAAAGGCGGGATTATAAAATGTTTCGGGCCTGAGGCTCTTTAAAAAACTCTTTAGTTAATAAAAAGAAAGAAATTGGTTAATAAATAATATTGAGAATCACATGTCTCAAACCCGCCAGCTCGCCGCTATTATGTTTACCGACATTGTCGGGTACACAGCGTTGATGGGTAACGATGAACAAAAGGCTTTTACAATTCTTAAGAAAAATCGTGAATTACAAAAGCCCATCATAGAACAATTCAATGGCCGCTGGATAAAAGAGTTGGGTGATGGTGTGCTGGCAAGTTTCCATTCTGTTTCTGATGCAGTTACTACAGCTATAAAAATTCAGGATGCCTGCCATGTTGCAAAAGATTTTCAATTAAGAATTGGTATTCACTTGGGTGAAGTGGTCTTTGAAAACGATGATGTATTTGGCGATGGGGTAAATATTGCGGCCAGGATACAGGCAGCAGCGCCGCCAGGCGGGATATTGATTTCAGAAACGGTGCAAAAAATAATTGCCAACAAAAAAGATTTGCAAACAAAATTTGTAAGGGAAGAAGCGCTGAAGAATGTAAAAGAAAATGTACGGCTGTATGAAGTGATTACAAATAGTATCCCGGAAAGCGGACCATCTTTTCAAAAAGATAAAAATAATGCACAAACAATACCGGAGAAAAGCATTGCAGTAGTGCCGTTTACCAACATGAGCAATGATCCGGAACAGGAGTATTTCAGCGATGGCATGACGGAAGAGATCATTAATTCGCTTGTGCATATACAGAACCTGAAAGTAGCAGGCCGTATGTCTTCGTTCCGCTTCAAAGGCTCCAGTGCGGATCTTCGGGAAGTAGGCGAAAGGCTAGGAGTAGCTACCGTATTGGAGGGCAGCATACGCAAACAAGGCAACCGGCTCCGCGTTACCGCACAGTTGATAAATGTCCAAGATGGATTTCACCTGTGGTCAGAAAAATACGACCGTGCTATGGACGATATTTTTGCTATACAAGACGAAATTGCTTTTGCTATTACTGAAAAATTAAAGATCACATTATTTGAAAGTGAACGGGAGCATATAAATAAAACACCAACAAACAACAAAGAAGCGTATGAGCTATATCTGAAAGGACGCTTCTATCTCAATCGCAGGGGAAATGATATATCGAAGGGATTAAAGTATTTTGAACAGAGCATTGCACTCGATGTTGAATTTGCACTGGCGCAAACTGGTTATGCTGATGCTTGCTTATTGGCCGGTTTTTGGGGATTGTTGGCGTCTAAAGAAGTAATGCCCAAAGCTAAAGCCGCTATTGAAGCGGCTATGCGGCTGGATCCATTGCTTTCCGATCCCTATGCGTCATTGGGCTATTATCATGCTTCCTTTTCCTGGAATTGGGAAGAGGCAAAGAAAAATTATCAACATGCGATTGCATTAAATCCCAATAATCCGCAAACCCATTTTTGGTACGCGATGTACCTTGCATGGGTAGAACAAAGCTATGACGAGGCGATATGGCATACATCTGCTGCCATCCGGCTGGAACCTTTGAGTTCTGTCGCTTATTCTATGAACGCCGTAGTTCTTTTCGCTGCGGGGAAATTTGAGGAATCATTTAATGCTGCCAAAATGGGTTTTGAACTTGATCCAATGTCTTACCAGGCCAATCGACTTTTAGGGAATACACTCGTGGTAATGAAAAGATACCCGGAAGCCATAGAAAGTCTTCAGAGAGCGTTGGAGATCTCAAACCGGTTTCAATGGTCCGTTACCGATTTGATTTGGGCTTATGCCGATACCGGAAACCTGGAGGAAGCAAAAATATTGATGGCCGAACTGGACGAAAGAGCGAAAACAGAATATGTGGCACATGGCTATAGAGGGTTAGCCGCCGCCTGGATGGGCGATATGGACCTTGCGATGAAATATCTGGAAATAGCTTATCAAAACCGTGATCCGATCGTGATGTGCATCAACATACCTTACACCCCTCATTCATTAAAACAGGATATCCGGTTTCAGGAATTATTAAAAAAAATTGGATTACCTGAATGATTTTGTATGTCTCAACAAACCCGACAGCTCGCTGCTATCATGTTTACCGACATTGTCGGTTATACGGCGTTGATGGGAAATGATGAACAAAAAGCATTTGAATTACTTAAAAAAAACCGGGAATTACAAAAACCAATCATTGAAGAATTCAATGGAAAGTTTATTAAAGAAATAGGGGATGCTGTGTTAGCCAGTTTCCCAACTGTTTCCGATTCATTATTGGCAGCCATAAAAATTCAACAGGCCTGTTCAGCATCAAAAGAATTATCGCTGAGGATTGGTATTCACCAGGGTGAAATAATTTTTGAGAATAACGATATTTACGGCGATGCGGTAAATATTGCTTCACGCATTCAAACCTTAGGTATTCCCGGCTCCATTCTTTTTTCCAAAAAAGTAACTGATGAAATAAGGAACAAGGCTGAATTTCACACGGTTTCATTAGGCAACTTTGAATTCAAAAATGTAAATGACCCTCTCGAAGTTTTTGCACTCGCCAACCCTGGTTTCCCGGTTCCCAAAAGAAGCAGGATGGAAGGAAAGCTGAAAAAGAAGACTGATCAGAAAATAAAAGTGTTTGCAGCTATTCTTCTTACTGTTATTTTTATTAGCGCCATTTTTATTTATAAGAATAGTTTAAAGAAAAATGATAAGAATGAAATTATAGACAAGTCTATTGCCGTACTTCCTTTTGTTGACATGAGTGCTGGTAAGGACCAGGAATATTTCTCAGACGGATTGAGTGAGGAATTGTTGAACCGCCTGTCAAAAATACCTGGACTAAAAGTGATAGGCCGCACCTCTTCTTTTTCTTTTAAGGGTAAAAATGAAGACCTGAGAATTATTGGTAGTAAACTAGGGGTAGCTCATATATTGGAAGGCAGTGTTCAAAAGGATGGAAATAAAATACGGGTGACAGC
>JBGTNK010000086.1:0-4797 GCA_041743125.1 Chitinophagaceae bacterium
ACAAAAGAAGGAGAAGGAACTGATTTTATTATTTCGTTACCTGTTGTCTATATCACGGATTAATAGGATTAAAAGATTGCACAGATTAATGGCATAAAGAAATCAGTGAAATCCATAAATCAGTGTCAACCGTGATTCAGACGAATTATGATATAATAAAAGCACATGGAGGAGAGCTGAAAGTGGAGACAAAAAAAGAAGGAACTGATTTAATTATTCAGCTACCAGTTTGATAATTTAAAAAAATACACTTGTCATAAACAATAAATTAGCAGAACTTCAGGAGAAGGATGCACCGGGCACAAATAGCTGAACAGGAATTGAAAAGTAGTTAATGGGTGGATTATTAATCTTTAAACCTGTATTAAATACAATCATTATGAAAATCAGCCTAACCTTCCGTTTGGTAGTACTTTTCACTGCCATTTTTTTATTTCTCTTTTATCAATCTATTTCACAATCCGGCACTATTACATTTAATTGGAAAAATGAGTTTGCGGAAAAGAATTTATTCGATTCGGAGGAAGTATTATCAATAACCCTGAGTGGTAATTTGCGGGATGTTTTAAATGACAGAAATAATACTCCCAAAAATTATCCTCTTATTCTCTCATACCAAAATGAAGATAGCACAGCCATCACCATGCCGGTAGAAGTAAGAACCAGGGGGCATTTTCGCCGCATGAGAGAAAATTGCAGCTATCCCCCGCTGCTGATCCAGTTTCCAAAAGAAGGTCCCCACCTGTCTTCTGTTTTTAAAAATCAGAATAAATTAAAACTCGTGATGCCCTGCCGGGGTGATGATTATGTAGTGAGGGAATGGCTGGTGTATAAACTCTATAACCTGGTGACGCCAAAAAGTTTCAGGGCCAGGCTGGTGCAGGTGACCCTGAATGATGACAGGAGTAAAAAAGGCAGCAAACCTTTTTTCGGTTTATTGCTGGAAGAAGAAAAGCAAATGGCCAGGCGAAATAAGCTGGTTGCTGTAGACCGGAAGTTAAAACCAGAAGATGTGCAGGCGGATGAGTTTATCAACATGACAGTTTTTGAATACCTGATCGGCAACACGGACTGGTCCATTCAATACCTGCAGAATATCAAATTGCTGGCAAAGGACTCTTTAGCGGTTCCTGTTGCAGTCCCTTATGATTTTGATCATGCCGGAATCGTATTCGCCCCTTATGCAAAACCAGCAGAAGAACTGGAAATGTCCAGCATCCGGCAAAGGCGGTACCGGGGCTATTGTGTAAAGGATTTGAAAATATTTGAAAAAGTAATAGCCAGGTACAATGATTTGAAAAAAGATATTTACAGCCTGTATGGTGAATGCACTTTGCTGGATGATAAGTATATTAAAAGCACTATAAAATTTCTGGATGATTTTTATGATACTATCAATAACCCGAAAGAATGGCAAAAGGACTTTGCATATCCCTGCGATAAAAATGGAACCGGCAATGTGGTGATAAAGGGATTGAAGGAAGATTGACGGATGGGCGGTTACATGCTGATTAGTAAAAACGGAAAAAATTGAGGATTCCTGTTGAAAACTGAATGCTCATAATTATCCGCATCATCGTATTTTAGTTTCAGCGAATAATCAGCAAATGAAAACCGTTTTTTCAAAAGGGTTATTTTTCCTGTTTTTGCTCCTGGGCCGTGACCAACACGGATTAGCGCAAAACGATTATTTGCGTTTTGAGCATATGGGTGTTGAAGAAGGGCTATCTGCCGACAATGTAACCTCTATCTTGCAGGATAGCAAAGGCTTTATCTGGTTTGGCACCTGGGACGGATTAAATAAATATGATGGCTATTCTTTTACCAAGTACAGGTTCGACCCCGCAGACAACAATTCAATTTCACAAAATTCAATTTATACTATCTGGGAAGACATAAAAACTGGGGCGATCTGGGTATCCACCTTCGAAGGTCTTTGCAAGTTCGACAAGTCAACAGAAAAGTTCACGAGGTATAAACCTAACCGTAATGCCCTTTTTTCTGATCCGAATATTTCTGCAATTAATGAGGATACCGATGGTATGATGTGGGTTGGTTCTCACAGTGGTGGATTGTGCCGGTTTGACCGCAATAATGGCCAATTTTTAAATGAAAGCTTTGACCTGGGATTTCAAAAATCACCCGGAGATGAACCCGGCCTGCATGATGGTATTAACTGTATTTACAAAGACCGTGATGGCCATTTGTGGATAGGCAATCGGTCGGGTTTACATGAATTGGTGCTAACGGCCGGAAAACCTGGACAACTGTCCCAGGTTTTTTTTAATCATTATAAGGCCAATCCGGGTAATAAAAATAGCCTGAGTGGAAACAACGTGGGATCGATTGTGGAAGACCAGGAGGGAATTTTATGGATTGCAACGGATAAGGGATTAAATAGTTTTAATAAGCAGACCCGTGAATTTAAATGGTATCAAAACGATCCACAAAAATCCAATTCTATAAGCAGCAACAACCTGGTTTACTGGGGAGGCTCCGGTATAAAGGAGGACAAGGAAGGTAATTTGTGGATTACTACCGACAAGGGATTAAATAAATTGAACAAGGACCGTTCAATTTTTACAACCTATTTCCATAAAAAGGAAGATAAAAATAGTCTGAGTTCAGACTTACTGAGTTGTATTGAAATTGATCAGGAAGGCATTTTATGGGTGGGGTCGTGGGTCGCAAGGCTAAATAAAACAAACCTGGAAGGTAAAGGTTTCGGCCTGAGGCAATTTCAGGCTGGCAATAAAAATTCTTTAAGCAGCAATGAAATCACCAGCATTGTTGAAGATTCAACGGGTATTATTTGGATAGGAACTGCTGGCAGCGGATTAAACCGATGGGATAAAAGATCAAACCAGTTTACACAATTCAGGTATGATCCGGCTGATTCCAAAATGTTGAAATATGATGTAGTTCCAGCCGCTTTTATTGACGGGCACGGACATCTTTGGGTTGCCAATGGAGATATACTTTCTAAATTAAACAACCCGGGGGATGCATTTACTCATTATAACAGCAACGAGAGGAAATACAAAGATGATGATTTCAAACTTATTTTATCTATTACAGAAGATCAGCAGGGTTTGCTTTGGATAGGTACTGGTAGCGGAATAAAAAGTTTTGATGAAAAAACGGGTTTGTTCAGGCATTATTATTACGACCCTGAAGCCACCGGCGGCTTAAGCGATTATACGGCAGTAAAAGTTTTTGCTGACTCCAGGAATAATATCTGGATCGGCCACGGAAGTATTGGTACTGACAGGCTGAATGTACAAACAGGACAGTTTACTCATTATAAATATGATGCCCGGGATACCAGCAGTATTAGTTCTAATGTCGTCAATACTTTTTACGAGGATACCAAAGGAAATATTTGGCTGGGTACATCCGGGGGAGGATTATGTCAATTTGATTACAAAACTGAAAAATTTACAACCTATACCGAAAAACATGGCATGCCGGGAAATACCGTCTTTTCTATTTTGGAGGATAAACAGAATTATTTGTGGCTGGGTACCCTGAATGGAATTTCCCGGTTTGATCCGGTAATAAAAAAATTCAAAAACTTTGACAATAGCGATGGACTCCAGGGTAATGTGTTTGCTTCCGGGCACAGGGACCGTGGTGCCGCCTGTACAGGCAGGGATGGCCTGTTATATTTTGGGGGTAAAAACGGATTTAATTTCTTTGACCCCCTTGCCCTAAAAACAAGCAGCACCATTTCACCCGTCGTCATTACTCAGTTCAAACTATTTGATGAACTGGTAAAAGGAGCCAATGAATCCAAAGAGATTGTTTTGAATTACGACGAGAATTATTTCTCCTTCGAATTTTCGTCTCTGAGTTATAATAATCCAAACAAAAATCAATATGCATACCAGTTGGAGGGATTTGATAAAGATTGGGTGCATAGCGGATCAAGGCGTTATGCAGGTTATACGAATGTAGACCCCGGCAGATATGTGTTCAGAGCCAAAGGAACCAATAGTGATGGTGTTTGGAATGAGAAGGGAACTTCAATAACAATCATCATCCGGCCTCCCTGGTGGCGCAGCTGGTGGGCTTATGGTTTTTATGGCTTATGTTTTATTGCCGGTATTTTTTTAATCGACCGCTATCAACGGAAAAGACTCATCAGCAAAGAACGTGACCGGGCAAGGGAAAAGGAATTAGAACAGGCCCGTGAAATTGAAAAGGCGTATAAGGATCTGAAATCAACACAGGCCCAACTCATTCAATCAGAAAAAATGGCTTCATTAGGAGAAATGACAGCAGGCATAGCCCATGAAATACAAAACCCGTTAAATTTTGTGAATAATTTTTCTGAGGTGAATTCGGAATTGATTGATGAGTTAAGCGAAGAAGCGAATAAAGGAAATTTAAATGAAGTAAAAGAGATTGCGAAAGACATTAAAGAAAACGAACGAAAAATAATTCATCACGGCAAGCGGGCTGATGCGATTGTAAAAGGGATGCTGCAGCATAGTCGTACAAGCTCGGGCAAAAAGGAACCAACAGATATCAATGCTTTGGCAGATGAATATTTACGGTTAGCTTATCATGGATTTCGGGCAAAGGATAAATCGTTTAATGCAACATTGAAAACCGATTTTGATGAAAGCGTTGGAAAAATAAATATCATTCCGCAGGATATCGGAAGAGTGTTGTTGAACTTGTACAACAATGCTTTTTATGCTGCCTCCCTGCCCTCCAAAGGAGGGTTCTCAGACTCCGATAAAATTCACGACCCTGCTATTTGGGTAAGTACAAGAAAAGTGGGTGACAAAG
>JBGTNK010000087.1:0-14003 GCA_041743125.1 Chitinophagaceae bacterium
CATCCAACTACTGTTAAAACCTGCCAACTACTCTCCGGCACTGGTATAGGGTATTTCAGCCAACTATTTTTGATGAAACAATCAAACAAAATATTATTAACGGTAAAAACTAACACAATGAAAAAACAATTAATTTCTTACTTCTGCGGCGGATTAGTTTCCTTACTATCCATCAACAGTTCTTTCGCCCAGAACGAAAAACTTAAAGAGTTGCCACCAATTACCATTAGTGCATCATCCTCCAATGTCAGCGCCAAAGTAAACAAATCTTTTAGCCAGTATTTTAAAGAAGCTACGCATCTGCGGTGGTATCAGCTTGAAAAAAATTTTCTTGTAAAATTTATCATGAACGACCAGGAGAACAGAGCATTATTCACCAGGGGCGGGCAGCTTGTTTACCACCTCAGTTATGGAACCGAAGCATACCTGCCTGCCGACCTGAGAAAACTGATCAAAAGCACTTATTTTGATCAAAGTATTACAAAGGTTCTTAAAGTGAACCAGGATAAAAGAAATATCTGGGTTGTCAGCATGGAAGACGAAAAGGAATATGTTATGGCAAGAGTAGAGGATAATGAACTGGAAGAAACTCACCGTATGTTAAAAACAAAATGAGCTGTTCTTAATTGAATAAGCATTCGTTTTCCGGCCTCCCTTTCCAGGGAGGCTTTTTAATTTTTATAAGATCTTGTTGTTACTGCAAAGTTTGCAGAAAGAGACGCAGGCTCAATAAAAAAATGGAACTTTGGATATAAAAGATTAAATCAGCGCTCAGCAAAAAAGAGTTATGAAACCAAAATAATTTTCTTCATTGCTTAACAACATCAGTATGAGTTGGAATTCAGATCTTGAAATTGCAGCCAACCTAATCGTACAAATGGCCGCCAAAATGTCAACAGGCCTGTGCAAACCCGCGATGAAACTAATAGTCAGTTGCTTTGTTTTTTTTGTTTTTCTGATACTTCCATCTAAAATGCCAGCACAGAACCCGGTCGAAAAAATTGACAGTGCCATTGTTTATGTTGACAATAAAGGTTTTCAAATACTGGGATATTCTGCGGCATCAGGCGTTCAGATCATTAAAGATGGCGACTTCGAATTTAAAGACCTGAATAAAAATAGGAAACTGGATATATATGAAGACTGGCGATCGCCTTTTGATGTTCGTGCCAAAGACCTGGCATCCAAAATGTCGGTAGAACAGATATCCGGATTAATGTTGTATAGCAGGCATCAGTCCATACCCACTGTTAGCCAGGGAATTTATACGGGAACCTATAATGGAAAACCTTTTGATCAAAGCGGAGCAAGGGAATCTGATCTCAGCGACCAGCAAAAAGAATTTCTTACCAGGGATAATCTCCGGCATGTTTTAATTACTTCGGTGCAAGACCAGGAAACCGCTGTGGCATGGAACAATAACGTGCAGGCGTTTGCCGAAGGAACCGGACTCGGCATTCCGGTCAACAATAGTTCAGATCCCAGGCATGGCACAGTGGCCCGAGCTGAATACAATGCCGGAGCCGGCGGCATTATTTCTATGTGGCCCGGTTCACTTGGGCTGGCTGCTTCTTTTGACCCTGATATTGTTCAAAAATTCGGGAAAATTACCGCTATCGAATACAGGGGACTGGGGATAATTACGGCGCTTTCGCCACAAGTTGATTTGGCTACCGATCCGCGATGGAACCGTGTAAGTGGCACATTTGGCGAAAGCCCAAAACTGGCCGCCGATATGGCGCAAGCTTATATTGACGGGCTTCAAACTTCTGTCAGCACAAAAGAAATAGGCGGCGGATGGGGGTATTTCAGTGTAAATGCAATGGTGAAACACTGGCCTGGCGGTGGCAGCAGCGAAGCCGGCAGAGATCCCCATTACGGTTTTGGAAAATATGCTGTGTACCCTGGCAATAACTTTTTACAGCACTTTATCCCTTTTACGGAAGGGGCATTTAAGCTAAAAGGCAAAACCAAAATGGTTTCTGCCCTGATGCCCAGTTACGCAATAGCTTACCATCCTGGTATAAAGAACGATGAAAAAACGGGCAACAATTTTAATCCTTACATGGTAACCGAACTGCTGCGAAAAAAATATAAATACGAGGGAGTAATTTGTACTGAATGGAATATTACCGCCGACGAAACATCTGTGCATCTGTTTACAACCGGAAAGCCCTGGGGCGTTGAAAATCTATCCGTCGCCCAACGACACTATAAAGCATTGATGGCTGGTGTGGATCAGTTTGGCGGCAACAACGATGCGGCCCCGTTGATAGAAGCTTATTATATGGGTGTAAAAGAGCACGGTGAAAAATTTATGCGGGATAGATTTGAGCAGTCCGCGGTACGTTTATTATTAAATATTTTTCGCACCGGCTTATTTGAAAATCCTTATCTCGATTCTGTTCACTCAAAATCAATTGTCGGAGATCAGGGATTTATGAGGGAAGGATATAAGGCACAACTGAAATCAATAGTGATGTTAAAAAACAAAGCGGCAGTCCTGCCCTTGCCAAAAAAAACAGCTGACGAGGCTGGGGGCAAAAAAGTGTATATCCCAAAAAGATACCGACCTGCTGGAACAGATTTTCAGGGCATTCCCACTGCGGAGCTGAATGACTATCCTGTCAGCATGCCCATTGTAAATAAATATTTCACAGTTACCGACAATCCCGATGAAGCGGATTATGCATTGATTTTTATTGAAAGCCCCAATACTGGAAACGGGTACCGCGTCGAAGATGTAAAAACCGGCGGAAATGGTTATGTTCCCATCAGCCTGCAATACGGCGAATATACAGCTACTGATGCCCGTGATTCCAGTATAGCAGGCGGTGATAAATTTGAAGCCTTCACCAACAGAGCCTATAAAGGCAAGTCTGTAAAAGCTATCAATATCACCGACCTTGCCATGGTAACAGAAACATACACAAGAATGAAAGGCAAGCCCGTGATTGTGTCTGTAAACATGAACAACCCGATGGTGTTTTCTGAATTTGAAATAGAAGCGGATGCAATACTTGTCAGCTTTGGTGTACAGGATCAGGCTATACTCGATATCCTTACCGGCCAGGCAGAGCCCACCGGCTTATTGCCAATGCAAATGCCCGCCAATATGAATACAGTGGAAACTCAAAAGGAAGATGTTTCCTTTGACATGGAATGCTATAAAGATTCGCTGGGCAATGTGTACGATTTTGGATTTGGGCTCAACTGGAAAGGTGTGATAAATGATGCCAGAACGAAGAAGTATAAAAAGAAATAAAAATGTAACAAAGCAGTATTCTCTTTTGCTTAGAACAATTCCAAATGCTGCTTAAAAAAATCCGGGGAAAGAGTAATCTATTCACAGAAATAGCCGTTCCTGCATCCGAGGGATATGAAATGGTCCCGGCCGACCAGCTAAAACAATCTGAAGCCAATGATAACTACACCTACCTCATTCTAAAAAGCAAACATAATATCGTAGCCTGCCGCACATTAAAAGAAATAGAAGAACAATTGAAGGATTTTTTATTTTTCGTCAGGGTGTACTATTCTTAACTGGTTAACCTGAACTAGCTATCATTATTGATAGCTTATTTTTCCAAATTTCTTTTCTAAATAAGGCAAATTAAAAGTTTGTTTCTCCGCCGGTATCTTATTCCGACAAATTACAGCTAAAATCCGTTGATTACTCCCTGGCCCAGGTATCGGCTTTACCAGCCGACTACAGTATCATTTTGTTGACCACATACATGATAACCTGTATTGGTTCACAGTCCTATTCTTCATTTGGCGATTATGTTAATGAAGCAGCCTGGTCCAGGGTGCTGGCAGCAATGCATTATAAGCCCACCGCCGGTGTAAGTATTACAATTGGAAAAAAGTAGAGCGATTAGTAAATAATATGAAATTTAAAAGATAAGCGGATCCGTCTTATAAACGGGAGGTTATCATTTAAATGATAACCTCCTTAATGTATAAAAACATTTATACCGCCCCATTGCTGATGAAAAAAAAGTTCAATCACTAATTCATAATAGATGTGGAAGTATTGAATTATCAAATGTGTTTGCCATTCATCCTTCGCCCTCTTGTTTTAACATTTTAAATAATAAAGGTTGTTTAGAACAACAAATAATGATTCAAAGTACAATACCATAGTTTCAGTTTCTGTTTAGGTTACTTCAGCTGTTTTTATGATTTTGAAAATATGAATTGGTGCAACAAACTTGTTTACCAGAAATAGATAATCGCTTGGGTTTATTTTTTTATACCAATAGATTTACTACAGATTTAATTTTCTAACCAAAATAAATAAGAGTTTTTTCCTAAAATTGTTTCCCCCTGTTCAAATATTCCGACCAATCACTACTGCCAGCCGTTTACCGCTCAAAACCATTTGAATCTTGTAATTAAAAAAATAGTTTTTACGAAAAGCGAACAAAATATTATAAACCTTCTAAACCTAAAACAATGAAAAAACAATTTATTTCCTTTATCTGCGCCGGCATAGTATCTATGTTAACCAGCAACCTTTCTTTCGCACAGGATGAAAGTTTTAAAGAATTGCCTCCTATAACCATTAGTGCTTCCACGTCCAATGTCAGCGCCAAAGTAAACAAATCTTTTAACCAGTATTTTAAAGGGGCTTCCTATCAGCGCTGGTATCAGCTTGATAAAAATTTCCTGGTAAAATTTATCCAGAATGAACAGGAAAACAGGGCCTTGTTTACAAAAAACGGTTCCCTGATTTACCATATCAGTTATGGCACTGAAAAGCATCTGCCTTCTAATGTAAGAAGTCTTGTAAAAAGCAATTACTATGACCAGAACATAACGAGGGTTTTAAAAGTAAACCAGGACAGAAGAAATATCTGGGTGATCAGTATGGAAGACGCCAAAGATATTGTGATGGTAAGAGTAGAGGATATGGAACTGGAAGAAACTCAGAGGATGCATAAATCAAATTAAAAATCGTTTGGCAAGCATTCGCAGAATAACCGGCCTCCCATTCCTGGGAGGCTTCTTTTTATAAATAAATCTTCGCCAGTACTGCCCCTGCCAGTTTGACCCCAATTAATAACCAGCTGCTCTTTGAGCGAGTAAAGTATCAGGTTACTCACCGAAAAACTTCATTACTATGCCATACCTTCCATAGAGTTTATCTTTCAAAATGAATTTGGCGATTAAGATTTTAATTGGAAAGCCAAAGTTTCAATTTACTCATCCCCTCTCACTTAGAATGAGTAAACAAATACATCAAAGGCCGAGGGTGGTTACCGTATAATGACCAACGGCTACTTTGGCGTTTCCTGCAACAAAAAAGAAATAATGTTGAATAAGCCACGCCTAACAGAATCTAATACCGCTTATAACAGTAAATAATCCAACCAGTTTTATTGCGGCATAAACCATCAAAATCTTACACGTAGTCCGTTGGACTAATTAATCAATCAAGATGGTATAGCTCAATCTTCCAAATGCTCAATTACCCTGATCAATTATCAGTCTCTCTTGCTGTCCAATAAATCTGGCTGGTAACCGGCCTTATGCTGATATAGGTTTGATACAGTATTCAATTTTAAAGCTTTCAAACTAAAAACTTACAATTATGAAAAAAATTATGATCATGGCTATTTCAATTTTATTGCTGGCCGCATGTACGAAAGAATCGAGGTCTGAAAATAAGGATCAGACTAAGGAACTATCTGACAAGAATTCAAAAATTGCTTCAAAAGGAAAAAGGGTTACCAGGCCCATATCGAATTCGCTGCAAAGTGATCCTGATCCGAATCCAACAACAGCATGTGGTGGCGCCATTTTCTATGGCACTATGTCACATCTTGGCAAAGTTCATGGCAAAACCGTAAATAAAACCTGCACCTTTATAGACGCTAGTACTTTAGCCATTACATCACACGATATAACCATCGCTGCCAATGGAGACGAATTATGGACTGAGGGATCCATTGTAGTCCACTTTCCTACCGACGGTTCTACTATCGCAACCATTACAGGAGGCTCAACGATTGTTGGCGGTACCGGTAGATTTGCAGGTGCAACTGGATATTTTATCTATGAAAATATGGTCTATGACCTGGTAACAGGTCATGAGTCTCACACGAGTCACGGCGAAATTACTTATTGATTCCTTTTCTTCTCCGATGAGTCTCCTCCGGTAGTTTTTTTTAAGCAATATAAAATTCTACGGAGGAACTCGCCGGTCAATGAGTATAGACCTGGATAATTTTATCGGTCTGAACAGGCAGCGGTCTACGATGAAAGTAAAAAAATACTTCTAAAGTAATTTCTAAAGCTGCTGTCTTCATATCAATAATATTTTAAAATGAAATTAAAATAGATTTAACCCTCATTGAAAATCCAGACTTACTCCGCAAACATGCTCCGCTGAAATAATATTCTCATCACATAGGATAAATTCCGGAACTTTTTCTTTTCCTTATCAGGGATACCTATTTTCAAAAAACCGTATCAGGCACCCTTTATTCATTTATATTTTTGGATCCATAGCGGGTATCCGGTAAATGCCAGGAGCGTAACTTACACACTGAAAAAGATAACTGGAAGCAATAGAAAGAAAAAGAACGGAGTTTATTTTTCCTTTATTGCTGAATCAATAAACCCAATTTTAAACCTGACTAATTGAGAGTGCTGAAAATCTTAACGCCACTTATTTTAACATTGGCTTCCACACTGATCAGGAGTCAGGCGGTAACTATAACATCTGTGCCTATTTCCGTAGATCGATCCTTTACAAATATTGTAGGCATGTGCCAGGATAATAAAGGTTTCATATGGCTGGCTGATAATTATAATGGCCTTTTAAGATACGATGGTAGTAATTTGATATCGTATAAATCAAATCCACGAAATCCGAATTCACTAATATCAGACAACCTGGAATGTCTTTATGCCGGATCAAAAGGAAATATCTGGATTGGAAGTTATCAAAATGGACTAGACCGGTTTGAACCAGAGCCGGAAACTTTTACTCACTTCCGTCATAATAGTACTGACCCTTCCAGTTTGTGCAGTAATAGGATTGGAGCGTTATTGGAAGATCAAAATGGCACACTTTGGGTGGGCACCGATAAAGGGCTTGATACGCTTAACCGACAAACAGGAAAGTTCACACACATTGAAAATAATTCAGAAGCTGGACTTGCATTAAGCCGTGAGCAAATTAGAGTTTTATACGAAGACAAATCCGGAACAATATGGATTGGATGTGGAAACCCTTTTACCGCTCAAGATCCCCTTTTGCATGGTTTGTATAAGGTTGATAAAGCTACAGGGAAAATTACACGATATCAGCACAATGAGAAAGATAAAACATCTCTGACTGACAACAGGGTCAGGGCGATATTTGAAGACAGCCGGGGCGTTTTTTGGATTGGTACTGCCGGTGATGGTCTGCATATAATGGACAGAGAAAAAGGAATCTTTCAGCGTTGCCTTAATGACCCGAAAAATTCCCACAAACTAAGCCGACCGCCATTTATAACTAATGCCCTTTATGCTGTTGATCATATCACTTTTATTAACGAAGATATGCAGGGCCATATCTGGATCGGCACTTACGCAGGTGGCATCAACCGGTATAACCCGGCTACAGAAACTATGGAACACTTTGGAATTTCAGGGGAAGGACCACACAAAATAGATAAAAACGACTACTGGGGCCTTCTTAAAACAAAAGATAATTTATTATGGGCTTCAGGTTGGGAACCGGCAAATGACAACCAGGTATTATATAAGATTTCTACCTTACCCAACCGGTTTAATTATTCACAACTCGGAAAAGCAGTGGAAGCATTTGGACAGGATGCCGACGGCATTATGTTATTTGGCACCAACAGTGGATTGCTGCAAAAAAATAATAAGGATAGTTTTTTTGCAGACATTCATAAAGATGTTTCCAATAATTTTATCACCCACCTGGAACATGATTCACTTAATAATTTATGGATATCTACCCTGAATGGTCTTTACGCTTATAATAAAAAAGCTAATACATTTATCAGCTTCAGACATGACGATAAAAACAGTAATAGTATTTCTTCTGATGCTGTATTTGTTACACAACTGAATGGAAACGAAACAATGTTGATTGGTACCAACCGGGGACTGGATTTATTGAATACCCTCACTGGTATTTTTAAACATTATACACATGACCCCAAGGATTCCGGAAGTATCAACGCCGATAGAGTGACCAGTATTAAAAAAGACAGGTCAGATAATATCTGGGTTGGAACTGCAAAAGGTCTGAACCGTTTTGATCAGAACTCAGGTAAATTTAGTGATGGTTTAGAAGTAAATAGCTCAGCTATCTTTTTCATTTTTGAGGA
This sequence comes from Chitinophagaceae bacterium, assembly GCA_041743125.1. Classification (GTDB taxonomy): domain Bacteria; phylum Bacteroidota; class Bacteroidia; order Chitinophagales; family Chitinophagaceae; genus Terrimonas_B. The sequence continues at coordinate 8,358 of JBGTNK010000087.1, forward strand.
TAGCCGTAACAGGGTTTGGGTAGGCACCTACAGATCCGGTCTTTATGTTTACAACAGTCAATCAGATAATTTTTCACTGTTTAGCGATTCCACCAACCTCATAAATAGTAACATGCTTGTTAGGGGAATGACAGAAGATAAAGAACATTTGTTATGGCTAAACACCGATATTGGATTTATTCAATTAAACCCCGAAACAAAAAATGCTGTCCTGTTTGGAAGAAGCTGGGGGATAGATCCTAAAATTACATTTAAGAATGGGTTTACTTCTTCGCAGGGTGAACTTTTTTTTGGCGATAGAGCAGGTTATTATCATTTCCAGCCACAGGAGTTTGAAAAGAAAAGTGGATTCGCTCCGCCTCCCTACATCAGTAAATTTTTTATAAGCAATAAACAATTAATACCGGGAACAGACAAAATTCTGCCTCAATTCCTTTCGCAAACTGAAAAAATAACGCTTACTCATAATCAAAATAATTTCGCTTTTGAATTTAATAACATAGATTTTATTACACTTGAATCAGAAAAAAATCTTTTATATAAACTTGACAACTATGACGATGCCTGGAGAAAAAGTAACGGTGAAAAAAAGGCCTATTATTATAATGTACAACCTGGAAAATATGTTTTTAGAGTGAAGGCAGCGAACAGCATCGGCATTTGGGCAGAGAAGAGTATGAGCATCATCATCATGCCACCCTGGTGGAGTACATGGTGGTTCAGAATTGCAGCTTTAATTGTTGTGGTAGCTCTTTTATATGGTTTAATTCGTTGGCGTCTGAATGAAAAATTCATCAGGCAACTGGAACTTTCGGAAAAGGAAAAAAAATTAGCTGGTCTGCAGCAGCAGAAAACGGAACTCGAAATACAAGTGCTGCGTGCACAGATGAATCCGCATTTCATTTTTAATTGTCTCAGCTCGATCAACAGGTTCATCTTAAAAAATGAATCAGAAACCGCTTCGGATTATCTAACCAAATTTTCCAGGCTGATCCGGATGGTGCTGAATAATTCCAATAAACCCCTGATCATTTTAGAAGATGAACTGGAAATGCTCCGCCTGTACCTTGATCTGGAAAGATTGCGCTTCAAAAACTCTTTTGACTATAGGATTAGTTTTCGTAACAATTTTGATGCGGCGTTTATTTACATTCCACCCCTGCTGTTGCAGCCCTTTACCGAAAATGCTATCTGGCATGGCCTGATGCACAAAGAAGGGCAGGGCAACCTGGATATTTCTTTCGAAATTGAGAATAATATGCTGAACTGCTATATTATCGACAATGGCATTGGACGAAAGGAGGCGGAAGCCTTAAAAAGCAAATCAGCAGAAAAACAAAAATCAATGGGAATGCAAATTTCGGCTGAACGACTTGCCTTGCTCAATAATGATGTGGAACAAACCGTTTTCAGCGTTGAGGACCTGGCCGATGCAGAAGGGCAGGCGGCCGGCACAAGGGTTACGTTAAAGATCAGATATGGAGAAACTATGGAAGCGTTTTCATAAAACAGAATTTCAAAAAAGTCTTCAGCAGTTTTTGAACTATTATGATTAAAGCTATTATTGTTGATGATGAGCCTTATAGCTGCGAATCACTTGTAACGCTGCTGGAGCGTTATTGCCCTGCCGTGAAGGTGGCGGATATTTGTTATTCCGGCGAAGCTGCTTTGTCTGCCATACAGGAACAGCAACCGCAGATTGTTTTTTTGGATATTGAAATGCCCAGGATGAACGGTTTTGAAATGCTGGAAAAAATTCCAGAAATAAAATTCGAACTTATCTTCACCACCAGCTACGATCAATACGCTATCAAAGCGATCCGGTTTAGTGCATTAGATTATCTCCTAAAACCGATAGACCGGGAAGAGTTGCAAAGAGCTGTACAGAAAGTTACGCAACGCTTGCATTATCCGCTTCCGCAGCAACTGGAAATTCTTTTACACAAGCTACATCAACCTGTTTCTTCAATTCAGAGAATTGCACTTCCGACTATGGAAGGATTGTTAATGGTAGCAGTAAATTCCATTATCAGTTGCGCTTCCGATGGCAATTACACTATTTTTCTGCTAAAGAATAAACAAAAGTTAATTGTATCCCGCACATTAAAAGATATAGAAGAAATGCTGGAAGATTATTCTTTTCTCCGGGTACATCATTCCTATATCGTCAACCTCAACGAAATAAATAAATACATCAAAGGAGAAGGCGGCTATCTCATTATGAGTGATGACTCATCGGTTGATATAAGCCGCAGCCGGAAGGAAATGTTGCTCAGAAAATTACAACCTGGTAAACATTAATTTTGACATTTTTAAACGACTGCGCTAAAAAGAAATGGGCAAAATCGAAATGCTAGACTCTTTTTAAAAAAAGCCTGTAAATTTAAATTGAAGAATTCAATTACAGTTATTGTAAGTTGGTTTTATGCAGACTAAACTTCTAATTACTCATCCATTCGAGCCACTGATCATTATAATTCTGCTAAACTCTCATTCTGACTCAAAAATTCGTGAAGCAAAAAGGAGATTTAAGACATAAATGCTAATCCTTATATATTAAAATCAATCTACCTTTAGATTCAAAATAATAAGGTGCAAAGGCAAAGAATTTCTGGCATGTAAACGAATCAACCAAAATTATCAATAGCTGGTACTTGCTGATGGCAGTGCAGCACAGCAGGCACAGAAGCAATTATTAAAATGCCAGTTTTGTAGGGTTAAACAATTTACTGTTGAAGAATAATGAGATGAACATCCTCAAAGAAATATTATTCTTGTTAACCGCAACCTTTTCCTATTGTTTGTCTATATCATTGTTTTCGGGGAGAAACAAAATATTTTATTTACTTCTTATCTTTTCTGGGCTGCTATATTCCTGTAAAAGATCGCAAGAACAACAAAACATTTTAGAATCAAATGGTCCTAAAGTAGTAGAAGCTCACGGTTACATGGTACCGAAAGACAGCATGGCCGAACCTAAAGTTATACCTGTAGGAAAACTAAGAATCGTACCCGCAGGAAAGCCCAAAGTAGTGCCCGCCAATATCAATGTTCATCCTGCGGGCGTCTCAAAAATTGTTGTGGCCGGTGTACCACGGGTATGCACACCCGGACAGGATAGTTTTTCGCTCCCTAAAGCCATCCCTGCTATTGGCAACCAAGTTCTGGCGGGCATCCCTAACGCAGTGACAGCCAAAGAAGCCTATACCAGGGAACAGAACCCGAAAAATCTTAGCTCCTTTGGTAAACTGCAGGGATTGAAAAACGAGGTGGTATTTTGTTTATTTCAAGATCAATACGGTAATCTTTGGTTCGGTACGCAAGGTGGAGGCGCCACTAAATATGATGGCAAGAATTTTACCCATTTTACGGAGCAGGAGGGCTTGGGCAATAATTTTATTCGGACTATCCTTGAGGACAACAATGGCAATCTTTGGTTCGGTACCTGGGATGAGGGGGTGAGTAAATACGATGGGAGAAGTTTCACCCGTTTTACTGAAAAAGAAGGATTGTGCAATGATACGGTACTGAGCATGGTTAAAGATAAAAGTGGGAACTTATGGTTTGGCACAATGGGTGGGGTGAGTAAATACGATGGCAAAAGTTTTACGCATTTTACTGTAAAGGAAGGATTAAGCAAAAATGAAGTACGTAGCATCCTTGAAGATAAAAGCGGCAAGCTTTGGTTCGGTACCTGGGGGGGAGGTGTTAGTAAATACGATGGCAAAAGCTTTACTCATTTTACCAAAAAGGAAGGGCTTAGTAATGATAGTGTGTTCAGCATCCTGGAGGAAGATAAAGACGGCCGTCTTTGGTTTGGTACAGAGGGTGGGGTAAGTAAATACGACGGAAAAAGCTTTACTCAATTTAACGAAAAGCAAGGCTTGCTTAATAATAGTGTAACCACTATACTGGAAGATAAAAGCGGCGATCTTTGGTTCGGTACATTTGGAGGTGGCGTTAGTAAATACGATCCCGATGAGGACGGGACAGGTGGCAAAACTTTCACTCATCTTACCGAAAAGGAAGGACTGAGTAGCAATGTAGTTTATAAAGTTCTTGAAGATAAATACGGCAATCTTTGGTTTGGTACAGAGGGTGGGATAAGTAAATACGATCCTGGAAGCTTTACCCATTTTACCGAAAAAGAAGGTCTAAGCGGTAATAATGTTGGGAATATTATTGAAGATAAAAGCGGAAACTTATGGTTTGGTACTTATAAGAACGGGGTAAATAAATACGATGGTAAGACTTTCACCCATTTTACTGTAAACGAAGGACTACTTAGTAAAAATGGTTGGGCCATGCTGGAGGATAAAGAAGGGCACCTTTGGTTTGGCGGTTATGAAGGGGTGAGTAAATACGATGGTAAAAGTTTTACTTATTTTACGGAGAAGGAAGGCCTTATTAACAATGATATAAAATACATCTTTCAAGACACAAGAGGAGATCTTTGGTTTGGGGGAGCGGGTGGAGTAAGTAAGTATGATGGTAAAAGCTTTACCCAATTTACCAAAAAAGAAGGATTAAGCACTAATAATGTAATGGGTATGCTGGAGGACAAACGTGGCCATCTTTGGTTCTGCGGTTATTGGGGAGGGGTGAGTAAATACGATGGTAAGAATTTCGTGCACTTTACTAAAAAGGAAGGACTGAGCCATAATAATGTGAAGTGTATGCTGGAAGATAAAACCGGCAATTTATGGTTCGGAACTTTAGGTGGAGGTGTGTGTAAATATGATGGTCAAAGCTTTTCTATTTTTACTGAAAAGGCAGGGCTGAGTAATAATGATATAACCAGTATGCTTTTAGATAAAAGCGGCAATCTATGGTTGGGAACAAGATCCGGGTTAAACAAATTAGAAAAAGACAAATTAACTTCATATACTAAGGGTGCGGTGCCCTCGACGGATAAGCTAACGGATAGCTACGTCAATGATAAAACAACAAAGAGACAATCTACCACGACAGACGGTTTAGCAAAGAAGACCACCTTAAACCTATCAGAGTCAGAACATTTTTTTAAAACCTACACATATGAAGAGGGTTTTTCTGGTGTTGGTGTTAATCACGGTAAATCAATTTTTGAAGCCAAAGATGGCACAATCTGGATAGGCGGCAACGACAGGTTAACTGCCTTTAATCCCAGGATGGAAACCAACGATACCATACCACCCAACATACAGATTACAGGCATTGCACTCTTTAACGAAAACATTGCCTGGCAAAATTTAATGGCTCTAACGGCAAGCAATACTTCCAATATCAAAATAAAGGATACAAGTATCGTATTAGGCAATGGTATGCGGTTTCACGATTTTCATTTTGATAGTATAAGCAAATGGTATGGTTTACCAGAAAATTTAAGCCTGGCGCATAACAACAATTTCCTTACGTTTCAATTTGTGGGCATTACCCTGCAATCACCTAAAAAAGTAAAATATCAATACCAACTTGCAGGACTAGACGAAAACTGGAGTGCCCTCACCAGCCGCTCCGAGGCGACCTATGGCAACCTGCCACATGGCGAATACACTTTTAAAGTGAAAGCGATGAATAGCGATGGTTACTGGAGCAAGGAATTTAATTACTCTTTTACCATCCGGCCGCCGTGGTGGCAAACCTGGTGGGCTTATACATTACTGG
>JBGTNK010000088.1:0-6806 GCA_041743125.1 Chitinophagaceae bacterium
GTGATAGAATTAAAAATGGATGACTTTAAACCGGAGTATGCCGGCAAGCTCAACTTTTACCTGGCTCCTGCTGATGCACAGCTGAAGGCAAAGGAAGACCAGCCTTCTATCGGTTTGCTGCTATGTAAAAAAGCAGGCAAACTTACTGTTGAGTACTCCCTGAAAGATATCGGCAAACCTATTGGCGTAAGTGAATACAGGCTCACGGAGAAAATACCAGACAGCCTGAAAGGCAAATTGCCGACGATTAAAGAAATAGAAAGAGAGTTAAAAGATATTAAAGAGCCATCCTGATTAAATTTGAAACATGCTATCTGTTGACGATTTAAAAGACATAGTTGAAAGTGAATACATAAAGGGTTAAAGTATATTGCAAAAGAGCAGGTATTTCAAAAGACAGAACCATGACCTTACCTCCAAGACATTCCTTATCCAAATCAACTTTTATGTATGGCTGCCAATGCCCCAAACGGCTATGGCTGCATAAATTTCAGCCGGAACTGAGGGATGAGGAAACCGAAGTGCAGTCGGCCATTTTTCAGAGCGGAACCAATGTGGGTATGCTGGCCCGCCAATTATTTCCCTATGGGATAGATGCCAGTCCGGAGACTGCATATAAATACCAGCAATCGGTAGCTGATACGGCAAAGTATATAAGAAATGGAGTCAATGTTATTTATGAAGCAGCTTTTCAATTTGATGGTATCATGGTGGCCATCGACATACTGGTGAAAAATGGAGATAACTGGTATGCTTTTGAGGTGAAGGGAACAAGTAGTGTAAAACCTCCCCATATTCAGGATGCTGCCTTGCAGTATTATGTCATTACCCAATCGGGTCTGCCATTGGAAGATATTAGTATTGTACATCTCAATAGAGAGTATGTCCGCTACGGCGAGCTGGATATTCAACGGCTTTTTACCAGTGTTTCGGTATTGGAAAAGGTAAAAGAGCAGCAACATTTTATCATAGCTAAAGCTGCAGAATTGACAGCATTACTGAAATTAAAACTGATTCCCGAAATAGAAATCGGAGATCATTGCTTCAAACCTTATGATTGCAATTTCTATGGTTTTTGTTCCAAAGATTTACCTGAAGAAGATGCGGAGCAGGAAGAGGCTTTTATTAATCATAAAGCAATCGGGGAGTTCCTTGGTCAATTGGCAAACCCATTATACTTCATGGATTTTGAAACCTGGATGACAGCAGTGCCCGAGCAGGATGGCCATTGGCCTTTCCGGCAGGTGCCTTTCCAGTTTTCAGTTCATATGCAACAGGAAAGAGAAGGCGACCTGTCACATCAATACTATTTAGCAGAGGGTCCCCATAGTAAACATCTTGAATTTGCAGAAAAACTGATCGGGTGTATTGGTAATAACGGAACAGTTCTGGTTTACAATAAAACTTTTGAGAATACCATTCTTAATCACCTGAAAGAAGAGTTTGATCATTTATCAGGAAAGATTGAGAAAATTCAGGACAGAATGGTTGATCTGATGGCTCCATTTCGTAAAAATTACCGCCTGCCGGCCATGCAGGGTTCTTACTCTATCAAATATGTTTTACCGGCAATGGTGCCCGAGTTAAGTTATGATTCATTGGCCATCGGTAATGGCAGTGATGCCAGTACAGCTTTTTATGACCTGAAGCATGAAACCGATGCAGCTAAAATTGCTGAGGTGCGAAATGCTTTGTTGGAATATTGCGGATTGGATACATTAGCGATGGTGAAGATTTTGGATAAAATAAAAAATATTAATTAATTATGTTCACTCATATTTTAATAATAAATACTTTTCTTAAATGGATATTTTCAGTTTTCACAATGCCAGTATTAAGCAGACGCAGCATCATGCCAAAGTATTACCCATGAAGATCATATTGGAAATATGGAAAAGATTCGAGATTTGTATAAATGGTTTAATTGTTAAAAAAGCGATAACAAAGAGACCAAACATTTTTTACAGTTGACAGAGTTTGGGGCTTTAATTCACTGACACAGGCAAAATCCACCTAATCATTATGAACCAATAACTGTAAGTTGAATATTTGCCTTACCCTTCACATAAGAGTCCACCATTCCCAAAAGGCTTAATTGTTCTGCAGTTGGATTGCTACTTGACAAACCAGGTTGAACGATAAAGATTTCAAATTCTACCGGATATCCTTTTCTTGCTATTTCCTTAAAGAAACTAATTTTCTCTTTTGAGCCAAGTTCTATTCTAGAGCATGATTTGCCTTTCCGCTTCTTGATTTCCCGTCTTAATAAATGTCCGAAAAATTCTTTGGAATCTTTAAATTTCCAATTTACTGATTTGACTGCCTGGCCACACACTTCATACAAGTCGTCAACACGATGGCTAACCGCGCCGGACTTTGCAAACTTTAAATGGTATAGTTTGATACTGATAAATTCCTCATGCTGTTTTAGGGCAATAATATCAGCAATTTCACCACTGTAATCATCGTCGTATATAATGTCGTAATCAGCTTCTTTTAAATCAGTAATAATCTTGTACTGAATTGAGTCAGATTTCTTAGGGTCTATTCCTTGAGCTTCACTGCTAAAATTAACTCCCGTCCAATCTTTTGAAATAATATTCTCTTTTAGATAGTTGGGTACCATCTGTTTTAATTCTATATAGTCATTTCCTACCAAAGAAGAGCCATCTACAAACCACCATGTAACCGGGTTCTGGTACATGTAATCTTCAAAAGTGTATTGCCTCTTTCCAACCTTTACAAGGTATATTTCAGCATTACCTCCAATTCTTTCAATTTTAAAATCATCGTATCTGCCATTATTAAAAAGCGTTTGTTTAAACTTTACATTTTTTTCTGGGGTTATTAATTTAAAAAAAAGTTCCCCATTTTCTGTAGCATCTAACAACTGTAGTTCTGCATTAAAAAATTCTGTCTCTATTCCATTTAAGTCAAACGTAATTCTTACTTCTGGTTCAGAAAGAAGCGCTTCATTCCAATCAACTGCAAACGGTAAAACTAGTGGTCGCAAGGAAATGGAGTTTGGCATGAGGCATTCTTTCAGAATGGTATTAGGATCTATATCTTCCCTGATTAATTTATTCCCTATGAAATGGCACCATTCAATGAGATCTTGGATATCACCTCTTTTCCTTGACCAGATTCGCCCTTTATAAGAACAGCCTAAAGTAGTTTTCTCACCTTCTTCATATCCTGTTCCTAAAACAAAGGCCTTTTCAGCATTTTGTTTAGTAGCGAGATCCAATGCCATTTCAATGTCATAACCAGTATGCATACTAAAAGTCTTATTTCTCCCTAGAAACTCTTTTAATCCAACATTTTGCAAACGCACTCTTTCTATTCCATGAAAAGCCTTAAATACGTTTAACTTATTAATAATTTCAGCATCTTGGCCGATTATGGCTTTTGCTAATTCTGGATATTGACCTGCATTATCGCTGGCATTAATAAATAATAAATTATTTCTTGTATACCAATGAATAACATAAAGTGTCCAGACGATATCATAAATTTCACGAGAATTCCCCCAGTCAATACGCTGCTTTTTTCCTGTAATAATGATTAGCGTTTCATTTTCCCGGTTAATGTCAAAAAATAAATAATCGAGTTCATCCACACCAGGAATGCCCTCCTCAAAATTTAAAGGAAACCATGTATCTGTATGATTTTTGTAAACAACCGTACTTAACGCAGGATTTAAACTTTGGAAAGGAATTTTACTTTCATCTAATCCCACAAAACCTTTAAGGAAGTCAGCAAAATCAATCTCCTTTTTTATCCTGGTCGTACTAACTCTAGGTAACAAAGAATTCCAGTCTGCTCCAAGTGCATAAAATTCCTCTAGTTCGGCTTTAACATCAGCATCTTTTAAATTGACAATAATGCTTGCATTCCCTAAATTTTCATCAAACTTTGTTCTTGTGAATCTACCGGCCAACTGAATAGTTATAGGCAAGCTTTTTCTGATATTATGAAACGCTGCAATTTTTAAATTAGGTAAATCAAAACCTTCGCCAAGCATATCAACACAAACAATAATCTTTGCTTGCTTACTCAATATTTTTTCTTTTGCTGCCTCCCTTTGGGTTTTGCTTAAGCCCGTATGAATCACTACAGGATTGAATTCAGGATATTTTTCATAAATCTGAAATACCAAATTAGCTTTAGCTTGAGTATTACATCTGGCCATCAGGATATGGTCATAACTTTCTAAATCTTTTCTAAGTCTTTCTATCGCTGCCTGAGCAATTACTTCATCTGCTTTTGTATTATCCCATTCGTTAACTTGTATCAGTTCAATCTTTTTGAAGTAGCCGTCCTCTTGGGCTTTTTTTAGTGAATAATTGAAAATAAATTTCCCATCTAAATTTTGTCCGTCATTACGAAAAGGAGTAGCTGTAAACTGAACTACTTTCTCTTTCTTACAAAGATTTCTAAAATGAAGCCAGGTAGGTGCTTTGATATGGTGAGCCTCGTCAATAAAAATATGTGAAACATACTGGCTTAAGGCAGCTTGTAATTCTACACTTCCGGCACTTAGCAAATCCATTGTTGTAACAATTACATTACAATTTTCAGCGAACGATAATAGTTCTTCTTTTGTTTTGAAATTCTCGTAAAGTATCCCGACAACTGGCTTCTTGGCAGCTTTAGCAACTATGCTAAATTCTGGCTTTTGGAGATGTCCGAGTGAAATAAATTTTTGTGAAATTTGCTCCCTCAAAGGATCCGAAGGAACGATTACTAATAATTTCTGGCACTGTTGAGCAATTAGCAAAGAGAGCATAGTTTCCGTTTTGCCCGTTCCTGTAGGCATAACGACTGTAGCGATATCGTCATCCACTCTCCAATGTGATAGTACACTAAATATACCTGCAAGTTGAGGTTTTCGTAAACCGAAAACCTCGTTTTTTAAATCTTCTTCTTTGTAAGAAAACGCGTTCTTCCAGCTATTTCTTGCTTCTTCAGAATCAAAAGGTTCTTGAAGTCCGGGGCATTTGAGCCAAGTGGGGATTTGTGAAGCATCAAAAATATTTTCTATAGTTGGTTTTTTATCAACCTGCAAAACCTTGGAGATCCCTGTGGGGTAGCTTTTATTCTTTTGTGCTATGCAGACAACTTCTTTATCATCGTTTTTAATTAACAAATGAAAATCACCAACTTCAATAGATGATGACTTAAACTCTCTGCATTCAAAAATCTTATGCTTAATTACGTTTTTTCCGAATTTGGCAATACGGATTAACTCAGGTAGTAAAATTTGCTTCATTCATTCAACTTAGATAAAATATATTTAGTGTCTTCTAATAAAAAATTAGAACCCATAATTTTTAATGCTGACATAAATCACAGATACAGGCATTAATGTTTTGTGTCTTTCACCGAACTCGGGTCATTTGCAGGTGCAACTGTATCGCTGTCACGAATTGGTCCACCATTTGGTTTATGAATGCGAACTTCACCACCACCCTGATTAGCGGAATACTGCTTAGCCAATTTTTCTGCTTCTGATTGTGTGTTCACAATAGCAGAAGCCTTTTTTGAACCTTCTTTTACAACATTCCAACCGTCCTGGTCTTTTTTGTTTGTTACATGGTAGTTTGCCATAGTATTTATATTTAAAAATTTACGTTAGAAATAGCAGTAATTATTATTCCCTGAATTTGAAATTCCCTTTCCAGAATTATAGGCTTGTGTTTCGGGTTATTTGACCTAGGGATTAACGCTACCACATTTCCTTGATGCTGATACTCTTTCAAAGTGGCATCGTCATCTATTAGGGCCACAACATTTTGTCCATTCTCAGCTACAGTTTGCTGTTTTACCAATACTAAATCACCTGAATTTATACCTGCTTTGTCCATAGAATCACCAACAGCACGAAGAAGAAAATACTTCGAGCCCGTTTTTACTAGAGAAGTTGAAACTGGGATATATGTTTCAATATTTTCTTCAGCAAGCAAAAGCCCTCCACATGCAATACTCCCTACTAATGGAACAGATATGGTTCTCACCATATCTGCCGTGGATAAATCCTTAATCATTTTATAGCTTCCATCAGCTTTTTTCTCAAGAAAACCATTCTCTTCTAACTCATTCATTAGTAACATAGCTGACCTTGGGGATTTGTATTCCATCTTTGCCATTAACTCTCGCACAGAAGGAGTTCTTCCGTACTGCATAGCCCAACTGCGTATATGCTTTAGAGCTTCCCGAGCTTTTAGTGATAGGTTTTTTTCACCCATAATACAAAGTGTATAATACTGTATAAAAGTACGAAAATTATAGACCCAATAGAAGAAAATGCTGTCTATGTTAATAATATGTGGATTTAAACTCCTAAGATGCCTGATGTATGTAATCAATTTTGATTTGCTTTCAACCTTACTACTCTTCCTCAATTAACCGTTTCACCTCCATCTTGACCTGGTAGTAATTATCCAGCACCTGCTGTTGGGTAACATTGGATACAACGGGAATGTCTTTGTACTGGCTTACTTCTTCATTCAGTTTATCAGCATCGTTAATAATTTCTGTATGAAACAGTTTCAGCATTATTTTTTCATCAGGGTTATCAGCTACTAAACCTACAAACTCACAGGAAGAAAGTGAGGCGATTTTACTGGCTGGTATGGTGCTGTCCAGTTGCTTTGAGTGGCTTATTGTAGATTCCTGACCATGTTGACCCATCATTCCTGTTCATGTTGACCCACCATTCTTGCATGTTGACCCACTCCCTTATTTCTATATTTTTTGAGGGGTTGTTAATTATTCTTGCATGTTGACCCACCTGATTTGAGTTG
>JBGTNK010000089.1:0-36840 GCA_041743125.1 Chitinophagaceae bacterium
TTCTTATTATCCCAACCGTTTACAAGTGCCTGGTCAACCATAAGTTTTGAAATTCTCATGGTGGTTGTATCGTTCTTCAAACCCAGGGTGTGGGAAGCTTCCAGCATCAGGTAAGCAGTTTCAACATCGTGACCGAAAGAAACATGATCTATGTTCCGGTGTTTCAATATTATGGCTTCAGAAGAATCCCTGAATGAAACAGGTGTCCAGTCGGGTTGTAAAAAAAGTACCAGGTTTCCTTTTTCGTTTGTAATAACATCCCGAACCAACAGAAGCATTTCTTCCAATCGTTTTCTGAGATGCGGATCAGGCCATACTGCGTATAGCTCTGTAAAAGCTTCCAGCAAGTGAATGGAAGTATTTTGATCCTTATAGCCTATTGTGGAAGTAGAAGGAACTTCTGAGGTTCTTTTAATTGGTGTGCCATCAGTATGCAAGTTTTGGTAATACCCTTTATAGATTGGATCATACGCATGTTTATCTAGCCACCAAAAGCCATTTCTTGCCAGGTTGAGAGCATTAGTATCGCCGGATGCACGATACCAGGCTGCAGAAGCATATATACCGAAAGCATTTCCATAAGTTACTTTTTCAGTACTGTCTTTTACTTTTCCCTGGCGGTCAACCAAAGTATAAAATCCCCCATTAGTCTTATCCCACATTACATCTTGCAAAAAGGAAAATCCATGCTTTGCGCATTCTTTATAATAAGTATCCTGCGAGTATAGCTCTGAAGCAATTGCATTGGACCACACATGTCTTGCCTGGGTTACTATCATTTTATCCTGGGATCCCGTGGGGCGAAAATCATATGTGAATGTGCTGAGAAAGCCCCCGTATAAACTGTCCACACTTTTGGGATACCATTTATTCAGTAACTCTGTACGTATAGACCTTTCCATTGTTGCAGCCAGCTGCATTCTCTCTTTGGCGGTCCCCTTTTTTTTTGCAACAGAATGATTTTGGGCCGCCCCGGCAAAAGAAAATAATAAGAAAAGTGCAATCTGGGATTTTAGCAGGCGTCGCATAATGATCTTCATTTTTCTAAAGGTAAATTAAGAAGCGATAAATCGGCCAGGGTATAATATAATTTGATAATTGTTCTATGGCCGGCTTCCACGAGTTCTTTTGCAATTATAGTAAGGGTATTTATAAATAATAAGGATTGATCAAAACATAGACGATAACCCCGGTTACCGCCACATAAAACCAAACTGGCCAGGTGATGCGGGCCAATTTTTTATGGCGGGAATATTCTCCTATTAATCCCCGGTATGCTGTAAATAAAATGAAAGGAAGAATAATACCTGCTAAAGGAATATGAGTAAACAGGATGATATAATAAATCATTTTCAGTCTTCCTTCACCTCCAAATTTTGTTTCTCCTGCCAACAGGTGATGGCATATATAACTAACAAGGAAAAGAATTGATAATAGCATAGCCGACATCATGATCTTTTTATGCAAATCATACTTTTTGTTTTTCACTGCCAGTAAAGCAATAACCAGTAATAAGGCTACAGCTGAGTTTATGATGGCATTTATTTTGGCAAAAACATGAACATCAAATCCCAGTTCCAAAGGCAATTTTATCCGGCTTAATAAAATAATTGCGGCAAATACAATAATTGAAAATGTAATGATAAGCACAGAGGCTTTTCTATCATTTTTTTTCCATGCGGGAGTCAACATGTTTATCTTTTTTTCGAATGAAGTAAATTAAAAGGGAAACACCGGCGATTGCCACCAGGAAAACAATTCCTATCAGCTCAAGTTTACCGGCCAGGAAAAATTTTCTGCCCGGATCTTTTTCCATGGTCAGGTAAATTATATCACTGGACAACTGGCGCAGCGATGCGGAATCAAGCCCATGATAATAACCCCTCACATGCCTGTTGGTATCAATCAATACAAAATGATCAGTATGAATAAAATTTGTGTCAACACCCTGGCCATCTACCAGGCCAATCTTCATTTCGTTTATGGCCAGGTCATATATCTCTTTTTTATTTCCCGTCAGCAGCCACCACTGTTCAGGATTTACCTGGAAACGGTCAGCCCATTGTTTTAACCGGGGAACAGAATCCCTTTCCGGGTCTATACTGAAAGAAAGAAAATGCAGAAAGTCCGGTGTTTTATCTCCTACCCTTTGAGAATTATTGATGGATTGTTGCAGTTGCCTCATATTCCGGGTAAGGCCGGGACATATGGTGGGACAATGCGTAAAGAAAAAATCGGCCACTACCACCTTGCCTTTCAATCCTTCCCATGATACTTTTTCTCCTTGTTGATTAGTGAGAGAAAATTCAGGAATTTGATGCCATACGGTATCAAAAACTGTTTTCCCTTTTTCTGTTTTAGTAATGATGGAGTCAGCCAGGTAATGCCGGGGCATTATAATAGCTGAATCACTGTATGACTTTACAATAAAGTAACAGAGCATGGGCACCACAACCGCAAGAATAAGTGCATATATCGCTTTCTTGTTCACAGTAAGATCATTTTTCAGGTAGATTTTTGATAACTCAAAAACGGGTCCTATACTTATATAACAAAATCGCTCCGGTTTTTCCCGAAGCGATCTATATTATTTCTAAAATTCATTTTATTGCTTGCCGGGCTTCAATTCCCCGGGTTCTTTTTTTTCTGCATGATGTTGTTTAGGCATGGTGGATTCCCTGAAATGAGGGTCGTAAGTATTTCTCAGGTTCTTATAGGAATTACCGTCAACAATAAAGGCAATGATAAACCAAATAAAAAGCATGAGAGGTACCACGATGGTCATGATCATATTTCGGATTTCATCACCCAGATGCATAAAAACAGAAACGATATAATACGCCTTGGCCAATGTTAATATGCAAACAACCCCTTTAAACATCAATACCAATAAATGACTGGGATTATCTCCTTTATGAATAGTATAAATCGCCAGGCCTATTGCCAGTTCAATAACGGTTATGACCGAGAGTAAAATCGTTGTTTTCTTTACTTTCTTTCTGAACTCTTCATCTGATTGATGAGGATGATGGAAAGTAATTTCGTTCGGCATTGCCGAAGATTGTGGATGCTGCATATCTAAAAAGTTTAACCCCAAGCCCCGCCACCGCAGAGCTTATTGAATGATCCGAAAAGTTTAAATTTCCCTTTTGTTATGAATGGATCTTATTAAGTAATATTTTCTGATAATTTAAAGAACTTCTTTTTAATCTAACCATCCCTGATAAATTTTGAAACCCGGGAGACATAGATCTAAATCAGGTAAAAACACAAAAATACAAATACCCATACCAGGTCTACAAAGTGCCAGTATAAGCCAGCCTTTTCAATCATCAGGTAATGCCCTCTTTTTTGAAAAACGTCCTTCTGCGTCATGATCAGCATAATAATATTGATGATAACCCCGGAAAATACATGGAATCCATGAAATCCTGTTATGCCATAAAAGTAACCGCCAAAGGCAACAGGACCATTACTCCTGATGTGCAAATCGGCTGTATTGATCATTCCCAGCAATTGATCTTTGGGCAATCCCATCAATTGCTCATGTGCCAGTGAATGATTTTGCTCATGTGCCAGCAAAGCGAGTGAATGCTGAGAGGAATTCTTTAAAGCATTTGATATTTCATCTGCAGCAGCGGGATCACCCCACGGATTTACTCTTGTTGTCTGGCCCACCCATTGTATTTGACCATCAATAAGTGTAGCATGTTCGCCGGTGATCAGGTGATGCCACTCCCAGGCCTGGCAAGCCAGGAAAGCTACTCCTCCCACTATCGTCCAGGCAAGCCATTTTATCACTCCATTTTTATTGCCGCTATGACCAGCATGTACTGCCAAAACCATAGTAACCGAACTGATGATCAGGATAAACGTCATCACACTTACAAATGCTAACGGCAAATTAGCATGACCCGCTCCGGGGAATGCGTTAAAAACTACGTTGGGATCGGGCCAGAAATTCTGGCTGAATCGAATCGTTCCGTAAGAAATCAGGAATGCTCCAAACGTAAAAGCATCGCTCATCAAAAAGTACCACATCATCAACTTTCCGTATTCCAGGTTGAAGGGACTTTTTCCTCCACTCCACCATTTGGTCTGATGTGCTGTAGCTGTTGTCTCCATATTTATAAAATTCCAAATTAAAAAAACCTCGTCTTCTCTATGTCTTTTTACCCGATAACAATAAAAAATATCAGCAGGTAAATCCAAAGTATATCTACAAAATGCCAGTAAGTTGCCATTACCTCCACCGGTATGGAACTATATACTTTTATTCTGCCAAAAAATGCTTTGGCAAATAAAACCGTTAAAGCCACTACCCCGCCAATCACATGCAATGCATGTAACCCAAAAATAACATATAAGAACTGGCCAGCACCTGATACACCTTTAAAAGTTATGTTTTGCTGCTCCCATAATTCTTTAAACCCTATCCATTGCAACACAACAAAAATGATTCCGGCTAAAACTGTAAGGCCCATCAGTAGCCTGTAATTATTCATATCACGCTGGCGAAATGACCTCAGTGCCATTTGAATGAACAGGCTGCTTAAAAGAATAACACCCGTAGATACCCAAAAAACCCCTGGAATTAGGATATCCCGCCAGCCTACCAAATTGCTTTTTACAATAAAGGCACTTGTCAATCCTGCAAACATCATCAGTATGCTTGCAATCGCCACCCACAAGGTAAACTTGTGTGGATGTATTTTATTTCTTTGTTTACTCATCACTGCTTCCATCCTGCACTTTTATAATTTTTAAATTTTACTCATCAATAAAGCCAGTAATACAACGGGCAAAAACATATAACTACCAAACATTACTTTTCTTGCGTGGCTTACATCCATATTTTTATAAAGATTTATACATCTCATAATCATAAAAATATTTGCCGCCAGCACTAATCCTACACTTACAATGCCCTTTACATCATCAAAGCTGCTCATCCCGGTCAAAAAAGGCAGCAAGGTTACAGGCAATAACAACAATGAATAGATCACTGTCTGAAGGGCTGTGAATTTTGTTGGGCCCTTTTCTGCTGGTAACAATTTAAATCCTGCATTCGAATAATCTTTATGTGCCACCCAGGCTATTGCCCAGAAATGGGGAAATTGCCATAAAAATTGTATAGCAAAAAGTACCCAGCCACCCAATGAAAGCTGGCCTTCACCAGCCGTCCAACCTATGAGGCAGGGTAAGGCTCCAGGAATTGCCCCAACCAGCACAGCGATCGAGCTTACTTTTTTGAGTGGCGTATAGATAAAGGCATAAAGAAATAAACTAAACGCTGCCAGCCCCGCCGATAACCAGTTGAAATAATGACCCAGGATAAACACCCCGATGGCACCGGTAATAATGGCAAAAACCCAACCATGTGTTTCACTCATTCTGCCCGAAGCAACTGGCCGTTTACCAGTGCGCATCATCAATGCATCTGTATCTTTTTCAACCACCTGGTTAATGGCATTGGCACTTCCCGTTACCAGCATCCCACCTGCAAAGAGCAAAAATATCCTGAACCATTTATCCTGGTAAGCTTCGAATCCACTCGTCAGCATAAAGCTTATTACGCTGCTGAACACTACCATTATACTCAGCGAAAGCTTTACCAGTTGAAAATAATCTTTAATCCTTTGCATCACCAGGTATCCTCCCGGCCTTCATCATAAAAGAAGGTCCATAATTCAAACCGCATTGTAATCTTGTCAACACGATAATATTTCAAACATCTATTTTTCATATTTCATTCTTGGTCACAAGTTCATTCAAATCCTCAGTAATTCCGAAACTGCAGGTCGGTTCTAATGTTTGCTTTCATTAGCACCCACAGGTTCCGTTTGAGGGATAAAATCTCTGCCATCCTTGCCATAATCATAGGGCCAGCGATGCACTTCCGGAATTTCTCCCTCCCAGTTTCCATGCCCCGGGTTGATTGGCGTTGTCCATTCGAGTGTATTAGCTCCCCAGGGATTTGTTGATGTTACTTTTCTTCCTTTAAATATTGAATAAAAGAAATTGAATACAAACATCAACTGCACTGCAAAAACGATAATAGAAACTACTGTTATCATTTTATCAAGTTCAGTAAATCCATTAAAAGAAAGCCAGGTGCTTTTATCAAGGTAGCGGCGGGGGATACCTGCCAGTCCCTGGTAATGCATAGGCCAGAAAATCAGGTAAGCTCCAACAATTGTGACCCAGAAATGAATATAGGCCAGGGTACTATTTAAATGACGGCCATACATTTTTGGAAACCAATGATAAATACCAGCAAACATGCCAAACATGGAAGCTACTCCCATTACTATATGGAAATGTGCTACCACAAACATGGTATCATGTAAATGAATATCGATAGTTGAGTTGCCTAAAAATATACCTGTTAATCCCCCTGATATAAATAAGCTTACAAAGCCTATGGAGAACAGGGTTCCTGGCGTGAACCGGATATTACCTCGCCACAACGTGGTTAACCAGTTAAACACCTTAATGGCTGAAGGCACCGCTATCAATAAAGTCAAAAGAACAAATACGGATCCCAGGAATGGATTCAGACCGGTTACAAACATATGGTGAGCCCAAACCAGGAAGGCAAGTATGGCAATAGCGAATAAGGACCCCAACATGGCCATATAACCAAAAATGGGTTTCCTTGAATTAACAGAAAGAATTTCTGAAACCATGCCCATAGCCGGTAAAAGAATAATATAAACTTCCGGGTGGCCCAAGAACCAGAACAGATGCTGAAACAGAATGGCGCTACCTCCTTCATTCGGCAATATTTCACCGTTGACAACAATGTCACTCAGGAAAAAGCTGGTTCCTAAATTACGGTCAAACAACAAAAGGATTGCGCCGGAAAGCAATACAGGGAATGACAATACACCTAATACAGCAGTAAAGAACAATGCCCACATAGGAAGAGGCAAACGGGTCATGCTCATCCCTTTGGTACGCATATTTAAAATAGTAGAAATATAATTCAGACCTCCCATAAGAGAAGAAACGATAAATAAAGCCATACTCGTCAGCCACAGGTCGGCACCGATTTTAGAACCATCACCAGCTTGCCGGAGGGCACTCAATGGCGGATACATGGTCCATCCCCCACTGGCTGGGCCAGTTTGAGTGAACAAGGAAGCGAGCATTACCATACTTGCCAAAAAGAAAAACCAATAAGACAACATGTTCAGAAAGGGTGATGCCATATCCCTGGCACCCACTTGCAAAGGGATAAGGAGGTTGGCAAACGTTCCGCTAAGTCCGGCTGTTAATACAAAAAATACCAGGATGGTTCCGTGCATGGTTACCAGGGAATAATAAAATTCCGGTTGAATAGTGCCTCCTTTGGCCCAATGACCGAAAAACGTTTCCAGTATAGGAAAGGATTGCCCGGGATACCCTAATTGTAACCTAAACAGTACGGAAAACAACCCACCAACAATTGCCCATATAATACCTGTGATCAGGAATTGCTTGGCGATCATTTTATGATCAGTACTGAAAATATATTTTGAAATAAATGATTGATGATGATGCCCGTGACCACCATTGTGATGAACATCGTGTCCCACATGAACTTCAGGGTGTATATGCAATTCTTCGCTCATAATCTTTTTTTTAGAGACAACCTTTTGTTGCCCGTTAATTTAATAACTCGTCAACTTATTGACCGCTCATAGCAACAGGTGCAGCCGCCACAGCTGGTTTTATTGTATCGGCTTTAATAGCCGAAGGATCTTTGTCAGGAAAGGCCGAAAAATATTTTGGCTTCTTAGACATAATCCATGCATCAAATTCTTCCTGCGGTTCCACAATAATCTCCCCTCTCATCGTATAATGACCCCTGCCACACATTTGGTCGCAGGATATTTCAAACATAAACGCCGGATTATTGGTTTCTTCTCTCATTTGTTTAGTCGTCTTGGTAGGAGTAAACCACATGGTAGTGGGTGTTCCGGGAACAGCATCCATTTTTAACCTGAAATGAGGAAGTCCAACATCATGAATTACATCTTTAGCCCCGATTACCAATCTAACCGGCTTGTTTAGCACCAGGTGCATAGGCTCACCACTAATAAAAATATCATCATGGTTTGCAGGATCATCCCAAAGTTGTCCCAGGGGATTGTTGGACGCATCATCAATTTTCTTATAATATTTTTTGCCAAGGATCTTATCTTTTCCTGGATAACGATATTCCCATTTAAACTGGCTACCGGTTATTTCCACTTCCATCGCATCTTTTGGAGCCTCCCCTGTAATCTTAAACCAATAAAAAATTCCAAAACCAACCAGCACGGTTAAAGCAATGGCTGGAATGACGGTCCAGATCAACTCCAGTTTATTGTTGTGAGGATAATAGTACGCTTTACGGGTATCTGACTCCTGGTATTTATAGGAAAACCAAAACAAGATGAACTGGGTAATAAAAAAAACAATACCTGTAATACCAATAGTAATGTAAAGCATATTATCGATGTGCACGCCGTGGTCGGAAGCCGGTGCGCCCAGGATTTTTCCCTGTAGCCTTTCATTGCAATAATAAACACCGATCATTCCGGCAATCAGGAACACCAGCAATAAAAAAGCATTGATCTTATTTGTTTGCTTTCTTGATTTTTCTTCCCCACGCATGATTGCCACATATTCACTGGCTTTTCCTATCTGGAAAGTGATCAGAAAACCAAGTACCAATATTGCAATGATGAAAAAAGTTTGCATATGTAAAAAATAATTATCGGCCTCTTTCCTGTCTCAAAAAATAAATTACATCAGGACACAAGGCCATCATTTCAAAAAATCTTTTTATTATAAGAACTGCACTTTTTATCTATTTCTTCCTTTATTACCCTTCCTCACTACTCCAAAGCATTACTTTACGTGTGATGTATAATGCTCTCCTTAATAAAGGGATGATTTTTAGCCAACAGTGGCCATTTTGCCAATGTTCGCCCGGTTATAAACAAGATCAAACCTGCAAATCCCAACGCTATGCCCAAATCATAAACTATCGTGGGAACATGATCAGGAGAGGGACTTGGAAATACCATTTGGAAAAAGTCGAGCCAGTGACCAAACAAGATCAGCAACGACATAAACGTAACGGTTGTATAATTTCTTTTAGCGTCCCTGCTCATCAAAATCAAGATTGGCGCCACAAAATTTATAATGAACATCATCCAAAACACTCCTTTGTAAACTCCTTCAATCCTGGGTTTGAAATAAACTGTTTCCTCAGGAATATTAGCGTACCAGATCAACATAAACTGAGAGAACCATAAATAAGTCCAGAAGATAGAAAAGGCAAACATAAACTTACCCAAATCATGCAAGTGCTCATTGTTTGTATATTCCAGGTAACCTTTGTTTTTTAGATATACTACAAATAAGGTGATTAAAGCTATGCCTGCAACAAACGTACTGGCAAAAGTATACCAGCTATACATAGTGCTGTACCAATGCGCATCAATGCTCATCAGCCATAACCAGGGTATAGAAGACATAACTGTTAAAGCAAAAACTACCAGGAACAATGCAGCCCATACTGTATTCGTAAAAATATATTTCTTTCCCTCTTCTTTGGTTTGCAAAGGGTTTTCATCCAGCATACGGGAACGTTGTCTCATCTTCCAGCCCAGCACTGACCACAGAATTATAGTTAATACAGTAACAACAGCAAAAAAACCTTTATTCAAAAAACCAGATTTAAACTGGAGAGTAGCATCGTGTTTTACATGTTCCGCATCCGTCCAGTGATAAATTTCATGATTACTTCCAAAAGCGATGGACAATAAGATAATGCCGCATATAACTCCAATGACAGGAACACAGGCGGAAACCGCCTCTGATACCCGGCTGAATGCCCATTGAAAACCACCCCAACCAAGTGTAGTGGCACAGATAAAGAACATTGCCGCATTAACAACCAGGAGAAAATAAACGCTGTTTTGCAACAGGCTTCCCCAAAATCTGGCTTGCTGGTGAGGATCATTTTTGGATCCTGCAGTAACATACAAACCAATAATAGCAAGCACACCTATTACCATCAAAACTATTGATACAGTATTATATCTTTTTGATATGGAAAATTGTTCGCGGATTGACATCAGTATTCTTTTATATTCTTTATCTATTTTGTTTTTGCAACCGTCATACTATCCACTGCAGGAGCAGAAACTGAATCTGCCGCTCCTGAAGGAAATTGCTTAGATTTTATATAGGCAATTACATCCCACCTTTGATTTGTAGTTAATTGTGATGCATAACTTCCCATTTGCCCTTTTCCATAAGTTACTGAGTGGAACATAGTACCCTCAGCCATGGCCTTCATGTCATTGTCCATAAAATTTTTCGGAGCTGCCGTGTAGGGACCATCACCGTCCTTCCACAAAGGCCCGTTACCATCCAGCTTTGCTCCATGACAAATTCCGCAATTGACCAGGTATAACCTTTCTGCTTCTTTTATATTCATTGTGCTCCTCATTACCGGGCTTTTTATACTTGCCGACTGAAGGTAACCCGTTGAATCATTTTTTAAACCATAGGGCATCATTTCACCCCGTGCGATCGTTCCTTCTACAGGCCGGCCGGTATAATTAACTCCTCTTTTCTCCAATTCTTCTTTGGAGGAATAAGTTTCATAAGCCCGGCTGTAAGTCATGTCTGGCATATACGCCCTTCCCGTGTCACGATGAGAATCACCACAACTTATCATTACGACAACAAGAAATGCTATCCCTGATATATTTAATAATTTCTTTATCATCCAACTTTTTTTAAATTTCAAAGTCCATTATGATTTTGCGGGTCAATTATTTTCAATGATTTTAATCATCTATTCAAATCACATGAAACTTAATGTTCCATTATCCTAATTTGTCAACATTTATTGCGCTAATTCTGCCTTTCGTTCAAATCGCTTTGAATCCTTATCATACCTGCCTAGCCACCAACCTGTTTCTTTGTATTGAACAGTTACCTCCTGCGCCCCTATGCTATTTAAGAAAGCAATCGCTTCCTGTTCGTTTGTTTGGTCAGTGCTTTCCAATGCCATTACAAATGTGTCGTCAGTGGATCTGAGGTTAAAATGATCCTTTCTTACAAAAGGAGCCATCTGGCAAAGCCAGCAAAATGTCAAAACCATTCCTACTGAAGCAAACAGAACAGTCAGCTCAAAAATAATAGGTATCCACGCCGGTAAGGAAAAGAATGGCTTACCGCCGAAGTTTAAAGGCCAGTCAAAACTTAAAGCCCAGGTTATAAAACCAATGGCAGTTGATGTGCCTGTAATACCATAAATAAATCCGGCTACATGCAGGCTGGTATCACGAAGTCCCATTGCTTTATCCAACCCATGTATAGGGAAGGGAGTATAGACATCATGAATTTTGTATCCGGCCCGGCGCACTTTTTTTACGGCTGGAAACAAAACCGCTTCATCATAAAAGTTGCCAACTATAAATTTTTTTACACCCATAATCAAAAAAAAATTCCAAATAATTAAATGCCAGCCATTTCAAAAATTACAATGAACCACTCGTTCCCGATCCCCTATTTACCTTTCTCAGGCTCCGTGATCATGTCCATGTTTATGACCAAACTCATCGGTTGATTCACCTTCTTCCGCCTTCATATTCTCTTTATAGTTTTCCCCGTTTTTCTTAAGTATATGTTTGATCTCTGCTATGGCAATAACAGGGAAGAACTTGGAGAACAAAAAATAACAGGTAAAAAATAATCCGAATGTGCCCATATAAAATCCAACCTCCCATATGGTTGGAGTATAATATGTACTCCAGGAACTTGGAAGGTAATCACGATAGACGGAAGTAACGATGATCACAAAACGTTCGAACCACATACCAATATTTACCAATATACTCATGAAGAAGGTAACCAGCAGGTTCCTTCTCATTTTCTTAAACCAGAAAATCTGCGGAGACAATACGTTACAACCCATCATGATCCAATAACTCCATCCATAAGGGCTGTTTAAGTTTAGCCGGTTTTCTTTAAAAGCAAACCATTCATAGTCAACATGGCTGTACCAGGCCATAAATAACTCCGTGAGATAGGCAATACCTACAATTGAACCAGTAAGAATAATTACTTTATTCATCACCTCTATATGTTCAATAGTAATGTACTCTTCCAGTGAAAGAACTTTGCGGGTAACAAGTAATAGAGTTTGCACCATGGCAAAACCCGAAAAAACCGCACCGGCAACGAAATAGGGAGGAAAGATGGTGGTGTGCCAACCGGGAACAATTGAGGTGGCGAAGTCAAAAGATACAATGGTATGAACTGATAGTACAAGCGGCGTGCTTAATCCGGCAAGTACTAAAGACAATGCTTCATGCCTTTGCCAGTGTTTGGTACTTCCTGTCCATCCAAATGCCGCAACCCCATAAAACATTTTGCGCCATTTCAATTTAGCCCTGTCACGCAGGGTAGCCAGATCGGGAAGCAAACCAGAATACCAGAATAATAAAGACACGGTAAAATAAGTGGATATCGCAAAAACGTCCCAAAGCAACGGCGAATTGAAATTTACCCATAAAGGACCGCGGGTATTTGGATAAGGAAGTGTAAAAAAAGCGATCCAAACCCTTCCCATATGCCAGATTGGAAATTGTCCTGCACACATTACCGCGAAAATGGTCATGGCCTCTGCTGCACGATTTACACCTGTTCTCCAGCCCTGCCGAAATAATAATAAGATAGCCGAGATCAGCGTACCGGCATGTCCGATACCTACCCACCATACAAAATTGGTAATATCCCATCCCCAGCCAATCGTTTTGTTGAGATTCCACTGCCCTGTACCATAAATGACTTCCATGGTGACTGAAACAACTCCAAAAAGAAGTAATGCCACAGAAATAAGAAATCCGATCCACCAGAGTTTGGAAGGTTTTGCTTCAACTGGCCGGCAGATATCCTCTGTTACCTGGTGATAGTCTTTGTCACCTTCTACCAGAGCGGGTCTAACCTGTGATTCATATCTGAGTAATCCCATAATTTAAGCTTTGAGCCTTTATCTGCCTGGTGGCCGATGGGCTTATCTTTTTATTTTATTCTACAATTTTCTTTGCCGCCTTATTTTTTCGTTTCTCAATTAATGTCCCGCCTCTTCCACTTTATGTTGACCTGCCGGAACCGTGGACCCTTCATGCTTTTCATCAGCACCATGCGCACCTCTTTCAATTATTTCATCTGTATTTCTAACCTTGGATAAATATGTCACATTTGGCAATACGTGCAGTTGTTCCAATACATGGAAACTGCGTTGAGGATTATCATGCCGTATTCTGCTTACTTCACTAGCATCATCATGAACATTACCAAAAACAATGGCATTTCCTGCACAGGCTTGCTGGCATGCTGTTTTTGCATCACCATCCACTAACATTCTTCCTTCTTTTTTGGCGGTCAATTTTGCTGCCTGCGTACGTTGGATACAGAAGCTGCATTTTTCCATCACGCCTCTTGAACGTACGGTTACATCAGGATTTAACACCATTCTTGTTAACTCATCATTCATCTGGTGAACGGCCGGATCCAGCTTGCCAACTAATTGCTGATCCTGGTTGTTCGGGAAACTATCTGCTCCCATATAATCCGACCAGTTAAACCGGCGTACTTTAAAAGGACAGTTGTTGGCGCAATATCTTGTTCCGATGCAACGGTTATAGGCCATTTGGTTGATACCTTCAGAGCTATGGTTGGTTGCCGCAACCGGGCAAACGTTTTCACAAGGAGCATTATCACAATGCTGACACATCATGGGTTGAAAAACAACTCCCTTCAGATCATCGGGGTTGCTGGCATCACTAACAAAATACCGGTCGATACGCAGCCAGTGCATATCATGATAACGAAGCACTTCACTTTTACCAACCACGGGTACATTGTTTTCTGTATGACAAGCAATAACACAAGCTCCGCAACCGAAACAAGCATTCATGTCAACCGTCATTCCCCATTTAATTCCGGGTTGTTCATGGACTCCGTATAAAGTTCCGTCTTTGCGATAATCACCCGTAGCTTTTGCATATTTATCCGTAAGATTCTTTTTGTAATCAAGAATCTCATTCGGGTTCTTTTTGAAAGTGGCAAGCGTCGTTTCTCTTACTACTTCTACACGTCCTTCGTAAGAATTGTGTATTTGAGTTTGTGCAATTTTTTGTTTTTTCTTCTGATCTGTAATAGTAACATCACTGGCGAAATAATCTATTGTAGTTCCATTAAAAGAAGCAAACGGATAAGCATTCCGTCCTACACCTGCCGCAGTTTTTCCTAATCCCTCATTTCTTCCGTACCCCAGCGCAACAGCAATGGTATTTGCATTCATACCCGGAATAACCAGGATAGGAAGCTCAATTTCTTTATTGCCTGCTGTCAATTTGATAACAGGCTTAGAGGGATAATATTCGTAATCATTATCCAGCTTGATTCCCAGTTCATTTGCTTTTGAAATGGAGATCAGGGCATAATTGTCCCAGGTAGCCTTGGTGATCGGGTCAGGTAGTTCCTGCAGCCATGGGTTTGTAGCACCTGTACCCGTACCTATGGCACCATTCTGATACAAAACGACCTCATCCTTTCCGCCTTTTTTAGCTGCACCAATTGTAGAGGCAGCGGCACCCACGCTTCCTCCGTTGAAGGAACCAGCACTAGCAGCAGCAGGAATTGTTTCAATAACGCCATCCTGTAAAGCCTTGTCAAAAGCTTCTAATGATCCCAGTTTTGACGTCCAATAATTTTTAAAATAAGTATCGTAATCAATATTATTACCTGGCCATTTCAATAACGATGTCTGAAACGGCCTGGTCTTAAACAATGGATAAATAGTGGGCTGCAAAAAGCTGGTATATCCTGATTTAGGTTCTGCATCTCCCCAACTTTCCAGGTAATGATGAGTAGGAACTATAAAATTACACAGTTCAGTGGTCTCATCCATTTTTTCGCCAAATGAAACACTAAGCTTTACTTTCTTTAATGCAGCCTTGAATTTATCCGCATCGTAATAGCTATAAGCCGGGTTAGCCCCAACCACCAGTAATGCACCTACCTGCCCTGAATCCATTTGTGCTACCAAATCAACAAGGTCTTTATCAATGCCCTTCCTGTATTCAGAAGTTACAGACCAGTCAATCGTTTTGCCATAAGCGCCAATGGCACTATTGATTGCATTGATTATTGTTTGAACAGCCACATCATTACTACCAGAAATCACAACGGATGCACCATTATTAGCTTTCAGATCATTGGCCACTTTCGTTATACCCGCTTTCAGGCGAGCATCTGTGATGGCTGGCGCAGCAACAGAACTATCTAAGGCAGCCAGCAAGGCTAAAGCCACAGCACCTGTTTCGGAAGGCCGATGAGTAAAACGTTCATCTGCGCTTGCTCCTGTTGTACTCAGGTTGCCTTCAAATTGGTAGTGTTTGCTCATCTGAGGATTCCGCTCGTCGATTTTCCTTCCTTTGGAATATCCAACGGCCATTTCAACAGGGCTCATCCATGATCCAAGAAAATCTGCACCCAGGCTCACGATCACCTTTGCTGCATCTAATCTGTAGGTTGGAAGGTTCCTGCCAAAACCACTGGCTTCGTTAGCCAGTAGCATACCACTATAAGAAACTGCATCAGCCTGAACATGCCTGCTGCCCGGGTATTTTGCCAGGAATTCAGCAATTACTTGTTTGGTGGAAGGAGAAATAATAGTGCTGGTCAGTAATACAACAGGACCACCTGCCGCAGCCAATGCTTCAGCAATCGTTTTATCTATAAATTCATATGTACTTTCTTCAAATTTTTCCCCCACTTTCCTTTTGGGATGCGTGATTCGGTGAATGTCATAAAGATCAAGTACGGAAGCCTGTGCCCGGGCCGATGTGCCCCCGTTTGTAAAAGTGGAAAGTGTATTTCCTTCTATTTTTATAGGGCGGCCATCCCGCACTTTTGCCAGGATTGGAATTGCATCACCATCCTGCACATACGTGGTGGCATAAAATTTAGCTTCGCCAGGAATAATATTTTCAGGCCGGTTAGCAAATGGAATGGCTTTACGAACCGGTACTTTACAGCTTGCCGCCAATGTAGCAGCCGCCGTACTGAAGCCCAGGTATTTTAAGAAATCCCGACGTGGAGATTTGGCATCCAGTAATCCCGCATTCAAATCCTCAAAAGGCAATTCCTCACGGAATTCATCGGTGACTTTCTCTTGAAAATTTTCAGGATCATTAACCTGACCGAAACCTTGCCAGTATTGTTTTTGGTTCATATTACCCCAATCCGATGCATCGGATTATTTATACTCTGAATCCTTACTCTTATCACGCAATCTCTCAATACACACATCCAGAATTGTTGAAAAATATTTTTAAAAAGACTTCAATTTCAAAATAAGATCGCTCATTTACCTTTTTAAGGTTGGAAGCTTAATAGTGACATTTCTGACATTCTAAACCACCGATATCTTTTACGGTAACGCTATCCATCTTACCGGTTTTGATATCATTGTGGAACTTTTCATATATACTATAAAATTTATTTCCTTTTGTGCTGTCGTAATTAAAATCAACCTTTGAAGTACGATGGCAGTTGATACACCAGCCCATACTGAGTTCAGAAAACTGCTTTACTTCATCCATTTCCGGGATATTTCCATGACAACTCTGGCATTGAACGTTACCTGCTTTTACGTGCTGAGAGTGATTAAAGTAAACGTGATCGGGCAAATTGTGAATACGAACCCACTCAATGGGTTTAGCTTTAGACGGATCCCAGTCATTAGGCCTGGCCGGGTCAAAACCTGCGTATTTAAATAATTTACCGATCTCCGCTGTTCCATTTATTTCATTTCCCTCATCATCATAAAGTTTGGGTCCTTTTTCGTAAGTAGTGATGGTCTTATGACAATTCATACAAACATTTACAGCGGGGATAGTGGCTGATTTACTTTCCCAAGCATTACCATGACAATACAAACAATTTATCTGGTTGATGCCGGCATGCACCTTATGTGAGTAATATATAGGCTGAACAGGTTGATAATTTGTTTGCCGTTGCAGGCCTATAGCACCTTTTGTGGCGAAATAACCTCCAATAACAAAAAGTAACATGGCTCCCATCGCTATATAAATCTTGTTCTTAAAGAAAGGAACAGGCTCAGGCCGCTGAATCCCTTCCACATCGTCGGACATTTTTTTCAGGTTGCTGTTAACCTGCATCAAAATAAGAGCGATAATGGCCAATATAAGAGAGATGACTCCAAATATGATGGCATTTTGGTTGCTGCTGGCCTCTTCGTTCATGGCCGTTTCGCCCGGTCCTTTTGGTTTATTTGCTTCGGCCACTGCATTATTCACATAGGAAACAATAGCATCAACTTCTGGTAATGTCACATCCGGGAAACCGGTCATCATGGAACCAAATTTTGCTTTCAACCCCTGCGTATAGGGGTCACTGGCCATATAGCCACCGGGATTATTGATCCATTTAAGCAATTCTTTATGGTCTGCCCACTTATGTCTTTCTTCCATGCCACCTAATGCTGGCCCTGTTCCATCTTTGAGCGGGTGATGACAACTGGCGCATTTGCTTGTAAATAAAGCTTTCCCATCCTGAGCCGAAACTTGTATAGCCGAAAAAAGGATTAAATAGAGTAAGAAGAGTGTCAGTTTTGAGGTCATTGGTTTACAAGGAATCATAGCCGCAATTAATCTGAAAAAATGTGGATAAATAGCTCTAACCGGAAGCAAAAATAAGCCACGAACTTAACAAAAGGCCAACACTTTGAAAAAAATTTTAACCCGCTACCAATCTGCATTTCAAGCCATTTATAATATTTTTTACTAATTGTTCAAATTGGTTTGTCATCAAATAGTCAGACACTTTGCGTGTATACTTATATGAATTATCTATTCTTGTTAAAGTATATTTTTTCCTCATTTTTGCGATTCAAAAACAAAAAATTGATGCCGCTTAAAAATAAAAAGGGCGAAAATTTTCTTCACAATCATTCGTAACAGCCCTAAGCTCCTGATATGCTTCAACGCCTGCAACAAAAATGGAAGGTCAACGCCTTTCAACTTTTTCTCATCCTTTGCACTTTTGCTATCGGGGGAAGCCTGACAGGAATTGCCGGCAAAAAACTGATGAATCTTTTTCAAATAGATCAACGCGGACTCTGGCTGCTTATATATATTATAGTTGTTACCCTGGTATGGCCTTTTGCCGTAATGCTGATTAGTGTTCCTTTTGGACAATACCGGTTTTTTGCCGGGTACCTGGCGAAAATGGGAAGAAGAATTGGGTTAGCAGGCAAAAGGGTTCAGCAGGACACAGAAAAAACAAAATTCAATAACAACCTGGGTTTAAGCCAGGGGAAAGGAAAAGAAATGATTCATATCGCCATATTCGCTTCAGGAGCAGGATCCAACGCAAAAAAAATAATAGATCATTTCAAAAATTCAGATCAAATTAATATTTCCTTGGTTGTTTGTAATAAACCAGGTGCAGGTGTATTAGCCATTGCAACAAACGAAAACATTCCTTCCTTAGTAATTGATAAAGACCAATTTTTTAGAGGCGACGCTTATACCGGTGTATTTATGGAAAAAAAGATTGGCTTCATCGTTTTAGCCGGTTTTCTCTGGAAAATTCCTGACAAACTCATTGAGGTTTTTCCCGGAAAAATAATCAATATTCATCCTGCAATATTGCCGGGGTTTGGAGGCAAAGGCATGTATGGCAACTATGTTCATGAAGCGGTGATAGCAGCCAACGAAAAAGAAAGCGGCATCACCATTCATTTTGTGGATGGACATTATGATAATGGTGATATTATTTTCCAGGCAAAATGCCCTGTTTATGAAAATGATACAGCTGTGACCCTGGCTGAACGAATTCATATGCTGGAACATGAACATTACCCCAGGGTGATTGAAAAATTATTGAGTAAATAATTTTCCGCAGATTCAGTTTTGGTAGTTTGCTGGTTCAACCGTAATTTTTTCATGGAATCATTTCCTTTATCTGATAAATTTTTTTCTGATGAAACAAATTGTATTTGCATTTGCCCTCTTCTTTGCAGTTGGTTTTTTTGCATCTGCTCAACCATTATTAAAAGAAGTAGTTCCTGAAACAGCGGGTATGTCATCAGAACGGCTTCAGCGGATCGATAAAGTGCTACAGGAATACGTAAATAAGAAATGGCTGGCCGGCGCCAGTGCCATTATAGCCCGGGATGGAAAAATAATTTATTATAAATCGATTGGGTATGACGATATCGAAAATAATGAGAAGCTGAAACGGGACGCTATTTTCCGTATTGCCTCACAAACCAAAGCCATTACCAGTGTTGCCGTGATGATGTTATATGAAGAAGGGAAATTTTTGCTGAAAGATCCGGTTTCCAAATTTATACCTGAGTATAAAAACCAACAGGTGTTGGATCAATTTAAAGCAGCCGATACAACCTACACCACAGTACCTGCCAAAAGAGATATTACGATCCATGATCTGCTGACACATTCTTCGGGTATTGACTATGCCCAGATTGGAAGTAAAGAAGCAACCGCCATTTATAGCAAGCATGGAATTGTTGGAGGTATCGGAGTAGGCAATATCCTTCTGGCCGACAAAATGAAAAAACTAGGCTCTCTTCCTTTGCTTCACCAGCCGGGAGAAAAATGGACCTATGGATTAAACACGGACTTGCTCGGATACCTGGTAGAAGTAGTAAGCGGAATGAGCCTCGCTGAATTTTTCAGCAAAAAAATATTTGAGCCACTGGGTATGAAGGATACCTATTTTTATTTACCAAAAGAAAAATACAACCGGCATGTTACCCTTTACTCGAAGGATTCTTTGAAACACATTATAAAAGCACCTGCTTCTTTTGACATCAAAGGGGATTTTAACAGTAACTACCCCGCGTCATCGGGAACTTATTTTTCAGGTGGGGGTGGTCTTTCTTCCACCGCTTTGGATTATGCCATTTTTATGCAAATGCTTCTCAACGGTGGCGTATATAATAATAAAAGAATCCTTAGCCGCTCCTCCGTAAATATGATGACGGTAAGCCAGTATGATAAAATAAACTGGCCCGAAAATAAAATGGGACTCGGATTCAGTATCCATACTGAAAAAAGCCTGGCTGTATCTCCTCTTTCTCCGGGCTCTTATGAATGGGGAGGTATGTTCAGCTCTTCTTATTGGATCGATCCTAAAGAAAAAATAGTAGCCCAACTTTTCCTGAACCAGTTTCCCCAAAGCCACGGCGAAATCCACGATAAATTTAAAGTACTGGTTTACCAGGCTATCCGGTAGCCTGTTCATTATTCATAAACATTTTTTATTTCCTGATTATCCGATAGAGAAAACTTTTTACCATAGATTTAGCAGTTTGTTTCGTTACTTGCTATATAAAATTTGATTTTGGGTTTTAGAATTTTCCAAATATTCGTTGTTAGCTTTTTCCTTATTTTATTTTACACCACTCCGCTATGTGCCCAGTACAAAATAAAGGGAACCGTTTATGATAGTTCCCGAACTTACCCGGTAGCATTTGTAAGCGTTCTTTCAACCTCCGGTAAAGGAACCGTTACCAATAGTTATGGAGATTATGAAATTGAAGTAGCTGAAAAAGATTCTATATGGTTTAGTTACCTGAATAAGCCCACGATAAAATTTCCTGTTCTTAAAATTGCTACCCCGCTGAGTTTCGATATTTCTCTGCAGGTAAATGTAACCGTACTGCAAGAGGTAAAAATAAGACCACGTAATTACAAGCAGGATTCAATTCAGAACCGGGAAGACTATGCAAAGGTTTTTAATTTTAGAAAACCCGGCCTAAGCGTCGTTACGCCACAATATGGCGTAGGCGCAGGATTTGATATCAACGAGATCATCAATGTATTTCGCTTCAGAAGAAACAGGAGCATTCAATCCTTCCAGGACCGGTTACTGGCGCAGGAAGAGGAAAAATTTGTAGACCACCGGTTCAATAAGGGGTTGGTAAGAAGGCTAACCCATATTACCGATGCCAATGAACTGGATAGTTTTATGACGGAATTCCGGCCTCCATATGTATTTGCCGTTATGACCAGCGATTACGATTTTCAAAAGTATATCAAGGACTCCTATGAACGATTTAAAAAGGGATGGGGTCCCCAGTCCATATGGCAGCAAGAAGAGGAACAATAAGAATTTGATATAATAAAAAAGAGTTGCCACCGACAACTCTTTTTTATTTCTCCTATATGTGATGATTAAAATCCATTGCCATTAGTGGCCGGAGTTTTTTTACCAAATACGGATCCCAGTTCGTTCAGATTCTTATCTAAAAAATCTTTGCCCTTTTGTTTCAGATCCTGTTTTTGCTCGGGTGTCATTTTTGTAAACTTATAATAACCATAAGCTGCTGCGGCTGCAAGAAGCAGTCCTAATCCTTTTCTTTGCATAGTAAATATTTTTTAAGATGATTAAACGATTTTTCCCTGATTCATTATAAAATATCATGCCGGATATTTACAATCTTTACTGCCAATTGGCTTGCCCGGCTTAGTAAGTAACCTGCCTATAATTCTTTCTTTATTATTGAGTAGTTTTTTCTACAGTATTTCAAAAAGAAATACCGATTAAAAAATGAAAGGCGATTTATTCGTATTTTCAAATTAAACCAAAGCGTAAAACTATTTACCATGGAGCAAACAACTTTAGGTATTGGTACCCGGTTACAACATACTCAATTTGGACCGGGTGTAATTGCCGGAATCCGATACGCTACTTACCTTATTTCTTTTATTAATCATGGCATAAAAGAAATTGATAAAACAGATCCCAAGCTGGATGAGATCATTCCGGAAAATGTAACGGCTGAAATTGAAACCAGTGCAGACCTCGAAAAGTCCTTGCTAAAGATACTCAGGCTCTGGGGCGGCATTACAGAAAACGTACCCCTGGGGGAAAAATGGAATAATGGCGTAATGCTGTTGCAACCAGCCGACAAAAGTTTAAAGCCAAAAGAAATCCCCATTGATGATTTCTTTCACAAAATAGTTATGCTACGGGATCGGCTGAGGGTGTTGGAACAAAACATCAACAGTAATAAAAAACTAAGCGACGAAGACAAAGTGAACCTGCAACAATATATAACAAGATGCTATGGATCACTAACTACTTTTAATGTTTTATTTAAGAATAAGGAACACTGGTTTGTTGGAGATAAAGGGAACAAAGAGGAATAGCCGGTTTATCATTTGTCTTAAGAAATCAGATAAAAAAAATGCCGTTTTAATTAATCGGCATTTTTTGAATTGTTTAGTAACGTTAATATTCCTTCTATTTTTGTTGTAACTGAATTTCGCCAACATCTGTAACCTGGCTTGCCGGATCCACCACTACATCTTTCTTTCTTGTATTAGCAAATGGTTCCTGCGCTTCAATAATTACGGAATACGTTCCCGCATTTACATCATCAATTTCAAAGCCCCCGTTTTGAATTTCGGCCCTTAACGTATCCTTCTCTGAAATGGCCCATGCTCTTACTGCTTTATCGGCCGGGGTAACTGTTCCCTTTATTTTGCTTGTTTGAATTGCACTAAAAGAGAGAAGCGTTCCCGAGGAAACGGCTAATGTCACAAGGGCTAATCTGAATTTTTTCATACATCGGTTTTTAGTTTACAAATAATATTAAATAACTTATTGCATTTAAAAACAGCAATATATAAGACACACCCAAAAAGGCAAGGACTATGCCACAGCATTACACAGACCTGTTTTTTATAAATAGCTTGCCGAAATAAATTAAGCATTCTTAACATATTTTTTGGACCATAATTAAAAAATATTATTCCCTTTTTTGAAAGCAAATTTTCTTTTGAAAAGAAAACCAAACTCTATTTCTTTATATTGCAGCAATGAAAAAAATTGCCTTTCTTTTTTTAATTCCTCTCCAAATTTTTGCTCAGCCTTCTCCTTGCGATATCCTGGTTAAAAATGGTAAAATAATAGATGGCTCTGGTAATTCCTGGTTTTATGGAGATATAGCCATTAAAGAGGGGAAGATCATCAGCATGGGAAGAGATTTAAATTATTCTCCGGCACAAACAATAGATGCGTCCGGTCTGATTGTAGCGCCGGGATTTATTGATGTGCACACGCATATTGAAGAAGATGAAATTAAAGACCCGCTGGCACAAAGTTTTATTTACGATGGTGTCACAACAGTAATTACAGGTAACTGCGGTTTATCCCACATTGATATTGGCAACTACCTGCGCTATATCGACTCATTAAAAATTTCTATCAATGTGGCTACGCTGGTTGGTCATAATGATATCAGGAAAACAGTGATGGGCAAAGCAAACCGGGATGCTACTGCTTATGAACAAGCCCAAATGAATAAGCTATTAGATAAAGCTATGAGAGAAGGAGCGGTAGGCCTGTCAACGGGATTGATATATATTCCAGGTACGTATTCCAAAACACCGGAAATTATTTCTTTGGCCAAAGTGGCGGCTAAGTATAATGGTATTTATGCTACTCACATGCGGGATGAGGGAGATAAAATAGTGGAAGCTATTGAAGAGACGTTAACGATAGGAAGGGAAGCAAAAATTCCGGTACAGATTTCTCATTTTAAACTCAGTGGTCAGCAAAACTGGGGGAGAAGTAAGGAAACTATTGCCTTGGTTAAAAGAGCCAGGGACCAGGGTATTGATGTAACCATAGATCAATATCCCTATACGGCCAGCAGCACTTCCATCAGCACCCTGATTCCGGATGATGTTTTAGCGGACGGCCAGGATTCAATTGCCGCCAGGCTGCAAAGACCTGAAATAAAAAAGTATGTGATCAATGAAATGCTTATGAAATTAAAAAAGAGAAAGCTCCGGCATTTTAGTTATGCCGTCGTGGCATATTATAAAACCGACACAACATTTAATGGCAAGAGTATAGAAGAAATTAATTTGTTAAAAGGGAGAAAACATACGGCTATAGAAGAAGCCAAAACGGTTATTGATATCATGGTGAATGGTGGGGCCAGCGCTGTATTTCACGGCATGAGCGAAGAAGATGTAAAACGCATCATGCAATACCCCTTTAATATATTTGCCAGCGATGCCAGTATCCGTATTATGAATGCTGGCATGCCGCATCCCCGCGGTTACGGTACCAATGCAAGAGTGCTGGGAAAATATGTAAGAGAGGAACAGGTGATTTCATTGGAAGAAGCCATACGAAGGATGACTTCCTTACCCGCACAGAAATTTCAATTAAAGGATCGTGGACTATTGCGAGAAGGCCTGGCAGCAGACATAGTATTGTTTGATGAAAAAAAAGTAACAGATATTTCCACATTTAATAAGCCACATGCTTATTCAAAAGGATTTTATTATGTAATTGTAAATGGTGTGCTGACCGTGGACAAGGAAAAACATACAGGTAACCGCGCAGGTATCGCTTTATATGGCACTGGTCAACATTAATTAAAACGCCTACCTTTAATCGTCCTCACACCTTCTGAATCTCCCTGCCGTATAAAATTTATTCTTCTCAGATAAAAATTCTTTATGCAACGCAGGACATTTATTAAAGAAAGTGCCATTTGTGCAGTAGCTATCAGTACTATTGGTAGCGTTCGCTTCAACGGAATTAATTTTGAAGGCGATTGTGAAACAACAACTGATATCCTGGGTCCTTTTTACCGGCCCGATGCCCCTGTGCGTTCTGATTTGCGGATAAAAAATACAACCGGGGAGCCGGTTATTCTGAGCGGGCAAATAAAACATAAGGACTGCAAAACGGGATTAAAGAAAGCTTGTGTTGAACTCTGGCATTGTGATGGAAAAGGAGTATATGATAATGATTCACCTGCGTTTAATTACCGTGCCAAAACGTATGGCGATGAAAAAGGAAATTATAGTTTCCAAACAATTATTCCTGTTCCTTACGATATTGGAAACGGGTTCATCCGCCCGGCACATTTTCATTTAATGATATCAGCTCCCGGTTATCAGAATCTCATTACCCAATTATATTTTACCGGCGACAAATACATTGCAAAAGATGGCTCTGCTTCATTGCCTGCAGCCAGAAGAAGAATACTGGATATAAAAAATATTGCGAACGGAGAGAAATCTGTTTTATTTAATGTGACGATGATGGAAAAATTACCTGCCGATGCCGCCGTTATCGACCGCCTGAAGGGTATGTATACAAGAACGGATATGAATAATAAAAAAGAAGAGTTTTATAAGAAGGATGAAATGCTCTGGTTAAAGGATGAAAGCAGCATCAATGGTGGATACCCGCTGGAATATTCAGGCAATAATACTTTTGAATATTATGGATTGGAAACCAAGTATCAGTTTACAATACAAAATGAGGGATCAGTAAAACTTTCATACAGCGGAACTAACTGGTCAAATAATAAAGAATCCTGGACGGCGATAAAAGAAAAATAATTGATCCACCTTCTTATTATTAAATAGGAATTATTATACGGTTTTGAGGGATAATAGTTGGTGAAATAAGAATTTACTTACTCTCCCTGGTTTTTTTGGCCTCGTCCATATTCACAGAGAGCGGTCCGTTGCCTGCGATCAAAAAATAAAACAGTAATAATAAAACCACGACAGAAAGCAGGATAGTTGAATAAGGTTTTAACATTGCTTCGTTGCTGCTTACAAAAAATACAGCTCCTATCATAACGGGTATTTGTATCAGGCAGGCAAAACGGGTCAACACGCCAAGGGCAAGCAAAATACCACCAAGTAAATGGGCAAATACTACATAGTGTCCGGCTAAAATATAGGTGAAGGATCCAAAGGAGGTTTGGGATGACATTAAGCTGACCAGGTCGCTCATGTTATTGAGAAAATCGATCCCTTTGTAAACGAGAAAAATACCTAAAGCAATACGCACAATATCCATCCAACGGGGATGATGCCTTTCACCCCAATATTCAAGGCGATGCAGGAGGTCCATATAGCAAAAGTTTAAGGTAAGAAATAAAGAACTCCTTTAAAGTTACATTTATTCTTTCATTTTATTATCCCGATATATCTCTCTGCGGGGCGGGGAGTTAATATGGACTATTCTGATTTCAAATGATAATTGCGCTTGCTGAATTTGGGCAAATCAACTTTTATGTTTCCCTGGCTCCTTTTAATTTATTAATTCATTGGGCCTACTGGCATCAAATTCATCTTACTTTTTCCTTTGGTATTTCCTTGATGGCGTATTCTTGTATGAGTGGAGGATTTTCCGGAGATAAGGTGAAGTAGACAGAGATATTTGCTTTTTCCCCTTCCATAATAAAAGTGCCTCTTAGTTGATTCTCCGGATTCATTTCCTTTACGGAAAGTATTTTTCCCGCTTTGGCAAAAATTTCCCTGGCCTCCTTTTTTAAACTATCAATTGGATAATCAGGAAAAAAATTTTCAGCAAAGATCCCACTTTGCAAAGCTTGGTTCCAACCAGGTAATAATTGAACCAATTCATTCTTTCTTTTTTCAAGAATATTGGAAGTTGGTAATTGAATGGGTTGCAGGTCTGCCATTTTTATTATCGTATCAAGTACACGCAGGTTTACACTATTCAAACCGGCATATGTTCTGTTGGCGAGGGCCACAACCCCAATTCCAAATTCAGGCATTATTCTCCACTGGCTGCCAAAGCCGGGCAAACCGCCGCTATGCGCAATGAAAATCCGGTTTTCACAATCTTTCATCCATCCCAAACCATAACTATATGCAGATGCAATAGCGCAAGCTCTTCCATCCGGGAATTTATATGCCGGGTTAAATCCAATAAACCGCCAGGGATGATGCATTTCCCGTATCGAACTTCTTTTTACCGGGCCATCATCATTTGCATTTCGCGGGGGCCAGGCGGATAAATGCAAAGCCATATAATTCGCAAATTCGTCAACCGAACTGATCATGCTTCCCATTGCTCCCCAGGAGCCATCAGGTGTATCATGCAACAATTGTTCTTCATTCCATTTTGAATTTAACCAACGGTAACCATGCGCTAACTTTTCAGGTGCAATATGGCTGTATTCCCATTCCGATGTTTTCATCCCCAGGGGTTGCCAGATATTGTCCTGAATATAATCCTGGTATCTTTTACCTGAAACGACAGTGATAATTTTTCCAAGCAAGGCAAATCCAAGATTGCTGTATTCATACGATATACCGGGAGGATTGGAAAATGTGACCTGGTTGGTTATAAACTCCATCAAATCCTTATCAGTATCTGCAAGCTGTCGGTCTCCCCAGGGATTATCTTCCGGAAAACCTGCTCCATGTGTAAGTAAATGGCGAATGCTGATGCGTGGGGCATCAGTGGTGGGATATTTCAGGTTCTTTAATTCAGGAATGTATAACTGTGCGGGGTCATCTAATTGCAATTTCCCTTCATCCCTTAATTTTAAGATCGCCATGGCAGTAAAGCTCTTGCTCATGGAGGCTATACGAAATAAAGAAGAAGAGCTAACCGGAATTTTTTTTTCAATATTGGTATAACCATAATTACCGGCATAAACCAAACTGCCGTCTACCACTATGCCAAATGATAACCCGGGAAAATGATTTTCTTCTGCGTATTTTTTATAAATACGATCAATGGCCGGAAAAACTTTTTTTATTTTGTCAAGCCGGCCTGGATCTGCATACCGGGCAGGTTTATAGGATTTATCATACAAACCCTTTTCCTGTGATAGAGCTGGATTGCAGAAATAAAAGGAACAAAATATATAAGCTGCAATTGTGCAGAAAAATTGTTTATGCATATGTCAAATAATTATGGGGTATATTAAACCTATATAAAATAACCACCAAATAAAGCGGTTGCTTTTTAATCCTTTTCTCAAAGCAAGTAACTAATTGCCAGGCCGCCGTTGAAATACTTAATAAAGAATTACTAATTTTTGAAAACCATTTTTCTGTAACAGCTTTCGATTCTTATTTTTTGAACGGCTGCCGTTTCCAATAAGTCAAACTTCGCCAGGCCCATTCAAGCGGTCCAAACAGGAAATACCTCAACCAGATATGACTCCAGATAATTTGCAATATCCATACAGCAGCCACCACATAATAGATCTCATACCGTTGCAGTTTACCAAACATTTCAAAGCCTATACCGTAGAAAAATAATCCGGCTACAAAGGATTGCATAAGGTAATTAGTAAATGCCATCTGGCCTACTGGTCTCATCATCGCAAATAACCATTTAAACCACCCTGATTTATACAATAACATGATCAATCCAAAAATACCTATAGCCCTGGAGGCCCGTGAAAGTTCATAAAACTCA
Organism: Chitinophagaceae bacterium; assembly: GCA_041743125.1. Taxonomy (GTDB): domain Bacteria; phylum Bacteroidota; class Bacteroidia; order Chitinophagales; family Chitinophagaceae; genus Terrimonas_B. Next base: position 28,345 of record JBGTNK010000089.1, read on the forward strand.
AATGAAACATTTTTGACATAATCAAATTGATTAAACTTATGATCAATTAGCGGTTGTAACCTGAAATATGACAGCACCAAACCTATGCCTAAACCTGCCAGGAACATCCACCAATACACCCGGGCAGAAGATAAACCTTGTAAAATGCCGGCTTTAAAAAAGGCCATTCCAAGAAACATAAACAGGAGGACGTCCCATGCTAAAAAGTAGAGATAAAATACTTCTGTGTGAAAGGTTCTTTCGCTTTGATATTTATAAAATTCGCTGTAGTTACCTCTTACACTCGCCAGGCTGCTCTCCATTTTTTTTATTTTTCCCTCATGGCTTGCCTTTTCTCTGAAACTTACCATGGCATCCAGTTGCTCTTTTTGCTTATTATTAAGTTTGACAACGGAAGTGTCCATCTTTGCAATCCTTTCCCCTGTATATATCATTTGGCGATCACGGAAGGCATCTACATTTTCCCGAACGGTCATTAACAATAAGCAAATCAACGCAGCTATTATTAATGATTTTGCAGAAAGGCGACGGAAGGCAAACAGGATCATCCCCAGGCATGCGTAATTAAATAAAATGTCCCAGAACCATAAAAGTATAAAGCCGTGGAATAATCCAAAGAGCAATAACCATAATTGACGACGATAAAAATAATCAGCAGGCCAGAGGCCTTCTGTCTTCTTTTCCTGCCGGGAAATGAATAAGATTATTCCGGCACCAAACAGCAAGGAAAAAAGAGCCCGCTGGCTTCCTTCCATAAACCATTCTATAAAATACCAGGTTTTATAATTAATAGTACCCCATTCATTAAGAACCGAAGGATCCATTATAACAGGATCGGGTAAGGCAAATCCCGGAATGTTCATTAATAAAATACCCAGTATAGCAATTCCTCTTAAAGCATCAAGAATAACGATCCGTTCTTTTTGATTGACAGGTGCAGCAATAGAATTCAACATGATAATTTGTTTTGGTTTTACTAATTAAGCAGGCCACACACGTCCATGCAGGGATTAATTTAATCAAGGCAGTTTCTTTCTTTACTTAATAAAATACCACAGTTACCAGTATTTTAGAAATAAAAAAATTATTTCCCCTTCATTTAATCTTTAAATATACATGTATGATGAAAATAGTTAATCAGTCTTAGGAAAAAATGATCACACCTGTTTTGAGAATTTATTATATTTAGAAACAGTTGCCGTTGTTTGGCATATCCCTTTCCGCACTTCTGAATACTTCTTTCCTTACCCATATTGAAAAGAAAGTAAATTTTTACAGTGCCACGCCATGAGAAAAAGTCCCGCATTAAAAAAGCAAATGCAATTTGCCAGTAGAATTTTCCTCTTCTGTACGTCGGGTCTGTTGTTGACTTTATTTTTAAATGCGCAACTCAATCCTGAAAAGGGTTTACCCTTTATTACAAACTATACTCCTAAAACCTTTAAAGCACTTCCGCAGGCATGGTGTACTATAGAAGATAACCGCGGTATCATGTATTTTGGAATACAGGCTACAATACTTGAATATGATGGGGTAAAATGGCGCAAAGTAAACTTTAAAGGAACACCGCCTCCGGTTGTCAGGTCTTTTGCACGGGATAAAAACGGAGTGATCTATTACGGTGCAATGGGTGACCTGGGCTACCTGGCCCAGGATAGTATAGGCCGGACTCATGCTGTTTCATTAGTTCAACATATCCCAAAATCTTATCGCAATTTTTATGACGTTTGGACCATTCATATCAACGGAACAGAAATTTATTTTCAATCCAGGGAATATATTTTCAGGCTAAATGAAAAAAAAGAAGTGGAGACATGGATACCGAAAACAAAATTCATGTACTCATTTCTTCTTGACGATAATTATTTTGTACATCAGCAAGGCGTTGGATTATCAAAACTGGTAAAGGATTCACTTCAATTAATCCCCGGTAGTGAGTTCCTTGGCCAGGAACGGATGCAGGTAATGTTACCTTACAAATCACCCTCCGCTAACCAGGGGACGGGAAAGCAATACCTGTTAGGGCTTTTTTACAGCGGTCTGTATCTTTTTGATGGAAAAAACTTTAGTGCATTTAAATCTGAAGCGGATGATTTAATCAAATCAGGCACATTATATAAAGGAGCCTTACTACCTAACGAAAGGTATGCACTATCCACCACCGGCAAGGGTTTAGCCATTATGGATGCTTCTGGAAAAATCCTGCAACTGATAAACAGGGACGTGGGATTACAGGATGAGTCGGTATACAGCGTTTACTCCGACAGTAAAGGAGCTATATGGCTTGCTCTTGATAATGGAATTTCCAGGGTGGAAACAAATTCGCCCCTCACTCAATTTACTAATCAATCTGGCATCAATACCGCCACACTTAGCATTCAAAGATTTGAGGAAGATTTATATGTGGGAACTACCAATGGATTATTAAAATTAAACAATCGTACTGGCCGGTTTAATGAAGTTGCCGGCATTCCCCCCAACCAGGCTTTCAGACTTTTGAAGGATGGGAATAATTTGTTGGTGGCCAATGATGGACTTTTTTCCGTTCGGGATGGAAAAACTTCACTTATCCGTGGCTCTATAGGAGGAGATCTTCAACTTTCAGGTTTGGTAATTTCCAAATCTAACCCCGATATGTTGTTGGGTGGTGCCACTTTTGGAGTGGCTGTTTTTTCACGTAACAAAAATAACCAGGGCTGGAATTTCAAAGGACATGTTCCAAATCTGGATGACCAGTTTTGGACCTTTTCAGAAAATAAAGACGGTACTATATGGGCAGGAACTCAGAACAGTGTGGCGTATTTGCTATCCCCGGCATTTGATGAAAAAGGAGAGCCCGATATTCATCGCTTTACTTATGAAAAATTTGGCGTCGAAAAGGGAATAAGAAATTTCTCAGGTGCAGTTTACAATATTAAAGGAGAGAGCTGGTTTGTCGGAGATTCTAGTCTTTACCGGTTTGATCAAAAACAAAAGCGGTTTTTTCCGGATACTACTTTCGGACATTTTCCGGATGGTGGAGGTGCAAGCGAGTTTGATATGGTAGAAGGCCCGGCAGGAAGAGTGTGGTTACGTTTTGGGAAAGAAACTATTTTAGCCACACCTCAATCGAATGGAAAATACAGGATCGACAAAACACCTCTGTTACCTGTATCAGACCGCAGTTTTAGTTCCATCTATCCGGAAGCGAACGGAATTGTATGGCTATGCACAACAGATGGCCTGGTTCGCTATGATGAAAAACTTGAAAAAGATTATTCTGTACCATTCAAAACTCTTTTGCGCCATGTTACAGCCGGTAAGGATCTTCTTAATCCTGCCCTGAATACGTCAGATGATAATAATGCTTCCATTCCATTTAAAAATAATACCCTAAGATTTGAATATGCTTCTCCGTTCTTTGAACAGGAAGACAAAACGCTTTATCAAACCTGGCTCGAAGGATTTGAAAGTGACTGGTCAGATTTTGATAACAATTATTATAAAGAATATACTAACCTTCCTGCAGGCAAATATAATTTTCATGTAAGAGCCAAAAACATTTATCAAAAACTCAGCGAAGAATCAGAATATACTTTTAATATACTGCCTCCCTGGTACGCCAGTTGGTGGGCCTACCTGCTTTATGGACTGGCAGCGGTAGCGGTGATATGGGCTTTTGTAAGATACCGTACCCAACAGCTAAAAGAAAAACATCGGGAACTGGAAAAAATAGTGACGGAACGTACATCACAATTAAGCCACCGGGTAGAAGAACTGGCAGTGATCAATAGTGTACAGGAAGGATTAGTGAAAGAAATGGGTATCCAGGATATCTATGACCTGGTAGGTGAAAAGATTCGCGAAATTTTTAATGCCCAGGTAATAGATATCGCCACCTATGATTCAAAAACAAATCTCCTGGAGGATAGGTACGCATATGAAAAAGGCGACAGGACACTGGTTGGCACCTGGGAACCATACGGATTCAGAAAACATGTAGTGGAAACTGGGCAACTATTACTAATCAACGAAAATCTTAACAGAAAAAGTGAAGAACTGCAGAGTAAAGTTATTCATGGTGAAATACCAAAATCAGCTGTGTTTGTTCCCATGATTTCAAATGGCAAAGTGAGCGGAATGATAAGCTTGCAAAACCTGGATAAAGAAAATGCTTTTTCAGAATCCGCAGTCAGTTTATTATCCACCCTGGCTAATAGTATGAGTATTGCACTGGAAAGTGCCCGGCGATTTGATGAAACGAACCGACTGCTGAAGGAAACAGAACAGCGCAATGCCGAACTGGCGGTTATTAATAGTGTGCAGGATGGTTTAGTAAGTGAAATGGATATTCAGGGAATTTATTACCTGGTAGGTGAAAAGATCCGTGAAATCTTTGACGCACAGGTTATTGATATTGTGACATACGATAAGGAAACAAACAGGATAGAAGATAAATATGCTTATGAAAAAGGAGACAGAACATTACTTGAAGCAAGGGAACCTAAAGGATTCCGTAAACACATAATCGAAACCGGAGAACAGTTAGTAGTAAATGAGAATGCTGAAGAAATTAGCAGGCAATATCATAACCAGGTAATGGTAGGTGAACAACCAAAATCTCTTGTTATGGTCCCGATGATAACCAGTGGCCAGGTTACAGGAATCATCAGCCTTCAAAATGTTGATCACGAAAATGCATTTTCTGATTCCAATGTAAGATTGATTAATACCCTTGCCAATAGCATGAGTATTGCCCTGGAGAGTGCCAGACTTTTCGACGAAACCAAACGCTTACTAAAAGAAACGGAGCAACGCAATGCTGAGCTGGGCGTAATCAATAGCGTACAGGAAGGCCTGGTAAGGGAAATGGATATACAAGGAATTTATGACCTGGTAGGCGAAAAGATCCGCGAGATATTCAATGCACAGGTAATTGATATTGTTACTTATGATTCTAAAACCAATTTGCTTGAAGACAAATATTCTTATGAGAAAGGCGATAGAACCTTACTGGGCCCAAGACCTCCGCAAGGATTCAGAAAACATGTAATAGAAAGCCGCCAGGTAAAACTTATCAATGAGGGCATTCAAAAAAGTATGCAGGAATTTGATAACAAAGTAATGGTAGGCCAGGAATCCAAGTCAGTAGTTTTTGTGCCATTGATAACAGGAGGAGAAGTGAAAGGTATTATTAGTTTGCAGGACCTCGATCATGAACAGGCTTTTTCTGAATCTGACGTAAGCTTGCTAACTACCCTGGCTAACAGTATGAGTATGGCTTTAGAAAGTGCCCGGCTCTTTGATGAAACCAACCGGCTGCTTAAAGAAACAGAACAACGAAATGCTGAACTGGCTGTGATCAACAGTGTGCAGGAAAGCCTGGTAGCCCAAATGGATATGCAGGGTATATATGAATTGGTGGGAGAAAAAATGAGAAATATATTTAATGCCCAGGTTATTGATATTGTTATGTACGACCGCAATACCAATCTTATTGAAGACAAATATTCTTATGAAAAGGGCGACCGGACTTTAGTAAAACCAAGGGAACCAAAGGGATTCAGGAAGCATGTAATTGAAACGGGTGAAATGCTTTTACACAATGAGAAAGTGGAAGAAGCGTCAAGGCAATACGATAATGAAGTACTGATAGGTGAAATGGCCAAATCGCAGATATTTTTCCCGTTGATTGCTAACGGTAAGGTAAATGGCATCATCAGCTTACAAAATCTCGACCAGGAACATGCTTTCTCTGAATCGGATGTAAGCCTGATCACCACCCTGGCCAACAGTATGAGTGTGGCCCTGGAGAGTGCAAGACTCTTTGATGAAACCAACCGCCTGCTCAAGGAAACCGAGCAACGAAATGCAGAGCTGGCAGTAATTAACAGTGTACAGGATGGCCTGGTTCGGGAAATGGATATACAGGGAATTTATTACCTGGTAGGAGAAAAGATCAGGGAAATTTTTGATGCTCAGGTTATCGATATTGTTACTTATGATCGGAAAACAAACCTGATAGAAGATAAATATTCCTATGAAAAAGGAGACAGGACTTTAGTTGGACCAAGGGAACCTGGCGGATTCCGCAAGCATATCATTGAAACCGGCGAACAGTTAGTCATTAATGAGGATGCTGTTAAAGTAGGGGAGAAATATGATAATAAAGTGGTTGTCGGCGAAATGCCAAAATCACTTGTGCTGGTGCCAATGATAACCGGCGGGCAGGTTACCGGTATCATTAGTTTGCAGAATGTAGATCATGAACATGCATTTTCAGATTCCAACGTAAGACTAATTAATACCCTGGCCACCAGCATGAGTATTGCCCTGGAAAGTGCCCGGCTTTTTGATGAAACCAAACGCTTATTAAAAGAAACGGAGCAACGTAATGCTGAACTGGGTGTGATCAATAGTGTGCAGGAAGGTTTGGTTAGGGAAATGGACATCCAGGGTATCTATGAACTGGTAGGTGAAAAAATCCGGGAGATCTTCAATGCCCAGGTAATTGATATTGTAACCTACGACCGCCATACAAATTTAATTGAAGATAAATACGCATTTGAAAAGGGTGACCGGACATTGTTAGGGCCGAGGGAACCAAAAGGTTTCAGGAAACATGTTATTGAAACAGGTGAAATGCTTCTGAATAATGAAAAAGTTGAAGAAGCTTCACAACAATTTGGCAATGAAATTTTGATTGGTGAAATGGCCAAATCACAAATATTTTTCCCTTTAATGGCCAGTGGAAAAGTGAATGGTATCATCAGTTTGCAAAACCTCGATCATGAACATGCTTTTTCAGATTCAGATGTAAGCTTAATCACTACATTAGCTAACAGCATGAGTGTAGCATTGGAAAGTGCCAGGCTATTTGATGAAACGAATCGCTTATTAATAGAAACCGAACAGCGAACTGGTGAGCTGGCCGTAATCAATAGTGTGCAGGAAGGGCTTGCCCGCGAATTGGATATGCAAGGCATTTTTAACTTGATTGGCGACAGGGTTCAGGAACTATTTAATGCGCAGGTTGTTATTATTGCCAGTTTTGATGGAGAATACAAAAATGAATATTTTAATTATTTATTTGAAAATGGTGAAAAAGTAAAAGCCGATCCTCGTCCCCTTAATAAGCTCAGGCAAGTTTTAATAGAAAAGAAACACAGCATCTATATTGCATCGGAAAATACTGCCATTCAGGATTATGGATTATCTGCAATTGCAGGAACAAAAATGTCAAAATCCCTTTTGTTTGTTCCCCTCCTCACCGGTAATTTGATAAGAGGATATGTTAGTCTACAGAACATAGATAAAGAAAACGCATTCTCAGACTCGGATATACGCTTGTTGGAAACCCTGGCAAACAGTATGAGTGTGGCATTGGAAAATGCAAGGCTTTTCGATGAAACGAATCGCTTGCTGAAAGAAACGGAACAGCGCAACGATGAGCTGGCCGTTATCAATAGTGTTCAGGAAAACCTGGTGGCTAAAATGGATATGCAGGGAATTTATGAATTGGTTGGAGAAAAAATTCGTTCCGTCTTTAATGCCCAGGTGATAGATATTGTTACCTACGACCGAAGTGCAGATTTGATTGAAGACAAATATTCCTTTGAAAAAGGAGACACCACTTTATTGGGCCCACGGAAACCAAAAGGATTTCGAAAACATGTAATACAAACAGGGCGTTCTCTAAAAATTGATAAGGATGTAGAAAAGGAAAGAAGTGTATATGATAATACCATTTTAGTTGGTGACGCAGCCAGGTCATTAGTGATGGTTCCAATGTTCGAGGATAATAAAGTAATTGGCGTAATCAGTCTTCAAAACCTGGATAAAGAAAACGCCTTCTCCGATTCAGATGTGAGTTTACTGTCTACCCTTGTGAATAGTATGAGTATCGCGATAAAGAGTGCCCGCCTTTTTGATGAGACCAACAGGCTTTTGAAAGAAACAGAACAACGAAAAGCAGAACTGGCCGTTATTAATAATGTGCAGGAAGGTTTGGTAAAAGAATTTAAGTCAAAAGCCATTTATGAATTGGTGGGTGAAAAACTCTGCGAATTATTCGATACTCAAACGGTATTGATCAGAACCTTTGAACATGAAACAGGTCTGGAAACATGGAGATATGCTATAGAAAAAGGGCAACGTCAGTTCAGTGAACCCCGCCCGATGATCTGGGCGAACAAACAATTAGTACAAACCCATAAGCCCATTATTATAAATGAAAATTACCTGGAGACGGCCAAAAAATTTGGCGGCAGCGGGGTAAGTATGGGTCAACCTCCTAAATCAGCCGTTTTCGTACCGATGATAGTTGGGGATGTAGTCAGAGGATCTGTAAGCTTGCAAAACGTGGATAAGGAAAACGCTTTTAGCGACTCCGAACTAAGTTTGTTAACTACTCTTACCAGCAGTATGGGTGTGGCTCTTGAAAATGCCAGGCTTTTTGATGAAACCACCCGGCTGCTCGATGAAACAAAACAAAGAGCAACAGAATTAAGTACAGTT
>JBGTNK010000090.1:0-1792 GCA_041743125.1 Chitinophagaceae bacterium
GGCTTTGGTTAATGAACTCATGGATTTATATACTTTAAAAACACCATGGGCTCCGGAACCACGGGCATGAACAATACGTTCCGGTATGCGTTCATGGTCAAAATGCGTAATCTTTTCACGTAAAATAAAATCTTCTAATAGTGTACCACCTCTTTCACCAGCCTTCAATGAATTTTGATCATCATTTATTTTTACACCCTGGTTGGTAGTCATTAATTCATTAGCACCGTCTTCAGTATGAGGAGCTAAATTGATAATTTTTTCACTCTCCCGGTTTTTTGCAGGAGCTGGTTTTTTGGACTTTTTTGTTGCCATAGTTTTGTTTTATAAGGGTCAATTGTTTTTGAAATCAGACTTGTTAATCGATTACATCATATTGAGTTTGATTAATAAGGTCAATATCCAAAGAATTAAAAACGGGCGGTACTAAAAACCTTTCTCTATATTTTATTGCTAAAAGAATATGACGGAGCTGGTTTATTTATTAAATCCTTTTTTTAAATTTTTTGCTGCCAGTGCCTGGGCGTCTTTTGCATCAGGCACCACGGTTGCCATACCAAAGAATTCGTGTGTTACGCCATTATACAGTTTATAGTCAACATCAACACCCGCCTCCTTTAATTTTTCAGCAAGCAATTTTCCTTCGGTTTGTAAAAGATCAATTTCGGCGGCAATAATGGTTGTTGAGGGCAGACCTTTCAAATTTGCCTTTACCAAAGCAATGCGAGGATCTTCTGCCGCTGCCGTATTGGGCAAATAATTCTTAACCATCCATTCTATTAATGGTTTGGATAATGGTTTAGCTGTTGCATATTTTTGATATGATTCCGAGTTCATATCATTGTTGGCTACCGGGTATACCAGTAACTGGTGTACCGGCATAGTCAGCGACTTATCTCTTGCCATGATGCTAACATTGCAAGCAAGATTTCCACCAGCGCTTTCCCCGGCAACGGCTATCATTTTGGGATTTCCTTTGAAGGACGCCACATTTTTAATTACCCATTCATAAGCGGCAAAGGCATCATTATGTGCTGTGGGAAATTTATGCTCAGGTCCCTGGCGGTAATGCACTGACACTACTATGGCGCCTGTTTGCTCGGAAAGCCCTTTGGCAGATGCATCATAAACATCCAGGTCGGCAATGACCCACCCGCCCCCATGATAATAAACGATAACCGGGTATGAGCTATCGCCGGTTTGTGGGGTATATATCCGGGCAGGTATGGTACCTCCTTTCACTGGTATGTCTTTCCCCATAGTGTCCACCCTGGAAACAGGCATCGGAATATTATGTTCCTTCATAACATCCATTACAGCAGTAGTGGGAGTTGGTTGTTTACGGGCTTCCTGCGCTGTCATGGATTCCAAAGGAGGAGTTCCATAGCTTTCAAGTTTTTCAATTACTACGGCCATTTCATCATCTATTGAAGGCGCCCAATCTGGCTTTGATTTTTGTGGTATTAATTCCATTGTTTTTGTTTTACTATTATCGTTCATTGCAGCACTATCGCTGTTTTCTGTCGTGGTTTGAGATTCATTGTTGCAGGCCTGGAGTAAAATTGAGAAGGCTATTACGGGTACTAAATATTTAAAGGACATGTCTCATTGATTTGATTAATGATTGTTAATTTATTGTAATCCTGGTATCAGGCGAGCAATGATCTGAGTGTTTTATAAATACTCCTCATTTTTGTTTTTACTGATCCTTCGGGTTGGCAGACCATCTGCCCTATTTCTTTACAGGTAAATCCTGAACTGAACAGTTCTATGATTATCCGTTCTTTGGGAT
>JBGTNK010000091.1:0-32561 GCA_041743125.1 Chitinophagaceae bacterium
GAACAACGCGGAAGCTTTATGAGTTTCAACGGTAGTGTACAGCAATTAGGAACAAGCATAGCTTCAGTGGCTGCAGGGTTGATTGTTGTAAGGGACAATGCCGGAAGGATTCAGCATTATGAATGGTTAGGTTATTTAAGCATTGTTGTATTACTGGCCAGCTTATTCCTGGGGCGGTATCTTTTTGCCGGGATGGATAAAAAATCAATGGTGCCTTTACCGGAAATGGGTATTGAAGGCTAGTTGTCTTGCATTACAATTTCATTCCTTGTATATTTAATTCCAGAAAACAAATGAAGTTTTCATGAAATAATTTCTATGCATTATGAAACTACAACCCGTTCTTATTTTTGCATTCATCTTACAATTGTGTAGTTGTAAAACAAAAACCGCATTTGAATACAACCAGCAAATAGTAAAAATTGAAACAGACCTTTCCGCTGCTATTGCAAAAGCGGATAAAAAAATCAGTAAATTTCTTGCAGAAGGAAAAAATGACAGCGCTGAATTGATGAGTCAGGAAATGGAAATGCAGGCTGATAGAAGGCTGAAGGAAGTGCAAAACCTGGAGGTACCGGATGTTGAAGAAGCTGGTAATTTCAAAAAAGAAGCTGTCCGGTATTTTTCTTATTTAAAAAGTATCTATTCCACCTTTAAGAAATTTAGCATGGCCAAAACAAATGATGAAAAAGAAAAAGAACGCTTGAAACTTGTAAGGATCGTAAATGATAAAGAAGAAGCGACTACGGCCCTGCAAAGAGCGCAGCAAAAATTTGCGACAGCTAATAATTTCAGAATTGAGAAAGGGGAGAGGTAAGAGGCGAGTGAAGGGTAGTGATTCTCACCAAATTAGGACAGAAATGCCTTGCCCTTTCATTTACGTACTAACCTTTTTGGCGTTACTGCATTTGAGTTAAAAAATCTTATTAATCCTTTTGAAGATTTTTACCTGCACGATATTCCCTTTGCCGACCTGAATGATAATCCTGTTTTTGAATTTGAGTCTTCTTTGGTTCAGCCGGATAAGAAAAAAGCTGATTTTTATGAATCATCTCTTAAGCTAAAAGCGAAACAGCTTTTTGCAAAAATTGAGGAAGTGAAGGAAAAGAATCTTGCCACCTTTTCTTACTATCTTTTTGAGAAACATCCTGACAAGCTATTTGAAGACACAATAGCAACGGGTGGACTGGCAAAAGGATATAAAGTGTATAATGTAAAAGAAGCCCGGCAGCATTTGGAACCGCCCCGCAGTGTTATAGATCTGTATGCCGAAAAACTTACGGACGACTGGCGGCATCTCAGCAACTATGAAATACTGAGCCTGCAGTTAAAAACTTTTGGGAATTATTATGAACTGGCGCTGGCTCACCTGCAGCCTTCGTTGATAGTAGTACACGGATTAGGTAAAGGAAGATTGAGGGACGAAATTCACGATATCCTGCGACTGAGAAAGGAAGTAAAATCATTCGTCAACCAATATCATTCGCAGTTTGGGTATGGCGCTACGGAGATATATTTTCAGTATTGAAAGTTCGCAACAAAAGCCCCTGGAGATGCCGCCCCTGATTTTTGGCTAATTCATATTTTGAAGTGCTGGATTTCACCTTTAGTATCGCTGCCCGCCAAACAGGTCTTTCACTTGCTAGAAAAAGTAATCTGATAATATGATAAACCCCGTTCGATCTGGCACGGGCGGGCTTATTACCTTAGTAATAAAAAAAATCCCCGGTAGCAATACCTTATTACCTTATAATGAGTCATTATGAAAATTGAATATCACAATCTCTATACTCATTTTATTTTAATAACTCAATAGCTCATGCCTTCTATTCCTGAAAGAAACAAACGTTATACGAATTCATGGACACAAGATTAATTATTAAGTGGAACAAGAAAGCTATCAGGCAATTAGACGAAGCGGTTGAATATATTGAGAAGGATTTACCAGACAATGCAAAGAAAATAAAAAAAGAGATATTACTTAAAATTGATGCCTTGCCAAAACTCCCTGAGCGTTATGCTCCGAATAAATACAAAACAATTAATGACCACGGTTACAGCCATTATATCAAAAATTGAAACAAAGAAAGATGAAAAAAACTTTATGGTGCAGTCAATTATTACTTTTCTCTTACTTTACATGTTCATGAGAGATATTTTTTTCAGACATAAGAAAAGTCTTCCTCATCGGCTTTATCAAAACTCCTGCCCATTTCATCGTAAATATTTTCTTTAAAAGGATTATAAGGCTTCTGAAAGAACCAGGCTTTTGCACATAGAGGTTTGCCCCGGCATTAAAAGTGTCTTCAACATCTTTTACATGCTCTGAAGTTGAGAGCATTACAATCGGTATTTCTTTAATTGTTTCATCACCTTTTATTTCTGCCAGGACTTCTTTTCCATTTTTTACTGGCATATTTATATCGAGAAATATAATATCAGGATTGGGTTCTGTTGGATCTTTAAGATGGTCCATCAATTCCTGGCCATTATCTACCGTGGATAAAGCAACCGGGATATCTGCTTCCGTGAGTGCGTCTTGAAAAATTTCCTGGTCATCTTTATCGTCATCAGCCAACACCACATTAATCTCTTCTTTTTTTTCGGGCTCCTGGGTCTCTTTAGCAGCCTCATTGGTATATTTCATAATACTTAGATTTCGATCGTAAAGATGATACTATAATTTGGATAAGTGTATGAAATATCAATATCCTTGCTGATTACTTATTCTTTTATGATAATATTGGCTTTCCAAAAATTCAGGGTATAAGGTAAAGGGTTTATTGTATTGCTATTGCATCGTTTCCGCCTCACTAAAATAAATAACACAAATCAACAGTGTGGTCAATTGCTGCATTTGTTATCCATGTATCACAGAAATTATAATTGTCATTATACTGGAATATAAATATCAAAAGTGGCGCCTTTGTTTATCTCACTTTTAGCAGTGATGATGCCATTATGGTTATCGATAATTTTTTTTACAATGGCCAGTCCTACACCCGTACCGGGATATTCTTCCTTACTATGCAGGCGCTGGAATAAGCCAAAGATTCGATCTTTGTATTGTGGGTCGAAGCCAATTCCATTATCTGAGTAGCTGATGTGACAATACCTTTTTTGCTTAGAAAGTTTATCGTGGTTTAAATTTGGCCCTTCCTCAATCTTGCTTTTTATAATTATATCTACGGGCTTGCCGGGAATAGAAAATTTAATTGAGTTGCTGATAAGGTTATAAAAAAGCTGGTGAAACAGAAAAGGAATAATTTTCGCTTCAACCGATTCGCCAACTTCAATGGTAGTATTTTTTTCCTTAATGGTTTCGGCTAAATCAACTTTTACCTGGTCAATGATTGTATTCAGTTTTGTGTATTGAAATATGCGATCGGTATTGGTTACGTGTGAAAAGGCCAGTAAGTCCTGGATAAGTGTTCGCATGCGTTTGGCCGATTCCTGTATGCGTTGAAAATAATCGTTGCCTTTTTCGGAAAGGGTTTGCTTTTCTGTTTCAAGAAGGTGCGAAATGAAGTTTTGTATTTTACGCAAAGGCTCCTGCAGGTCGTGGCTTGATACATAAGTAAACGCCTGCAATTCTGTATTCATTTTTATTAGCTCTTCATTTTTTTCAGCAAGAATTATATTGTGCTGCACCAGTTGTTCTTCATTTTTAATTCTGTCCAATTCTATCTCTGCCCGCTTAGCCACAATCTTTAATACAGAACATACTGTTTCTGCATCTTCAATTTCTTTTTGATGCATAACAGCTATTAGCCCCACCGCATTTCCCTTATCATCATTCAATAGGCATGACAGGAAACCTTGTATTTTATATTGTTCGATCATTTTATTGTTAGGAAATGTTTCCCGGCACAGAGTGGGGTCTGAATAAAGGGTACCTTTTATTATCTGTTCAAAGGGACTATGAGGCAAGTGGAAGTGGATATTTTCAGTTAGTTTCCCAAAGGCGTTTAGGGCAATGGTTTGTATGGTTATTTGTTTTTTTTCATCTTCAACCAATTTGCCAACAAAAACATAATCCATAAAAGTAGTATCGGCGATAAATTGTACCAGGGAGCTGAAAAATTCATTATGGCCTTTATAAGCAGAAAACTTATCTGAAAATTCAGATAGAAACCGTTTGTTGTATTTGCTCAGGGCAATTTCCTGGTTTTTCTGCACCAGTTCTTCATTAGCTATTACTAATTCATGTGTTCTGTCTTTTACAGCATTTTCTAATTTTCCTTCATGTTCTTTTTGTAGTTGTATTTCGGTGGTGACACCAACCCACATTTTAATGTTGCCCTTTTCATCTTTTATTGGTGCGGCATGGTTTAAATGCCATTTGTAAATACCTTCTTTATTTAAGAAACGCATTTCCATTTCTAAAACAGTTCCGGTTTCTCCGGCCTTCTTAAAACGTTCCTGAAATTCCTTCACTTCATCAGGATGCATCATTTTATGGTATCCAAGATCTTTTAATTCTTCAAAGCTATACCCGCTAAAGTCAAGCCATTGCTTATTAAAATAAGTAACCTTGCCATCTATATCTGCATTGCTGATTTTTGATGGCATTAAATCTGCCAGCAGGCGGAAATGTTTTTCGCTTTCTTCAATTTTTTTTCGTGATAATACCTGATCTGTAACATCAGTAGCCAAAACCATCACCCCGGATATAGTTCCATCATTCTCCCGATAAGGCTGGTAAATAAAGTTGAAATAGATGGTTTGTTTTTCTCCGTTTTCACGGGTAAAATAAGCTGGTTCTTCCTTACCATAATGCGTAACCCCGTTATGAAAAACATCCAATAACCATCCCATAAAAGGCTGCTCCTTCATTTCAGGAATAATTTTCAAAAATGGTTTTCCAAGCGCTTCTTTCCCCACATTCCAAATTTTGTATACAGGTTCATTAGCTACCTCAAGAATCATATCTTCTCCTTTTAAAATACAAATGGGAGAAGGCGCCTTTTCTACCAGGTTGCGGAAGCGCTGCTCGCTTTCTTCCACTTTTTTTCGTGATAACACCTGCTCGGTTACTTCATTGGCTACCACGATTATCCCGGTAATTATTCCTTCTTCACCACGGAGAGGACGATACACAATATTGTAAAAACCCTGCACTCTTTTCTTATTTCGAAGCATTTGTAATTCCAGTTCGTTGGCATGATAGGGAACGCCACTCTGCATCACGCTGTCAAGCTGTTCTTTTACTCGCTGGGTTTTTAGTTCGGGTAATGACTCGAAGATGGGCTTGCCTATAAAATCTTTTCCTTTTTCAACAATTTGCAAAAAGGTATCGTTAGCTACCTCCACCAGGTAATCCCTTCCCTTTAAAACCATAATAGCCACGGGAGCCTCCAGCACTAAATTTTCAAACCTGGCCAATAGTTCCCTTTCTTTCTGCTGATGTTTTCTGTCTTCTGTTACATCTTCTATAGCAAGCAGAATTAATTTTTCTTCAGCTTTTTCTCTTGTTATTTCACGGGCATTCAACAGCATTACCCGCTCTCCTATATTTGCAAAATTGTAGTTGACTTCAAAATCGGCAAACAACGATTTTTTGGGCAAAATTTCTTCCAAAAGTGTTCTGAGTTTTGGAATGTTCCATTGTCTGTCGCCCAGGTCATAAATTAACCGCCCTTCTGTTTCCAGTTCATTTACCTGGAAAGTTTTATAAAAAGCGCTGTTGGCCGATTTTACCCGCAGGTTTTTATCCAGCACCAGCAGCGGTTCACGTACAGTGGTAACAATTGCTTCGGCATAATCTTTTGCGTCGGATACCTGTTCATTCAAACCAATCATTTCCTGGTTTACCACCATCAGCTCTTCATTGGTGCTTTGCAACTCTTCTTTGCTGGTTTCCATTTCTTCATTAAGGCTCTGCAATTCTTCGCTGCCGCTCAAAAGTTCTTCATTGGCGCTTTGGAGTTCCTCGTTTACTGCTTCCTGGTCTTCAGTAATGCTGCGCATGTCCTCACGGGTTTGCGCAAGCTCCTTTTCTAATTGTAGTATGCGTAAATCCTTTTCATCATTTTTTTGTTTTGCTCCCGCATCCTTGCGGGACTTTTTACCTGTGGCCAATTGCTTATTGCCCACAAACTCTTCGTGAAAAAGAACTAAATAATGCGGCTCTACCATATTGGGTAAAGGGATTGCTTCAATACTGATGTTTCGCATTTGTCTATGTGGCTGTCCGTCAGGCAGGCTTGATTGCATCTGGATATTTTCTTTTATAACGGCGGCATTATCTTTTTTTGCTTTGTGTAAAATATTGCGCAGTTCAAACCCTAATCCGTTTTTTGCCATCTTTAATATATTAAGACTGGCTTTACCGGGTGATGGTTCTAAATAGTTCCCCGTACTTCCCCGGAAATGCACAATGTCCATGGCTTCATTTATCACTACACCGGCAGGAGAAAATTTGCCGAGTATTATATCATCAGCCGTTTTTTGAAAGTCGGTGCGGATGTTTTCGCTTTTTACGGTCATATTCATATCCGCATAGTTTTGTTCGCTGCGCAGGGTGGCTGTATGTATGAACCGGCCGGGCACATCTTTACGGGTAAATATTTTATCATGCTTTATGGCGGAAGAAAATAGTTCGGATACATTGCCGATGGATTCCGATTTGCCCAACAGCAAAAATCCCTTAGGATTTAAAGCATAATGAAATATAGTAAACGCCTTTTTTTGAAGGTAAGGCTCCATATAAATAAGCACATTGCGGCAGCTCACAAAGTCCATTTTACCGAAAGGTGGATCTTTTAAAAAATTGTGAATGGCAAATACACACATATCCCTGATGGATTTATTTGCCTGGTAACTGCCATTGGTTTTGGTAAAAAATTCCTGCAAGCGCTGAGGTGTTAATCCCTCTACTTCACTTTTGGCATAAATGCCCGTCCGGGCTTTTACTATAGCCGGTTCACTTATATCGGTGGCAAATATTTGCACACTGCCCTCTGGAAAGCCGTTGTAACCTAAAAATTCTTTCAGGCAAATCGCAATTGAGTAAACCTCTTGCCCGGTACTACAACCAGCTACCCACACACGGATGACTTCACCCGGTGTTTTACTTTTTGAAATGATTGGAAAAATGGTTTCGCATAAATTATCAAAGCTCTTTGAGTCCCGGAAAAACGAGGTAACAGGAATTAATAGATCCTGGAATAAAACATCCTGCTCCTGTTTATTTTCCCTGAGAAATGTAAGATAGCTGGCAGGTACTTCCTTTTTATTAAGTGCCATCCTTCGAAGCATCCTTCTTCGAATAGTAGTTTGTTTGTAGTATGTAAAATCAGTTCCCTTGCGCAGGCGGAGCAGCGCAAGAATTTGCCTGAATACATCCTCATCCCCCGGCGGTTCCGATGACGATCCGGGTTTTTCCTCGTGACCATTACCATTAATAATTCGGGTTACCTCCAGCAATTTTTCCGGAATTTTTCCGGGAGGAAGTATAAAGTCAACCACACCCGCCTGCACCGCACTATGGGGCATTCCTTCATAAGCTGCCGATTCTTCATCCTGTGCAAAAGTGATGCCGCCGTGGTCTTTAATAGCCTTCAATCCAAGAGTGCCATCGGAGGCGGTGCCTGATAAAACCACCCCGATAGCATGCGATTGATGCACTTCTGCAAGCGAAGTAAAGAAAAGATCAATGGGCAGGTTTCGTTCATTTCTGTTTTTTGCCGGCCGGGGGCTAAGCTCCAGAACGCCATCATTAGCAATCATCATTTTGTTGCTGGGGATGATGTAAATATGGTCAGGTTCCACTTTAATATCATCTGAAATTTCTCTGACAGGAATACAAGTAACTTTTTGAAGCAGTTCGGGCAACAGGCTTTCATGTTTAGGATCTAAATGTTGCACCAGCACGTAGGCCATTCCTGAATTTTCCGGGATGGCTTTGAGCAATTTTTTAAATGCATCAAGACCGCCGGCAGAGGCGCCAATACCTACTACGGGAAATTGGTTGGAGGATTTTTCCAGTTCTTTATTCTCTATTTTCCCTTTGGCTTTTTGCATATTAAATTATTAAAACTGTTTCCAGGGGCATAAAATTTTTCACGGGATGCTGTACATCGTTTTTTCTTTCGTAAAAATTAATCGTTTATTAATCATATTATCCAAATAACAGTAAATGTTTCGAAAAGGTCAGATGTTGTTTACAATTGTGAAACGATAGTGCAGAAAAAAATCACTTAGGATGGCTTCGATTATATTCAATCTTTTTGTTCCCGGTATGTATCCCGTAAAACTTAATTAACACTACTTCTAAAGGTAAAGAGATTATAGCGGGTTTAAGTATTAATTATTTGAAGCAGTTTATAACTAATATCATCAGGAATCAGATGCAGGAGAAATAGATATGTTTATGGGTTAATATGGTTGTTTATAAATTCAGCAGGAGTATTTAATGCCCAGAGTTATAATTTTATTTTGCATGGACTTTCATCCAGCTTTTTACAATGGTATGACTGGTGATATTTTGGGCAGAAATAGAAGTGAAGAATGCACGTCCAGGCATACAAACAGTTTTTTCATTTCCATAATGTAGACCCCGGAAAATATTAAGTAGGCAGGTATATATTATTGAGGAGCTGCCGTGTTATCCTGAATTTTTTCTCTTAGTTTATTCTGTCATTGAAGTACAACCCGCCAGGCTACCAACCGGTCAGTAAATCGTTTTCATTTTTAGCTTCGCCCATTAAAAAACAAGCTCATCGTAAAAACCATATTGAAACTTATTATTTATGATACCTGCTCAATGGAGAGAGAGTATGTTCAGGTGGTTTTTAAAAACAAAAAGCACCCCACATAAAAAGGGTGCCATCTGCATATAGTTTTGGTACAATTATTTTGTATTCGCTTCGCTAACTTTCCTTGTTAATTTGCTTTTCAGGTTAGCAGCTTTATTTTTATGAATAACCCCACGCTTAGCAAGTTTGTCAATCATGCTGGCAACTAATGGAAGTTGTTCACCTGCTTCTTTACCTGGCATTGCTTTAAGATTTCTTATAGCGTTACGGGTAGTTTTTCCGTTGTATTTATTTCTCTCGCGGCGTTTAGCAGCCTGACGAACATCTTTTTTTGTTGCTTTGTGATTAGCCATACCTGTCAATTTTAAGGAGGGCAAAGGTAGGGCTGTGACCCTAACCTGCCAAATATTATTAAGTCTATCTAAAAGGCAATGTTTTTTGAATTAATGCTATTTTTTTCCCTGAAAATGAGGAACTGTCGCCAATTTCCTCAAAAAAGCTGGTTTCCCCGCAGCAGATTGCATGTAAAACATATGTATAGTTATATCAATACAATCTTTTCAGATTTTTAAGTGATATTTGGGCCCTTAAAACTGCCATTTTAAAGCTCATTTCAAATGAAAGATTTTTCCTATATCACTGGTTCATCTCCCGCATTTATTGAAAATATGTACCGGGAATTTCTAAAAGACCCAAATAGTGTGGATCCGGATATGAAGAAATTTTTCCAGGGATTTGATTTTGCTATAGGAAACGGGGTGTCGGAAAAGAATGAAGCCACCAATGGAAAGGTAAAGGAGGCTGCTCCGGTATCATCTGAGCCTGCCGAAAAAGGCGGGGAGACTGATAGTGCAGGCTGGAAGAAGGAATTAGGAGCATATCGTATGATTTTAGGATACAGGAATAAAGGCCACCTGATCGCCAAAACAAATCCTATCCGGGCAAGAAAAGACAGGGATGCCAATCTCACCCTCGCATTTTTTGGCCTGGAAGCGGGAGACCTCGATAAAACTTTCCAGGTAGGCGAACGCATAGGTCTTGGACCCACTTCATTGAAAAATATCTGGACGCACCTTGAAAAAGTATATGCCGGCCATGTAGGTATTGAATTTAAATACATCAGCAATCAGCAAAAAGTGAATTGGCTTACGGCTGAAATGGAAAGAAATTTTTCTAATCCTGTTCCTCTTGAAAAGAAAAAACGCATCCTCGAAAAATTGAACCAGGGTGTGATGTTTGAAAAATTTTTGCACACAAAATATATCGGGCAGAAAAGATTTTCTCTTGAAGGAGGAGAAACCACAATTGCGGCATTAGATGCCATCATTAATACCGCCGCGGATAACGACGTGCAGGAAGTGGTGATTGGTATGGCTCATCGTGGCCGGCTGAATATACTGGCCAATATCATGGGGAAAACCTATGAACAGATTTTCAGCGAATTTGAAGGCACTGCCAAATTGGACCAGACCATGGGTACCGGTGATGTAAAATACCACCTGGGTTTTGGAAGTGAAGTGACTACCGTAAACGATAAAACGGTTCATTTAAAATTAATGCCCAATCCTTCTCATCTTGAGGCAGTAGATCCCGTTGTTGCTGGTTTTGCCAGGGCTAAGGCGGATGTAATGTATCAAAGTGATTATGATAAAATTTTGCCGATACTAATTCATGGTGACGCTTCTGTTGCAGGGCAAGGAATTGTTTATGAAGTTTTGCAGATGAGTAATCTTGATGGGTATTATGTAGGCGGAACGATCCATTTTGTTATTAATAACCAGATAGGTTTTACTACTGATTTTGATGATGCCAGAAGTTCTGATTATTGTACTTCCCTAGCCGCGGCCATACAAGCTCCGGTTTTTCATGTAAATGGTGACGATCCTGAAGCCGTTTTAAAATGCGCCGAGATCGCTACCCATTACCGGCAGGAATTTAACAGTGATGTTTTTATTGATATGGTTTGTTATCGCAGGCATGGACATAATGAAGGGGATGATCCCAAATTTACCCAACCGCAGTTATATGGTCTTATAGATAAACACCCCAACCCACGGGAAGTATACATAAAATATTTGCTGGAGAATGGAGAACCGGATGCCCAGGAACTGGCGAAACAAATGGAGAAAAAATTCTGGAACGATTTGCAGGAAAGATTGGATGAAGTAAAGCAGAAACCTCTTCCTTATCATTATCAGCAACCGGAATTATGGTGGAAGAATTTAAGAAAAGCAAATGAAGAGGATTTTGATCAATCCCCGGTAACAGCTATCAGTACAGATGATTTCAATAAAATTTTTGAAGCGATTATGAAATGGCCTGAAAATTTCAAGCCGCTTCGAAAGGTGGAAAAAATTATCCAGGATAAAATAAAATTATTTGAAACAGAAGGAAAAATAGATTGGGCAACTGGTGAATTACTGGCCTATGCCAGTTTATTATTAGAAGGAAAAGACGTTCGTATGAGCGGCCAGGATATACGCCGCGGCACTTTCTCCCACCGGCACGCTGTGCTTCGTGATGAAAATACAGATGAAGCGTATAACCGTCTTGACAGGATAGCGGGAGCAACAGGCAAATACAGAATCTATAATTCTTTCCTGAGCGAATATGGTGTATTAGGTTTTGAATATGGCTACAGCATGGCTAATCCAAATGCCCTGGTAGTTTGGGAAGCGCAATTTGGGGATTTTGCTAATGGAGCTCAAATGATCATTGATCAGTTTATAGCTGCCGGTGAACAAAAATGGAACCGGATGAACGGGGTCACTTTATTGTTGCCTCATGGTTATGAGGGACAGGGCCCCGAACATAGCAGTGCAAGAATGGAAAGGTTTTTACAAATGTGTGCAGAATTAAATATGGTAGCAGTTAACATCACTACTTCCGTTAATTTCTTTCATTGTTTGCGCCGGCAGGCTACCTGGCCTTTCCGTAAACCATTAATTGTTTTTTCGCCGAAAGCAAACCTGCGTTACCCGGGAAGTTATTCCACTACGGAAGAATTTATGACTGGCGGTTTCAAAGAAGTTATAGACGATTCTTTTGCTGATTACAAAACAGTAAAAAAAGTATTGTTCTGCAGTGGCAAGATTTATTTTGACCTGGCGGAACGACAACAAAAAGAAGACAGGAGAGATATTGCCATCATCAGACTTGAGCAATTATATCCATTGCCATTAAAACAATTGGAAGAGCTGCACAAAAAATACAACCGGGCAACATGGTTTTGGGTTCAGGAAGAGCCGCTTAACATGGGTGCCGCCTCTTTTCTTCAAATGAATTTGAAGACCATCAATTATGGAGTTATCAGCCGGCAGCCAAGTGCTTCCCCGGCCACAGGTTATATGAAAGTACATAAACAGGAGCAGGAAGAAATTATAGAAACGGCTTTTTCAATATAATTAATTAGTGAATGAAATATGGTGACCAGGCGGGAAAAGCTAAGCAATAATAAAAAAAACTAAAACAACAAACCTGAAACAATTTTTATGATTGATATAAAAGTACCAACAGTAGGAGAGTCCATAAGTGAAGTGACTCTTTTGAAATGGACAAAAAAAGACGGAGAATATGTTGACAGAGATGAGGTCATTGCAGAACTGGAAAGTGAGAAAGCAACCTTTGAAGTAAACGCAGAAAAGGCGGGTGTGTTAAAAACAGTCGTATCGGAAGGAGATACATTAAAAATTGGTGATCTCCTGGCCAGCATTGATGAATCAGCAACTAAGCCGGAAGATGATTCCGCAAAAAATAAAGAATCCGAAAAGGCTTCTGAAACTACCAACACAAATGGGCTGGAAAAAGCTGAGGTAAAATCTGAAGCACCAGTTTCAAATCAAAAATCTGCCTCCCCTGATGTAAGGGCAACTCCCGTGGCTTCAGCTATTATGGCCGATAAAAAAGTGACAGGTTCATCTATATCTCCATCGGGTGCCGGTGGAAAAATTTTGAAAAATGATGTGCTGGCTGCCATTTCTAACCCGGGTAAAAAGACTTTTTCAGGTGCAGAATTGTATTCAAGAAATGAGCGTACTGAAAAAATGAGCAATCTCCGGAAAACAATTTCCAGGAGACTGGTAGAGGCAAAAAATACTACGGCGATGTTAACCACTTTCAATGAAGTGGATATGAGTGCCATCATGGAAATACGTTCCAAACATAAGGTCAAATTCAAGGAAATACATGGCGTCGGGTTAGGATTTATGAGCTTCTTTGCGAAAGCTTGCGCTGTTGCCCTCTCAGAATGGCCCACCGTAAATGCTTACATAGATGGTGACCAATTGATTTATCATGATTATGCTGACATCAGTATTGCCGTAAGTACACCCCGGGGTTTAACAGTGCCGGTGATGAGAAATGTTGAAAGCCTGAGTATGGCAGAAGTGGAGAAAAAGGTAATTGAGCTAGCAGGCAAAGCAAGAGACAGCAAATTGACTGCTGATGATTTGACAGGCGGTACATTCACAATAACAAACGGAGGCGTATTTGGATCGTTAATGAGCACACCTATTATCAACATACCTCAAAGTGCCATATTGGGAATGCATAACATACTGGAAAGACCGATGGCTGTTAATGGCCAGGTGGTGATAAAGCCTATGATGTACCTGGCCCTGAGTTATGATCACCGCGTTGTGGATGGCCGTGAGTCTGTAAGTTTCCTGGTAAGGATTAAAGAGTTGCTGGAAAATCCAGAACAATTATTAATTGGAAAAGATCCGGTGAAAACGCTTTTGGAGGTTTAGAATGCTTAATTAATAGTTGGCTGCTTGCGTATGGCGACACTCAAAGACACACTACAAGGAAGAAGAGAAAGGATAGAGGAAAGACTTAGAAAGCACGGTATATCCGACACCTCCATAGTATTTCTACGTTATCTCATGTTTGACGACAAAGTATTTGCGACACCTTATGAGGTTGGGTGCCGCATCATGATACTTTATGCTATAGTCTATTCAATTGAGGAACCTACAAAAAAGGAAGTTGTAGCCAAATGGTTGAAGAATGAAAATATTTGGGAACATGTAAGTGATAGAGAAGCGGAGTATTTGGAAGGAGCCGAAACAGACCAAGAACAAATCAATGATTTTTCATGGCAACTGGAAGAAGCTTACATTTTGGCTTGGGCGTTAAATCTTGTAAAAATTCGACTTTCTCCAAATAATTCATTGACAGACGAGGAAATGGAGGAGTTCTTTGAAAATGTCGCCCCACTAGGAGATGACTTAAAGAGCTTTTTGAATAATTTATCCTATAGAGACACAGAAGAAATTTTTGAGGAAAATATTTTTTATGAGTTAACAACAGCTTTTTTCAGAGAGCTCCTATTCAATGGCAAAGAGGATACGACTGACATAAATCGTGTAGTAGCATTTAGGCGACACAAAGCACTGAATTGGCTCCGGCGGTTTATGGACATCAAAGATTGGGAGGAGACTGACACTTCTACATAATTATACTTGCGTTCTGTACAAAACGCCAGCAGCCAAACATGGGGCTTTATGCTATTGGGGCTGGACAAACAAACATCAGCTAAAAGCAAAGCTAGGCATAAGTTTCAGCAGGACAAGCATCTTTGAACTTTTGTACAAACAATGAACAATTAATTATAAATTTAGCAGCGGTTATGGGCGGACGGAAATAAATATCCCAACAGCATAATGCCCTGATCGATATCTGTTACTAAAAATAGAGCTTGTATCAACCGGTACAAGCTTTTTAACTATTTATCCATTATCAAATCCCGGAAGCATCAATATGGGAACTGAAATATGAGTCGTTACTTTTCATATTTGAATACAGCAACTAAAATTATCACTTCTTATAAAGGAGATATCGTCTTTGCCTTGTTTATTAAGAATTTTTTTTCAGGGCATAAAAAATATGGATCGAAAGACAGGAAACTCATCTGCCATTTATGTTATTGTTTTTTCAGGCTGGGGAAAGCTGCATCAACATTACCGGTAGATAAAGCGATATTGACGGGCCTGTTTCTTTGTTCTGATGAAAGCAATGAAATTTTAAAGGCCCTGCGCCCCGGCTGGAATGAAAGGGTGGGAAAAAGCCCGGAAGAAAAATTTTTATTGCATAATAGCGAAGAACCTGAAGCAAGATTATCAATAAAGGATGTATTTCCATGGAAAGGTGATTTGAATGAGGGAATAGAGTATAAAAATTTTTGCAAATCTTTTTTTATTCAACCGGATCTGTTTTTGCGTTTACGACCGGGTAAAGAAAAAATAGTAAAACAAAAATTGCAGGAAGCAGGAATTGAATTTACAATAATAAAAGACGATTGCCTGGCGCTGGCTAACTCTTCAAAATTGGACAAGACAATAGAACTGGACAAAGAGGCCGTGGTGCAGGATCTTAGTTCACAAAAAACAGGAGAGCTTCTTTCGCTTTTAAGCGGTGGGCAAACAAAAACTGTTTGGGATTGCTGTGCTGCAAGTGGAGGCAAATCGATAATGGTTGCAGATTTATTGGGCACCCTAAACCTTACTGTTTCAGATGTAAGGGAATCCATTCTTATAAATCTCAAACAGCGATTCAAAAATGCAGGCATTACGAAATATAAAAGTTTTGTTGCTGATCTTAGCCGCCCACTTGCACATAATTCGCAATCATCCTTTGATCTTATTATTTGCGATGCGCCTTGTACAGGCAGTGGCACCTGGAGCCGCACACCGGAACAGTTATATTTTTTTGGTAGAGGGCAATTGGACCGTTATGCTTCTTTACAGAAACAAATTGCATTTAATACCATTCCTTACTTGCAGCCCGGAGGTTATTTTCTTTATATAACCTGTTCCGTTTTTAAAAGAGAGAATGAAGAAGTAGTGGATTATATAAAAAGTACATGCGGACTAAATCCTATTAGAGTGGAATATATAAAGGGCTATGATAAAAAGGCCGACACCATGTTTGCCGCATTATTTCAGCGCAAAGATTTTTAGAGTTCGCCTTGCCATCAATAAAAGTTAACCAACGAATTTTAAATATTTACCAGGCCACAACAGGTTCTGCTTTAATGGCTGTTTTTTCTGTTTCATGGTCATACAAACCATATTCTTTAATAACTCTTAAAATCTCTGCTACACCCCATGCCTGTGCCACGCATCCCCGGTGGTGGTGAGGAGCATCTGCATCAAAAATTTCTGAAACAGAACCAATACATCCTTCATTCAAATGGTAGCTGAAATTTTCAATTACTTTCCGTGCCATGGCCTTAAAATCCTTAACCTCCAATTTCACTATAGCATCGACATAGGCACCCAGCAGCCAGCTCCATACAGTTCCTTCGTGGTACGAAGAATCACGGTGCCATGCATCTCCACCATATTGGTTGATATAATGAACGTCTTCGGGTGGTAAACTTCTTAAACCTACTGGCGTATAAAGTTTTTCAGTAACAATCTGCAAAATGGCAGCTGCTTTTTCACCCTCGATCAAGGCATAGGGCAGACTGAAGGCAAATAATTGGTTGGGCCTTAACTCGGCAATGGGATTGCCATTTTCATCAATATTGTCATACAAATAATAGCCGTCCTTATAAATGAATTGACGGGTGAAACTGGCTTTTGCTTTTACTGCACTTGCATTTACCACCAGGGCGTCATCTTCCTGGTTATTCATTTGAAGTAAGGCTGCAAATATTCTCAACGCGTTATACCAAAGTGCCTGGATTTCTACAGGCTTTCCCATCCGTGGGGTTACCACCCAGGAGCCAATCCTTGCATCCATCCATGTCAATTGCTGGCCGGCTTCTCCTGCAAATAATAATCCATCCTCATCAACATGTATATTATACCGGGTTCCTTTAAAATGCCAGTCAATAATGTTTTTTAATACCGGCAATAGTTCGTGCTGTACAAATTCTTTATCGCCAGTTGCATGCAGGTATTTATAAACAGCAATAAAATACCAAAGAGTGCCATCGACGTTATTGTATTCGGGTTCCGATCCATTATCCTGGAAGCGATTTGGTAACATACCCTGGCTAACACTCTTTGCAAAAGCTTTGAGAATTTTTTTTGCATCATCAAAACGACCTGTGCTCAGGCAAAGCCCCGGCAGGCTTATCATCGTGTCTCTTCCCCAATCAGTAAACCAATGATAGCCGGCGATAATGGTAGCACCTGCTTCGGTTTCATTAAATTTTTCACCGGTCGGGGAGACCTGAGCATCCCCTGAATAAATGGTTCTTTTAACTATAAACTGATCCGCTGCGAGTACCAGTTGTTTTACCATTTCATTATCTGGTTGGTTGCTCAACAGTAGTTTTCTTCTTTTAGTTTCTTTCGCCAGGAGTTGTTGCGCATCCCGCCCATCCGTATTTTCTGTTGAAATGATTATGCCGAGGAAATCGCCTTGCTTTAACTCTACTGAAAATGTTCCGTGGTTAAAAAGATCTTCTGTAAAATCAAGGCCACGGTATTGTTCAATGCTATATTGAAAATTGCGGAACCACCGTGGCGAATGATGGTAGGATGCACCGGGCACTTTGATGAACACGTTATTTTTTCCATCAGGCTGATTATAAAATGTATCGTTTTTGAATTCAGCATCCCAATACATTCCGGGTCCTTCATGATTTAATGAATGATATCCCCTGGCTGCCATTAAAGGCAATAACTTAAGAGTGAAAGGCTTCCCTGCTTTTATTACTTCATACATCACCACAACTGTATTCTCCCCATGAATCATTGCAATGGTCTTTTTTAACCGGACATTACCCGCCTCATATTCCCATTCAGGAAATAACTTTTTTTCAAAACTCTTTAAGTAATGGTGCCCGTTGGGATGTATGGTATTGCCTGGAAAATAATTTACTCCGAGTTCGATGCGCTGATCATCCGTTATAATCGTCTCATCAAGTTTAGATAACAGGTTCATTCTTTCTGTTGGAGGAACAATAGCTGCCACCAACAAGCCATGATAACGCCGGGTATTACAGCCAATCAATGAAGAGCCGGCCCATCCTCCCAACCCATTTGTCTCAAGCCATTCATGTTGTATGGCTTCAGGAAAATTTTTAAGAACCGTTTCATCTCTTTTTAGCATACATCATTTTTAAAGGATGAAATTATTTATACTCCAACTTCTTCCGCCATTATTTTCTTATTTTTTAATTGACCAGCACTCATACTATTAATTAGTTCTGCCACCACACCCGTCCAACCCGTTTGGTGGGAGGCGCCAACTCCTCTTGCTGTATCGCCATGAAAATATTCGTAGAAGAGTACCAGTTCTTTAAAATTCATATCCTCATTATAAATGGAATAGTGGTCATTTACCGGCCGCTGATCATTTTCATCTTTTTCAAAAGAAGAGATCAGTCGTTTTGCAATTTCATCCGAAACTTCGCTGAGGTTTAATATATTTCCGGACCCGGTAGGAAATTCAACCGTACATTCGTTGGCATAAAAAGCAGAATATTTTTTCAGGGCTTTTACCAGCAGGTAATTCATGGGCATCCACACCGGTCCGCGCCAGTTACTGTTTCCGCCAAATAAAGAGGAGGTTCCCTCACCTGGCTGATAGTCCAGGCCAAATTCCTGCCCGTCAATATTAACACTGTAACCCCGCTCATGAATTTTTGAAATGGAACGGATACCACCTTTACTTAAAAATTCCTTTTCATCAAGCAAGGCCCTCAATAATTTTTTTAGCCTTTTTTCCGGAACAAGGGACAATAATATATCATCATGTTCTTTCAGATCTTCAATTACTAAATATTGCCCGTTGTCTCTTCGGTATTTTTGAAACCATTTCAGCCTTCTGTGAAACTCTGGTAATTTCTCCAGCTCTTCTTTTTTCAATACCAGTACAGCAAACAAAGTGGAAAGGCCAACGAGGCTTCTTACTTTTAAAGGAATATAGCGGCCATCGGGCATCGCCAGCACATCGTAAAAAAATCCTTCTTCTTCGTCCCAGCTACCAGTCCAGTTTTCTCCAATACGGTTCAAACTTTCTGCTATATAAACAAAGTGTTCAAAGAATTTTGTGGTTACATCTTCATAGTTTGAATTGTGCTGAGCCAGTTCGATGGCCATCTCCAACATGTTCAGGCAATACATCGCCATCCAACTGGTGCCATCCGCTTGTTCCAGTTGCCCACCTCCGGGTATCATGTTGCTCCTGTCAAAAACACCAATATTATCCAGTCCTAAAAATCCTCCTTCAAAAACATTGTTTCCTTCATGATCTTTTCGGTTTACCCACCAGGTAAAATTGATCAGTAGTTTTTGAAAAACTTTTTCCAGGAAATTAATATCACCCTTGCCGGTTTTTTCTTTTTCCATTTTATATACTTGCAGGCAACTCCAGGCATGTACCGGTGGATTTACATCACCAAAACTCCATTCATATGCGGGCAGCTGGCCATTGGGATGCATATACCATTCCCGCAGGAATAAGATCAATTGGTCTTTGGCAAACTGCGGATCAACCATAGAAAGGGGCACACAATGAAAAGCAAGATCCCAGGCGGCATACCATGGATATTCCCACTTATCGGGCATAGAGATAATATCCTCATTATTCAAAGTATGCCAGTGTTGATTGCGGCCTGTTTTTCTAGCCTGCGGTGGCGTAGGTTGTCCCTCATCACCATTCAGCCAGCGAGGAATATCAATATTGTAATATTGTTTGCTCCACAACATTCCGGCCAGGGCCTGGCGTTGAATATTACGCTGATCTATTCCGGGCACAGTGGATAATTCATTGTAAAATTCATCCGCCTCCAGTATCCGCTGATCAAATAAAGCATCGAATTTTTTGTCAACAATTTTACTGGGTTTTTTGCTTAGGCGTAAACGTATGATTACCGAAGATTTTGGAGCAATCATAAATTCATAGTGAGGGGCAAATTTGGTCCCTTCTTTTTTTTCTTCAAGCCAGTCAAATTTTTGCTGTAGAACGGCCGTATGAAATGCATCTTTTACATAGGGTGTTGAATTGGGCTGACCATACAATTGTTCTTTGTTTGTTTCATTTTCTGTAAACAGGGTATGCTCCGGGGTGTGGAAAGAAAAATAATATTCACCCAGTTGCGGGTGCTTTAGTTTCACATTTCCATCATCCGTCAATTGCATTATTGGTTTCTCATTCATCAAACCAAAACTCCACAAATTGCGAAACCATAATGTGGGCAATACGGCGAGATAAGCTGCCTCGTTTCCCCGGTTGTGCACGGTAATGCGGATGGAAATATCTTCCGTATCACTTTTTGCGTATTCCGTAAAAACGTCAAAATATTTTCCTTCATTAAACAAACCGGTGTCCAGTAATTCGTATTCCTTTTCAAACTTGTTGCGGTTGCGGTTGGTCTGCACCAGGTCAGCATATGGGTATTCTCCCTGCGGATATTTATATAAATGTTTCATGTAGGTATGCGAAGGTGTATTATCAAGGTAGTAATACAATTCCTTTACATCTTCCCCATGATTGCCTTCATTGCCGGTTAATCCAAAAAGCCGCTCTTTTAATATCGGATCTTTTCCGTTCCACAATGTTACCGCAAAACAGATTCGTTGCATGTTGTCACTAATGCCTGCTATGCCATCTTCGCCCCAGCGATAAACTCTTGAACGGGCATGATCGTGTGGAAAATGCTCCCATGCTTCACCATGTTCACTATAATCTTCCCGTACGGTACCCCATTGTCTTTCGCTGAGGTAGGGGCCCCATTTTTTCCAGGCAGGATCCTGCAGTCGTTGTTGTTCGGTGTTCATTTTATAATTGTTTTGATATAACCTCCTTAGTCATGATGTATGGCCTTTGTTGTTGCCAGACCGCTGCGTTGGATTACACTGTTCACCTTACTGTTCACTATTGCAAAGCTAGTGATGTATATTGGTGCCTCCCATAAAGTGGAGACCTGATTGGCTTTCTTACCCATTATCTTCAAACCCCGGATAAAGGGTCATACCACCATCAACAAATAAAGTCGTTCCGTTTACATAGTCAGAATCATCACTTGACAACCAAACAGCCGCCTTACCGATATCATCTACCTGTCCTACTCTTTTTTGTGGAATTAATTTCAACAGCTCCTTCAAATGAGTCGCCGTATCCCATGCATCATGATTAATAGGTGTTGCAATAGCACCCGGCGCAATACTATTAATACGTATCATTTTGGGCGCAAATTCCTGTGCTATTGTTTTCATCATCAGGTTAACGCCGCCTTTACTTGCGGCGTAGTTGGCATGGCCGGCCCAGGGAATTACTTCATGAACACTGCTCATGCAAATTATTTTACCGGCAGACCTGGATTTACCATTTACTCCGCGGCGCAGGAATTCTTTTATCGCTTCCCTGGCACATAAAAATTGGCCTGTCAGGTTTACACCAATAACAAAATTCCATTGCTCCAGTGTCATTTCTGTAAATGGAGCATCTTTTTGAAGTCCGGCATTGTTGATCAGGATATCCACGGTGCCAAATTGTTTGACCACATCCGCAAACATTTGAATCACTTCATCTTCTTTACTTACATCACATTTGTAGGTAATGGCTTTGCCTCCGTCTGCTTCAATATCGGTAACCACTTTTTCCGCCATTTCTTTTGCCTGGGGAATTGGATAATTGACTACAACGGTAGCCCCGGCTTTTGCCAGCTCTATTGCACATCCTGCTCCTATACCGCTGCTGGCTCCGGTAATAACGGCAATTTGGCCCTCTAGTTTTTGTTTCATTTTATAATAACAAGTTTAATTATTTAAAATATTAAATGGGATTCGTTGTGATGATGAATTTTTCCTTTTTTGTTCGATCGCTTTTTTGATCAGTGATATTTCAAAATCGGTTACCAGGTTGGTATAATATTGAAAAACTTCCCGGGCGGTATGAGGATTAAAATATTTATTGGCATCTTCTTTTCTTAAATCGTCTGCCATATAATAGAAATAATCAGCCGACTGCAATTGTCCCCAGGTATCAGCGGCTTTTTTGTCTGTCGATTGCATAACCAATTTTTCAATACTGTATATTTTTTTCAGGGTATTATTTTGCATTACGTTCTCGCACCAGGCACAATGGGTTGTTGAGCGATCTTCCCAGGATATGGTTTTCGATACGTCATAAACTTCAGTGGGAACCTGTTGATTTAGTACAGCTGAAGGAGTAGAAAATACAAGGACATCATAAAGTAATACGGATGCCGGTAGTGCTTCCAGGAAATTAAAAATTCCTGTATCCTTAGGCTTATGAATTCCGAATGTTGAATAATCAATAAAAAGATTGATCACCTTAGTGTTTTCAGGATGCTTGTTAAGCCAGTCCGCAAACTTGTCCGCAGCCAGGGGATGTTCTGACCAATTGGGATCACCGAACCGAAAAGCGATGTCATCTGAAAGTGTTGCGTTGCGGAGCAACAATAAAGGATGATCCATATCCGGAAGGGAGTAAATTTGGTTACTACTCCGACCTTTCAGGATTCTTTCAACCCCCTCGCATAAAATTCCTTTCATACCTGTACCGGCTATCAATCGGGCTATACGATTATTATGGATAAATTCGGTATTCTTAAAAACAACCGGTTCCAAATCAAAAAGATTTTTTATTAACCCCACATGTTTTAAAACCTGGCGTTGAAATTCATGGGCAGAATACAGGGAGCTCAACGAATGATAGTACGTTTCGGCAAGAAATTCCAGGCAACCGGTGGAAGCTAATTTTTTAAAGGAGGATATCACATCAGGCCGGTATCGGTGAAGTAATTCCATGGCAATACCACTGATTGAAAAACTGATCCTGAATTTCCCATTATGCTTTATGATCTGCTGATATAATATTTCATTGGCAGGTAAATAACACTTATCTGCCAGCCGATCCATCATTTCTTTGTCGGCTTCCTCATCCTGGTAGCCATGGCATGAATCTATGTCTTTAGCCTGGTATTTTTTTAACCGGTAAGGCTGATGGATTTTAAAATACAAACAAACGGAAACCATTACTTTCAATTTTAAGCGACAACGCAGGAAAAATTTCTTTACCGGGATCGTTATTTTATTCTAAAAATCATGGAGGCTGATACAACTATTTTTTTCCGCAGATACAAAGCTACGATTCTATAAAACTTCATGTTGTCGCTTTCATTACAATTAAGCAAGGTTTCCCTATTTCATGATAACTTAATTCCACGCCATAGGGTTATTAAGCTCTATACTTTTACGGTTATAACAAAGATGACCTGAGCTTCTTAACTCATTCAATAACATGTTAACACTTTGCCTGGAAGTGGCTATGAAACCGGCAATATCACTGTGGGTAAGGTAATTGTTCAATACTATTTTATCACCCATCTGGTTGCCATCTGTGCGGGCCCAATTTTTTATGAAGCGGATCAGCCGGTCTTTTGTATCTAAAAAAACCAGGTCTGCATGCCGGTTTTCTAAACGTTGCAATTTGCTATTCACTTTCCTGGCGTATCCTAATACCATTTGGGGGTTGTCTTCCAGTATTCGCTTGAAATCATTGATATGAAAAGAACAGATAATGGTATTGGCAGTTAGGGCCTCTGCACATTCGTAATTTTTAAGTTGACCTTCCAGCCCCAGGTCACCAAAAATATCGGGTTCGGTTAAAATGTCTTTTATCAATTCATTTTCCAAACCACCGGTGTCTGTTATTTTTACTTTCCCCTTCACCAGGAAATGTATTTTAGTATACCCGGCCTCTCCATAGCTAATGATCTCACTGCGATAAACGGTTTTCATTTTCGCTACTGCAGCTGCAGCGACTAATTTTTGTTCAGGTAAAGAAGCCAGCAAAGGATGGTTCTTTAAATAGAAGTATTTCATTTCTTCAGACATAGTAGTATGTTTTAAATTGTGTTAAGTTGATTAAATTTTTGCTATTTGCTTTATTAGGGTGGCATGAATAAAGCATTTATTTTAAAATGTGCGGGATTCAATTTATCGGTCCTGTCAGTTAGGGTTAATTGTTAATTCAACCCCGTTAAAGCCATTTCAATTTTAGTGATCATCACATTCTTTGGAGTGAGACCTGCTACGTGATCTACTACATCGCCGCCTATGAAAAAAAGGATCGTTGGGAATTCCATTATACCAAATTCCTGATCAATGCCTGCTTCCGCCTCCACGTTTATAGTGAAGAAATTTGCCTGGCCTTTATAGGATTTGGAAAGCTCTTCATAAATAGGCGCAATGATCTGGCAGGCGCCATTCCATTCTTTTTTAAAATGGACAAGAATTAAACCCGGGTTACTTACTAACTCCTTTCTGAATTCATTTTTGGTGATCGCCAGGCACATATTTATTTCTTTTTGGTAAGTCAGTTAGCCAACCGGCGTGCCAGAAAAATTTTGTCATCCAAAAAAAACAAGGAAAGCCTTTACCCTGCTGCTTTTAAAAAAATCAGGCTCCCCCGGCTTTTCATTTTATTTGCCATGATCTTTCCCAATATGTTGGGAGAATCCTGATATGTTGGGAGTAGTACTATTTTAAAATTATGTACAAGCAGGAACCTTAATTGGCTGCAGTGCGTATATCCTATATAACCTGGTAATTTTTGTCCTCATGGTGTTAAAAATTTATAAACGAAGGATGGTTGTCAATAGGCCGACAGGCTTCCTGGTTTATCACTTTTACTTTTGCGTATCAAAAAAAATCTACATGAGATCAAAGAACATTTTTGTCCCCCTGGTATGCAGCCTTCTGTTTGTAAATGCCTTTTGCCAGGATGCAACAGGCCTCCGTAAAAAACATTTTAACCTGGATGAAAGTATTGCCATTGGCGGATACGACCCTGTAGCTTATTTTATAATGAATAAATCAGTAAAAGGAAAGAAAGACCTGGCTGTAAATCACCAGGGCGTTATATATTATTTTTCCACTGAAGAAAATAAAGAGAAGTTTAAAAAGAGTCCTTTGCAGTATGAACCGGAATATGGTGGCTGGTGCGCCTATGCTATGGGAGCCAATGCCGAAAAAGTAAGTATTGATCCGGCTACGTTTAAGATACTCAACGGCAGGTTATACCTTTTTTACAACCGCTTTTTTAATAATACGCTGAAGAGCTGGAATAAGGATGAGGCAAAACTAAAAACGGCGGCGGATGCAAGCTGGAAAAAATTTTATCATTAAAAAAATAAAACGATGACATCGCACTGGTCGTTTGTTGCTATTTGGTTGTTGCGATTACTTGCAGCATTTATACTTTTACAAACATTATTTTTTAAGTTTTCCGGGGCGGAGGAATCCGTTTATATTTTTTCAACACTGGGCATGGAGCCATGGGGACGAATAGGAAGCGGTATAATGGAACTGATCGCGGCTGTTCTCCTTCTTTATCCGCGTACTACTTTTATAGGGGCCGCATTAGGTGCCGGCCTCATGAGTGGTGCCCTTTTCTTTCATTTTACTAAACTGGGGATTGTTGTAACGGGTGACGGTGGTTTGCTTTTTGTTTATGCCCTGTTGGTTTTTATTTCCTGCCTTCTTTTGCTGGTTATTTTCAGGAGAGAGCTCACCGAATTTTTGTTTTTACTGAGGGAGAAGAATAATTAAACCAGGAGGCGGTTTGCTTATCATGAGAGGGATAATACAGTGGAGGAAAGAAATTGTAAATTATTTCATTAAAAAAAAATTTTAAAAACAAAATGAAAAAAAGTTTATTTGTAATGCTGATAGCAGTGACTGTTTTGATTTCCTGTGTGAAAGAAAATACACCGGTGATCCCGCTGGATGATACGGTAGATACCACGATAGCTATACCGAAAAACAAAGGGACCTTTATAAACGGACCTTTTGGGTCAGTTTCAGGAATGGCCACCGTTTATAAACAAAATGGAAGCTTAATCTTAGCTTTGGAAAACATGATGATCTCAAACGGCCCACAATTGCACGTATACCTGTCAAAGGAAGTTCAACCTGTCAATTTTATTGACCTGGGAGCTTTGCAATCTGTTAAGGGCAACCAGCTATATAACATTCCGGGTAACCCCGATCTGTCGCTGTACCCGTATGCGCTGGTACATTGTAAAAAATTTAATCACCTTTTTGGCAGTGCCAGGCTGCAATAACCTATAAACTTTTTTCTATGCTGCTACAAAAATCTATTCAGAATGTATTTGTTCAATTGACGGAAACCCTGAAACAAATGTCGGGAGCTGAGTATACGCAAGAAAGCAAGATATTGTTTAATGCAAGCATTGGCCAGCATGTTCGTCATATCATCGAACTTTTTCTTTGCCTGGAGCAGGGATATGAAAGCGGTGTGGTGAATTATGAAAAAAGAAAACGGGATTATCAAATAGAGACCAACAAAGAATTTGCCATCCAATTATTAAAAGATATTTATCATCGTCTCGACCGTCCGGATGTGGAACTTATAATGGAAACGGAGGATTATGAAGATCCTTCCGGAATAGTGTCCATATCCAGCAATTATTACCGGGAGATTGCCTATAACCTGGAGCATACTATTCATCATATGGCCTTGATTCGTGTGGGTGTAAATGAAGTTTCCTCCATTCAACTGCCTGATGAATTTGGTGTCGCTTATTCAACCATTAAATTCAGGCAGCAATGTGCACAGTAACATTTATTCCAGTTAATGATAAATTTATTATTTCATCAAACCGCGATGAAAAAAACACGAGGGGCCGGGCAATGGCTCCGGTAGTTTATTCTATAAACAAGCGTAAACTTATCTTTCCAAAAGATGCAGATGGAGGGGGAAGCTGGATTGCTTTACATGAAAATGGTAACTCGGCTGTTTTGCTAAATGGTGCTTTTGAAAATCATATACCATCGCCGCCCTATCTTAAAAGCCGCGGACAGGTTTTTCTAAATATTATAGCTAGTGCTCAGCCCACAAAATATTTTAATGAAATGGATCTTCAGCAAATTGAGCCATTCACCATCATCTTGCTGGATGGAAACCATCTTTATGAAAACCGTTGGGATGGGAAAATTAAATACTTCAAGCAGTTAAACAAGCACCGTCCTTATATTTGGTCTTCGGCAACTTTATATGATAACCGGGTTGTTAAGAAGCGGGAGAAATGGTTTGCGTCGTTTCTGGACCGCCATCCGCATCCCACGCAAAAGGATATACTGGAGTTTCACCAGTTTACCGGCGATGGTGATAAACAGAATGATTTTATGATGGAACGTGATGGACTGCTTTCTACGGTAAGCATCACCAGCATATTATTAACCACAGAAAGAGGAAGTATGAAATACCTGGATATGAAGGATAAAAAACTCACCGAAAGGAAAATTGAATTTGAATCATCCTTCCAGGCCATATGATTCAAAAAATCTTATACCATCCTTTTTTTATCAGGTTGTTGCATTGGGAATACTGGCCCTTTCATGTTGTATATGCTCCCATTTATATTTACTGGCTCTGGCTTTATGCCCGGTCCGGGTCATTTTTCTTTTTTAATACCGCCAACCCTACTATCATTAACGGGGGGTTCCTGATGGAATCAAAAAGAGATATCTATAAACTGATACCGGATATATATTACCCGGCCACTTTGTTTTTTAAACCAGGCACCCCGAATGAAGAAATATTGAAGGCTGTTGCTGATAGCCAACTGCTGTTTCCATTAATCGGGAAACCGGATATTGGTATGCAGGGCAAACTGGTAAAGAAACTGCATAACCAACATGAACTGATTGAATATGCAATGAATTCAAAAGTTGATTTCCTGGTGCAGGAATTTGTACCATACGAAAACGAGTTGGGCATTTTTTATTATCGTTTTCCGGATGAGGAAAAGGGTCATATATCCGGGATCGTAGAAAAGGAATTCCTGGCTATTACCGGTGATGGTATATCCAGCATGGAAGCATTGCTTCAAAAAAATAAAAGATATATTCTCCAGTTGCCTGTATTGAGGAAAACATATGGAGCAGAATTAAAAAATATTTTAAGCGAAGGAGAAGAATTTATCCTGGTACCTTATGGCAACCATGTGCGGGGAGCTAAATTCATTGATGCCAGCAACCGCATAGATGAAGAATTAACATACAGCATCGACCAAATTTGCCGGCAGGTAAAAGGATTTTATTTTGGAAGGTTAGACATCCGTTACCAAAGCTGGGAGGAGCTAAAGCAAGGTAAAAATTTTTCAATCATTGAATTGAATGGTGCAGGCAGCGAGCCTACCCATATTTATGATCCCAGGCATTCTGTCTTTTTTGCCTGGAAAGAAATTATCCGGCACCTGGATATACTGGTGCGCATCAGCCGGATTAATCACCGCCTGCTTAAAAAGCCCTATATGAATATGGGCGATGGACTCCGCATGTTAAAAGCAAACAGCCGCTATGTGAAATTGATAAGTGAAGACTGGCAACTCCGGGCTTAGGTTCAATTGTCTTCTTTCAAAATGATTTCAACAGCTTTTGTAACAGGCGTTGGTGATATGAAGGAGTGAGGAGCATCTGGGTTTTCCTTTAACCTTCCCCGTTCTATCCGGCTTCTCTTTTTATTCCCAGTTTTTTCATTCTTGCTTCCAGCGTGGTAGCATTAAGTCCCAATATTTTGGCCGCTCCTTTTTCTCCGCTTACTTTCCAGCTTGTTTTTTTTAATGTTTCAATAATATGTTCTTTCTCCACATCCTCCAGCCTGGATGCAGGTGTATTATTCTGGGCGCCGGGTTCCGGCATTTTTTCCGTGGGAATCCATTCTCCATATTCCAAAACGCCGTTGCGGCTAAGGATCATCGCTCTTTCCATTATGTTTTCCAGCTCACGGATATTGCCGGGCCAGTCATAACTAATCAATGCATCAATTACTTTATCAGGAACGTGTGAAATTTTTTTTCCGATCTTCCCTTCATGTTTTTGACAAAAATGTTTGATCAGTAATGGAATGTCTTCTTTTCTTTTTCGTAAGGGCGGGCAGGTAATCGGGAACACGTTGAGCCGGTAATACAGGTCTTCCCTGAATTCTTTTTTTTCAATAGCCTGCTGCAGGTTTCTGTTGGTGGCCGCAATAACCCGAACATTAACTTTTATTGTTTTTGGATT
The DNA here is from genome assembly GCA_041743125.1 of Chitinophagaceae bacterium. Classification (GTDB taxonomy): domain Bacteria; phylum Bacteroidota; class Bacteroidia; order Chitinophagales; family Chitinophagaceae; genus Terrimonas_B. Next base: position 28,778 of record JBGTNK010000091.1, read on the forward strand.
ACCCAATCGTTCAAATTCACCTTCCTGTAATACACGAAGCAGTTTGGCCTGCAATTCTACAGGGAGTTCGCCGATCTCATCTAAAAATATGGTTCCCCCATCGGCTAATTCAAAGCGGCCGATCTTTCTTTCCATGGCGCCGGTAAAAGCACCTTTCTCATGTCCGAATAATTCGCTTTCGATCAGGTTAGCAGGCAGGGTAGCACAGTTTACTTTTACCAGCGGGCGTTTGCTGCGATTGCTTACATTATGAACAGCCCTTGCTATCAGTTCTTTTCCTGTGCCCGACTCACCTAATATTAATACGGTAGCATGGGTAGAAGCTACCTGTTCTATTTGTTGCAATACCTTTTGAAAATCTTTGCTTTTGCTGATGATCTCTTCAAAGTTGTAACTCAGTTTGATTTCCTCCTGCAGGTATTTATTCTGTGCCTGCAATCTAACCTGCTCCTGTTCCATCAATACTTTGTCCGTAATATCTACAAACATAGTTCGTGTAAACTGCCCCCCGGGATCCGGGTTTGACCACCATTGTATCCAAATAGGTTTACCATTATCTTTGCGCCTGAGCTCTAAAACAACACCACTTGTGTCCGTTCCTCTTCCTATGCAATCAAAGGCCTCCTTTAGTCTTCTCTGTGCATCCGGAGTGTCAGGTACCAGTGATTTGCCATAGGTGGTTGATACCTGGTCGGGTCGCACGCCAAGAATTTTTAAGGCGGCACGGTTTGCTCTTATAAATTTTGAATCGATCCCTTCATGTACATATGCAATCGGTGCTTCTTCAAAAAGATCGCGGTAGCGTTGTTCGCTTTCATTTAGTAAAAGTTCCAACTGGGTATTGGCGATCTTTAAATTTTCCTCCGCTTTCATTCTTTCCATTTCTGCTCCTATGCGGGCTGCAAAAATTTTGAGAATAGCCGTTTGATTTTTTTCCTCGGTAACCGGGTTGGGATCCACGGCCAGAATATGCCCGATGATATTACCGCTTTTGCTGCTGTAAATAGGAACACCAACAGCCGATTCAATTCCCTTTTCTTTTGGATAATGAGCTTCCACTGCTTTTGCCTGGAAAAATTCCTCTCCCTTCATAATGATCTCGCAGGGAATGCCGGCTGTATCATATTCAATATTATCCAGGATCTTTTCACCATCTATATAGCAAAGGGTTCGCAGCCTGGTTTTATCTTCGTTTGCACATTCTGTTATCAGGGCATAACGCATCTTTAGGGTGACTGTTATATGTTTTGCAAGCTCTACCAGGAAGTCTTCACCTGTTAACCCCGAAGTTGCTTCCGAAACGGTGCGTAATAATTCTTCTTCCATTTTTCTTTGCCGTATATCACGAACTGTACTGCAGAAATATTCATGGCCATCATGCTCAAGAAAATTATTGGTCACTTCTACCGGGTAGCTGAAACCATCCTTTGCTCTGTGTTCTGTTTCCAAAACCTGGTGTCCCAGTTGCCTGGTTTCGTTCCAATGATCATCCCATTCTACATTTGTAAGGGAAGGATTAATATCAAAAACGGTCATTTTTTTTAATTCTTCTTCACTAAACCCTGTTTGTTTGGATACGGCTTCATTGACGCGGATAAATTTTCCGCTTTTGTCAAGCCAGTACACCTGTTCTCTAAGATTTTTCAACGTATTCTCGTACAATTCAATTTCGTTGAGCCGCTCGTTGAGCTGATCATTTTTTTTCTCCAGTTCATTTTCCACTTTCATCCTTTCCAGTTCAGCACCTACCCGGGAGGCAAAAATTTTCAGTATGGCTGTTTGATCCTTATCATCTGAAACAGGATGCGGATCGGTAGCGGCAATATGGCCCAGGATCTCACCGGTGGCGGGACTAATGATGGGGGCACCTACGTAGGCTTCAATTCCCTTTGCAGCTTTAAAAAGTTTTTGTGCGCCGGCCGGCAGAAAAAAAGTATCACCCTTCATCATCATCCGGCAACCTGATTCTTCCGTATTGTATTCAAAATTGTCGAGTACATTTTTCCCATCTACAAACACCAGGGTGCGCAACCGGGTTTTGTTTTCATTGGCACATTCAGCAATAAAACAATATTGCATACCAAGGCCTGTAGTTATTTGCCTGGCCGTTTCTGTTAATAGATACTTCCCTGTAAGGCCTGAAGTGGCTTCGGAAATAATGTGGAGCAGATTTTTTTCAGGATGATATGAAGATGCCTTACCCATGGATAATTCTTCTTACTCGTATAAAGGTAATTATTGTGGAAATCTAATGCAGTGTCTTTTTTACTGCTGTCAACCAGTTGACAGACTGTTTCAATTAACTTCGGAAGAGATTAAGAGTAATAATAATTTCTGCGCATTCATATATTGAAAATATTTTCGCAGGAGCGATACCTGCCTGCAAAGGAATTATTGAAAAAATACCAGGGGCCTTTCGTTTCAACTTCTTTTCGGTTTACACTTTAATTATTTTTTTATGAAAAATGTATTAAAACTTTTATTTCTTTTCCTGAGCTCTTCACTTTTTGGTCAGTCTGAAAAATTTAATGGCCTGGACATGAACATGAGTAATTTATCACGCCTGTCCGATGCAAAAACAAGGTCCATTAGTCCTGAAAATTTTACAGGTGCAAAGGGGATGGGCGGCATGGCAGATCCTGTAATTGACAAGGGGAAACGAAATGTAGCGAATGCAGCCAATGAAGCAAGGGATTTAGGAAAGGGTTGGAAGGTAAATCCATTTATTATTATTAATGCGGGAGAAACAATTACCATTGCTGAGATGGAAGGCCCCGGCGCTATTCAGCAAATATGGATGACACCCACAGGAAACTGGCAATTCTCCATTATCCGTTTTTATTGGGACGATGAAAAAACGCCATCAGTGGAAGCACCTGTGGGCGCCTTCTTTGGCATGGGCTGGAATGAATATGCGCATTTGAATTCATTAGCGGTAACTGTAAATCCCGGCAGTGCATTTAATTGTTACTGGAAAATGCCTTTCAGAAGAAAATGCAGGATCACTATGGAGAATATCAATCCTACGGAGTCGATGCGATTATATTACCAGGTTAATTATACGTTGACTGATATCGGAAACGATGAAGCCTATTTTCATGCACAGTACCGGCGGTCCGGTGCTTCTGCCGCATCCTTGCACACTATACTGGATGGTGTAAAAGGAAAAGGACAGTATGTGGGTACTTATATGGCATTGGGAGTTCGCAACAATGGCTGGTGGGGCGAAGGAGAAATAAAATTTTTCATGGATGGAGATAAAGATCATGCTACAATAGTGGGCACGGGAACGGAGGATTATTTCTGTGGCTCTTATAATTTTGAAAACAGGACGACGAAGCAATACCAGGAATTCTCTACCGCTTATGCCGGTTTGCACCAGGTGATCCGACCCGACGGTGTCTATAAATCGCAGGAGCGGTTTGGCATGTACCGCTGGCATATACAGGATCCGGTACGATTTGAAAATGAACTGAAGATTACGATACAGGACCTCGGCTGGCGGCATGGAGGCCGCTACCTGCCGCAGCAATCAGATATCATTACTGTTGCCTACTGGTACCAGCGGGAGCCGCATGCTTCTTTTCCGGTGTTGCCTGCCAATGATAAACTGGAAGTGAATTAATTGGTTGCAGCCTGTTTGGAATTCGATAACCTTAATGCTTCACCGGTTGGTGCATCATCGTTGTATTAATGATGTGTTGTACCTGTTCTGCCGGAATTTTTTCTACAAGGTAAGCATGTCGTGTTCCGCCATCCTTCCAGGTATTGCTTCCATCAGTAG
>JBGTNK010000092.1:0-2581 GCA_041743125.1 Chitinophagaceae bacterium
GTCCGGAAAGTTCCTTCCATATAAACTTCATCAGGAATAATATTTACAGCGCCGTTGGCTATTAATTTTCCAAATGATAAAACAGTGGGAATTGCCGGATTAGCCATGCGGCTTACGATCTGCTGCAAAGCAACTATTATATGAGAAGTAATCAATACAGGATCAATATTCTGGTGTGGCTGGGCGCCGTGGCCACCTCTGCCATGAACAGTAACATAAATTTCATCCATAGATGCCATGTGTTTTCCCTTTCGAATACCAATTTTCCCGCTATCAATGGAAGGCATTGCATGCTGGCCAATAATTGCATTGGGTTTTGGATTTTTCAGCACTCCTTCTTTTATCATAAGACTGGCGCCGCCGGGAAGCTTTTCTTCGCCGGGCTGAAAGATGAGTTTTACTGTTCCCCCAAATTTGTTTTTAATGAATTGCAGAATTCTTGCTGTTCCCAGGAGAGAGGAGGTATGTGCATCATGCCCGCAAGCATGCATTACACCCTTATTTTGCGATACATACGGAACATCGTTGGCTTCCGTAACAGGCAATGCATCCATGTCGGCACGCAAAGCAATTACCCCGTCTGATGATTTCTCACCAGTTATAATCGCAACCACTCCTGTTTCTGCCATTACCTTCCAGGAAATTCCCATTTCATTGAGCCTGTCCTTTATATAAGCGGATGTTTCATATTCACAAAATGATAATTCAGGATGAGCATGTAAGTGCCTCCTGTTTTCAATTACATTACTGTGTATTCCTTTGGCTAATTGCTTTATCTCATCTTTCAACATAAACCGGTTTATAGGTATCAAAGGGGAATGACAGCATTCGTTTTTATGGTCTCTTCGTAATTTTTTATTTGGCTAAATATTACTGCCTGTTAACCTGCCCAACTTAAATTACGTCTCCTGTCATTTTATATATCCATTATTCAACCCAAAGAATATTCTTCCTTCCAGACCTGAATGGTTTGCGTGTCGGCCGCCGCATTCCCTATGTGCGCAGCTATCGATGCATCTCTTGCTGTTTCTACATTCGAAACAGGATTTCTTTTGTTGTGAATACAATCTATAAAATCGATCAGGGAATCAGTAGTGGGTTCGGCTTGTATACGTCCGGGTTCGTCAAAAACCAGCTCCATTCCTTTTCCATGGGTAATTGCATTTTTTGTAGCCCCGGTTACACCATCTACAATTCCTTTTACATTATCGGTCGATTCTTCGTAAATAAAGGCCTTGTCTCTTTGTATTTCAACTGTGGCTGCATCACCCAAAATTCTTATGGAATAGCCATTGAAGGCATTTGACAGAATGGAAGTAACACTTGATTTAATGTCGCCAGGATATTCATATATAGTGCGGATATTATCATAAGTATCTCTTCCATCTTTCCAATAATTGATACCGCCCATACCCACCACTTTAATAGGATGGCTGTTTAAAAAAAAGTTGACCTGGTCAATCTGGTGAGAACATAATTCTGATAAAGGGCCACCGCAATAAACCCGGTGCATGCGCCAGTTGATGGCCCGCTCTAATTTAGGATCATCAACGGGAAAGCGCCAGTTTGAATTACGATTATACTGGCATTCAAAATGTGTGATCTTTCCTAACCATTTTTTATCAATCACTTCCTTTACCTTATGATACATCCGGGAATAGCGGTATTGATACCCTACCTGGAAAACCAGTTTCGAATTACGCACTTTTTTCACCAGGGCAATGGATTCTGGAATATCAAAGGCCAATGCCTTTTCAAGGTATATGTGTTTGCCGGCTTCGAGAGCATCAACAGACATCTGGTTATGTAAATAAAGAGGCGTGGCAATGATCACTGCATGGATGTTTTTATCTTCAAGCAAGTTCCTGTAGTCTGTATAAGCCTTCGCACCTTTTGCCGCTTCCTTCAACCCATTTTGAAGATGCCCGGGAATTGTATCGCAACAGGCCACCACTTCCATTCCGCTAATGTTTTTAATAAGATTAGCAAGGCCGGCACCCCTGGAACCTGTTCCGATTATTCCAACACGGATTTTATCATTTTTCAAAAATGATTCGCTGAAAACCGGAAGCCCGATAGTGGCCAGACCCGAAACGGCAAGTGCACCGGTTGATACAAACTTTCTGCGGGTAATTGAATGTTTTGTCATTTCTATAAATTAATATTTTATAAAAGTCCAATAAAAACCGGGGTTTAGGACTTAACGATAATAATTTCGTTTATCCATTATTTAATGTTTCCATTGTTTTTTTTAAGGTGCCTTCTACGCTTACCGAAATTCCGTGGTTGAGTGAACTTTCTTCTGCAGCTGCCATGAAAGTATAAATTGCAATAGTTTCCTCCGGTGCAACCGGAGGTTTTCCAGTTTGAAAAAATTCCACTGTCTTCATCATCATCGTCATGTATCCATAATCTTTCCCTGGTTTGATGGTTACAATATCTTTTTCACCAAATACAATTCCGCCATAATCCATTTTCCCTGTACGCAATCCACGAAACGAGCCTATCCGGTTATCATCCCAATAACCGGTGACCAAATCAGTTCCTTCTGTAAAATTCCGGCTGACCGTTTTGCAACCAG
>JBGTNK010000093.1:0-2001 GCA_041743125.1 Chitinophagaceae bacterium
CCGTAGATAATACCATTACACGAGGCAAATTTTGCGACCTGCCATAAAATGTCCAGGCAGAATAAAAAAATATCAGCAGCAATTTTTTCATGAGTTGAGTCTTGTTTAGATAATATTTATTTATAACCGTAAACTAATTCAGGGAACAGCAACCAACGTACAGACTATCCGGCTCAGGCAGGTCTGGTAGTGCAGGTGTTGAATTATCCCGATGGCTATTAGCCTACTTTCATTAAAAATAAAAAATACATTCACTGTCCGGGGATAAACTATTTTTTGAAGGTAGCTGTGCAGTGGCTGGTTGATTTATTAGTTAGCAAACAGTATTCTCTCTTTGTCATAAATTACGGTCATTGCGCTAAAACTTTGCATTATTCAATTGACGAAGCCTGCCAGCTAACTGCCTTCCATTCGCTGTTTCGTTTAACCCACACATCATAAAACCGGGTTCTACTCTCAAATGGGATTTGTTCTTTTTTCCTGAAAGTGTGCACTATAAATGTCACGACTGCAGAATTATTATATAAGTGAACAACAGGGTCTTCCAACACAAAAGTGTCGAGAGTTATTTTGTAGCTTATATTTCTCATATTGTTGCTATGAATTGTCTTTAGTACTTCGTGTTTGTTCTTAATCTTTTCCTTTGATAGCTCTATAAAAGTTGTATCCATTATTGACGATAAGAAAGTGGTATCATTTTTAAATTCTCTTGTAATTGCTTCCTGCTCTAAATCCAGTAATTTTTTAGACTCAATTGAATAGTTTGCCTGCTTAAATTCAGTTTGACTTGCGTTGAGGTTGCGCACATTTTAAATATACGGCACTCCTGGTTCTTCTTTATTCATTATCAATATAATTATTTTTATACTGCCATCTTTTGCAGGTATGAAAAATGCCACAATGCAATATATATAACGTAGCTCGCCTGTTTCCTATTTTTTGCTTAATAAAATAGCCCATAATAAAAAGGTTATTATAAAAGCAATACAGCAGCAGTTCACTTGATTGCAAAAGCTGTCCGCTCAGAGGCAGTTGCATAGTCCAAATTTTTGTGCGTATAAAAAACATTTTAGGTCAACTTATTGTAAGGCTAATACAGCTCCAAATTTTTTTCTATCAATTGCTATGCTTTGTAAAAAATGAAAAATATCCCCGGCACATAAAGATCTAAATGCTTGTAACAGCAAACTACAAACTATATTTTTTTGAAATTAAGGTTGCGCAACAGTGACCCCTTGTTATAGGCAGTGCTGCTGTTCGTACGAAGTGCCACATTTGTAGTTCATACATAGTTGTTCAAGGCTATTTACATTCAATGCTTCACTGTTGGAAGTCTTCACAAACCCTTGTAATTCCGTGGGCTTTTGAAGTTGTCATTTTGCAGGAATATAAATATCAAAGGTTGCACCTTTGTTTAGTTCACCTTTTGCGGTGATGATGCCGTGGTGATTCTCTACAATTTTTTTTACTATTGAAAGTCCGATGCCTGTTCCGTTGTATTCATTTTTGCCATGCAACCGTTGGAATACTTCAAATATTTTTTCGCTGTATTGTTCTTCAAAACCAATTCCGTTGTCGGAAACTGTGATATGGCAATATTTATTTTGAGGTGAGAGTTTTTCATTATTGAACTTTATGCCGTTTGCAATTTCACATTTAATTTGTATGTGTGGCGGTTGTGCGGGATTGGAAAACTTTAATGAATTGCCAATCAGGTTGTGCAGGAGTTGCCGAAACTGAAAAGGTATTATATTTGCATCATGTAATTGGTTTGCTTCAATGATGGCATGTTTCTCCTGCAGTTCTTCCTTTAAGTCTTCTTTAACTTCAGCAATAATTTCATTAAGGTCAGTAATTTCAAACTTGCGTTCGGTTGTGTTGGTGCGTGAGTAGGCCAGTAAATCCTGAATGAGTGTTTGCATTCTTTTGGCCGCATTCTGCATTCGGTTAAACATATCCTTACCAGAGTCCGATAAATTGTTTTCTTCTTTCTCTGTGATG
>JBGTNK010000094.1:0-16329 GCA_041743125.1 Chitinophagaceae bacterium
GCCTGGTTATAATAGTTTATATGGCCCTGGGGGTCTGCTATCCACACCTGCTGCGGAAGGGAATCAGCCAGCAGTCTGAATTTAGCTTCGCTTTCCTGTAATACCTGTTGTAATTGTTTCTCTTCCGTAACATCCCGGAGAGTTCCAACCAATTTTACGGGTTCTTTCTTTTCGTTGTAAAACGTTTTTCCATGTGTTCTTATCCATCGAATAGAATTATCCGTTCTTGCCAAACGGGCCTCAAAAAAGTAAACACCAGTTGATAATGCTTTTTCAAAAGCTTTCTCTACGATATTTACCCGGTCATCTTCTAGTATTTGGCTACGGATCTGCGGGTGGGTTAATTTTTTATAACTATCATGTCCGTATATTTCTGCCATGCGGGGAGAATGAATCATTTCCCTGGTTTCAAGATCCAATGCCCAGGTAGCTAATTCTGTAGCTTCAGCAGCCAGGCGGGAACGTTCTTCAGCCTCTTCCACTTTTTTCCTTGCTTCTACTTTATCTGTCACGTCATTAACAGTTACCATTATTCCTGACACCTTTCCATCCGGTTCAAATAACGGCGAATATTCAAAATCCAGATAAAATTTTTTAATGCCTTCGTTTCCCTGGATAATAGCAACGGATTCCTTTTCGCTGTGCGATTTACCCGAGGTAAATACTTTTGCCAGTAGTTCAGGATATTTTTGTTCTTTCAGTTCCGGGAATACTTCTATAAGGGAATGACCAATAACTTCTACTTCCGTTTTTCGCCATATTTCATCAAGCATTACTTTATTCGCCGTTTCAATGATAAAATCCCGGCCTCTTAATATGGTCATAGGAATTGGTGAAAGTATAACCAGGCTGCGGAAATGCTTTTCCCGTTCCTGCAATAAATGCTTTGCTTTTACTGTTTCTGTTACTTCCGTGGCTACTACCATAATGCCGGAAATATCACCGTCCTCTTCTTTTAAAGGATGGTAAACGAAATTGAAATAAGCAGGCTCCAGTTTTCCCATTCGTTTTAGAGTAACAGGAAATTCATTTCCATAAAAAGGAACGCCGCTGGTAACTACTTCCGAAAAGAGCGGTGCTACCTGGTCCTTAATTTCCGGCAAGGCATCAAATATAGAATACCCGATAAACTCATGCGATTGTTTATCTACGATCTGCAGATATGCATCGTTTGCCTGCTCCACCATAAAATCAGGTCCCCTGAAAATGGCAATAGCCAGCGGTGCCTGTTGCACTGAATCTCTGAACCTTTTTTCACTTTCCTCAACCTTTTGTTTGGCCTCATGTAGTTCTGTAACTTCTGCTGCCGTGTTCATAACGCCATATATTTTGCCTTCAGCATCATATAAAGGAGTAAAACTGTAGTTAAAGTAATAAGGTTTTATTTCTCCGTTTTTCAGCAAATCTACCCGTTGATTTTTTGCATGGAAAGGAATACCGGTTGTGAAAACAGTATTTACCTGTTCAAATACTGCCTGGTTATTTAATTCCGGCAAAATGTCCCTGTATAATTTCCCTACCACATCATTTCCCTTACCCCACACATCCATAATGGATTGATTGGCCAGGACCACCCGCATTTCTTTGCCAGCATAAACTCCTATGGGAAACGGAGCATTTTCAACCATGGTGCGGATATTTTGTTCGCTTTCTTCAATTTTTTGGCGGGCTATTACCTGTGGAGATACATCAAATCCAATGGCCATGATGCCATTGATTTTTCCATCTGCATCGTAAAGGGGTTCGTAGGAAAAATTTACATATGCTGTTTCTGTCGAACCATTTTTTAAAAATTGAACAGGGAGTTCAGCCGTTGCAAATCGTACTCCCGTGTTTCGTACCTCGTCAAGCAATTCTTTTATTCCCTGAGTCAATAGTTCAGGCATTGAATCAAAAACCGGTTTATTTAATACTTGTTGTACAGTTCTCCGCCAGAGTTCTAATGCGTATTTATTAGCAATTTCTACTACGTAATCCTCTCCCCTCATAATAGCAATGGCAACCGGCGCCTGGAGGATCATCAATTTCAAATTGTTTTCACTTTCTGCAATTTTTTGACGGGCTTTTACCTGCATGGTATTGTCAACCACCCACACGGCAACCTTTGAAACTTCTCCTTCTTCATTCTTCACCGGGGCATATACAAATGTTATATGTATTATTTCTTCTCTACCATGGCGGACGAGCATGACTGGTACTTCATTGGCATAGTAGGGTATCCCGGTTTTTATTACATCATTAAGTGCCGATTCATAATAAATCCTGGCTTCACTAAAAGTATCCCAATATTTTTTGCCAAGAATTATTTCAATAGGTTTACCGGCTATTTCAATGAAACGTTCATTTACAATTTCACTTACAGTTGTGCTGGCATCCATAATACAAATGCCGATGGGAGCCTCCAGTACCATATTGCGGAACTGTTGATCACTTTGTTCCGTTTTTCTTCTTGCCTTGGTTTGTTCTGTCACATCTTCCAGCGTTCCATTTAAACGGTAGGCTATTTTATCATTATTAAACCAGGCCCTGCCCTTGGCATGCACAATTACCTCTGTTTTAGTTACCAGATTTATAATAGTGTACTCCACATCATATATGCCGCCCGAAGAATAATTTAAAGCCCTCCGTATGGCGTTTGTAACATTCGATTTGTCTTTTTCTGCAATTGCATGAATGGTATCAGTAAGGTCAACCTGTTCGTTGGGAGGTAAACCAAACCACTCTTTCAGCCTGGAGTTTGCTGAAAATTTATTGGTAAGAGGGTTATAATCGAAAGTACCGAGCTGGGCGGCCTCAATCACAAATTCCAATTCATTTTTACTTTCTTTTAATGCTTCTTCTGTTTCTTTTTGTAAGGTAATGTCGGTATTGCTTCCAAACCAATTAATAATTTCTCCTTTATCATTTCTCACCGGCAAAACCCGGGTAAGAAATTGCCGAAACTTTCCGTCTATTCCTTTCAGAGGAAATACCATTTCAAATGCTTCTCCGGTGGAAATGGAGTTCTTCCAATTATCCAATACCCGGGGTAATTCCAGTGGGTCGTGCACGGATTGCCAGCCCCATCCTTCCATTTCTCCAGCTGAGGTTCCCGTATATTCATACCATTTTTTATTATACCAATATATCCATCCCTCCGCATTTGCCATCCACGCAAGATTGGGAATATTGTCGGCCATTGCTTTGAACTTCTCTTCACTTTCTTTCAATTCATCCTCTGCTCTTTTTTTATTGGTAGTTTCAATTACAGTAACTAATACTCCTCCCACTTCTCCATTCTCCATCCTGATGGGGCTATAGGAAAAATCGAAGTAACAGTTTTCTAAAAACCCATTTCTATTCAGGGGCAACATGAAATCAGGAAAACCAACAGGTATGCCATTCATCACACCTTCAAACATAGAGTCTATGATATGCCATATTTCAGAAAAGGTTTCCCGGGTACTTATACCTAATGCCCGGGGATGTTTTGTTTCTCCCAAAATGGGGCGATATCCGTCATTATAAATTTGAGTATATTCTTTGCCCCATGCGATATACATTCCAAAAGGGTTATCCAGCATCACAGATACCATGGTTCCCAAAGCCGGAGGCCAGTTTTTTGGATCGCCCAGTGGCGTTTTGGTCCAGTCTTTGGCCCTGATCAATTCGCCCATTTCTCCACCACCAGATAAAAAATTGTAGGTAACGTTTTTCTTTTTCATTTCAATAGTTTGCTAAAGTTGAATTAAAAAAGAATCCTTTGAAGGTTGAACGAGATTGTTTTGTGCCGCCAAAAGAATCACCTGGTAAATAATTTTTTTTAAGGCAGCAAAATCTGACGGCTTTCGAATATAAAAACTGGCACCTTTTTCATAAAGTGAAGTGGCCATATCGGGGTTAAGAGAGGTAGAAAAAATTATCACGGGAATGCGTTTTAATTTTTCAGATCCTTTGATTTCCAATAAACAGTCAAATCCTGTTTTCTTTGGCATGTTGAGGTCAAGAAAGATAATATCGGGCGGGTTATCTAATCGGGCTGAAAGCAGATCCATGAGTTCCACCCCATCATTTGCGGTAGTTAGCGTAGTTGCCACAGGCAATTCCAACAGAGCTTCCGAAAAAAAAATGCAATCATCCTGATCGTCATCGGCAAGTAAAAGATTAAACGAGACTTCGTTCATTTTACAAATGTAAAAATTTAAACGACAGGTAAATTTGGAATGGATGGTTGCAAATAGTCAGGATATTATTTTCTTTTTTTCCTGGTAAAAGAGTTTTTCAATTTGTATTAAAGTAGTTAGAATGGGAACGAACTAATTGATTTTCGAATATTATCTTAGGGTTGAAGCAGAAATTTTTCTTTCGCCGGTCGTTTCGCACTTTCCCTGGCAACAACAGTAAGCGCCTTGTAAATTACCTTTTTTAACTTTGCAAATTCCCCTGGTTTGCGGATGTAATAGTGGGCGCCTTTTTCATAAAGCAAGTCAATCACCTCAGAATTGAACGATGTAGAAAAAATGATAACGGGTAAATGTTTTAAATGCGAATTCATTTTGATTTCCAATAAACACTCATAGCCTGTTTTACGTGGCATGTTTAAATCCATAAAAAGCATGTCAGGCAGTTTGTCTGCCAGGCTTGTTAACAGAGTCATCAATTTTACGCCATCATTGACGGTAATTAAGGTGGCTGAAACAGGTAATCCGTCAAGAGCATCCTTAAAAAAAACGCAATCATCTATATCATCATCTGCCAATAAAAGTCTATGAGTAAATTCGTTCATTGCGTAGAGAAATTGATCGGTTTTTAAATGTTGAGCTTACGTTTTACTCCTCTTAACCAAAAGGTTTGCCAATTACGGGATAAATTCATCTTAGAATCTAAAATCAATTTATTTTCAATCACTTGGATATAAAATAAAAAAATAAAAAAAGATAAGTAGGATGGTTTTAGAATACAAATGCAGGATGAAAAACGGGCATTCTAACTAAACTTTTTAGAATTAATTTATTGTATTGCCTATATGTTGAGCTCATACTTTTTCGGGATGATATTCGGAAAGCGGAGGTGCCAAACAAGATGGAATTGATTAATAGTTCATCCATCGTTTTCTATTTTGCCTTAGTTATTTTCTTTTGAATCGAATGTTCAAAGTTCAGTGTATGGATTTCCTTTCAATCCCAACGCAATTCAAAATGCGGGTTCTGTTTTATATCCTTTCTTTCTTCATTCAGGTAGTGCCTGTCTGAATAATTCTCCAGGTTCCTTAATCAGTTTAACTTCTACTAACCTATTGCGGTATGCATATTGTTGCCGGGTTGGAATATCATGAGCAAAAATATCAATTATAAAACCATTTAATCTGAAGCTGCTAACTATTTCGTTTTTTTCTTTTTGGTCATTTAAACAGAAAGCTTCCTTATCTATATTTGTAGGAAAGGATCCTCCTTTAACAGGGGATCAAAGTGATCAAGAATAAACATTATGTTGTAATGGGGTTAATGTATCATAGGCAAGACGTCGTCTTCTTTTGCCAGATTTTAAATATCAACGTTCATTAATATCTCAGGATGCTTATATTGGTGCAGAGGTTACGACTGGAATATAATTGACATTATTTTTACTTTATTAACCATTAAACCCGGTGAGACTATTTTAAGTTTTAAATTTCCTTTAACGCACAGAAAGCACTCCCCTGAAGCCGTATGCAACCGATCTTGGCCCATCACCCCAGGAGCCAAATGGTCTTGCTCCTATAATAGAATGAGACGGTCCCAGGGCCATGCCGAATCCATAATAACCGCCTCCACGATAGCCAAACCCACCATCATTTTCATTTGGCCAGTCAGCATTGGTAGCATTGCCAAACTGGTCTGGCATTCCATCGCCATGCGATCCTTTAAATAGCCTTCCCTTATTGCTGCCTATGGTTGCAACTCTTTCCCAAAGGCTGCCAGCCAGATCCATCACCCAATAGTATGATGCTCCGAAAAATTCAAGATTCGTATTATTAAGATTTTCTTCTGCTATGCCTTTTTCAAAAACAAGTTCTCCTTCCTGGTTATAATATCTGCTCACTTTTTCGCTTGATGAGGTACCCCAGGGATAATCCTTTGGCTGAGTATTTAAAGGCCCCCTCGCCGATTTTTCATATTCTAATTCCGACATGGGTCTAAGGCCAGCCCAGTCGGCAAATGCACATCCATCATCCCAGGAAATGTAGTTTGCGGGTTGATCAGGATATGAAGTGATATACCTGCCATTTTCCAACCGTATGCCACCTCTTTCTGCATAATACGACTTACCACCAAAATTGGATCTGAAAAAAGAGGGCTGGTTAGAAAGAGTGTTAAGAAAAGAAGCATATTGACCCTGCGTTAATTCGTACTTCATTATGTAGAATTCGTTAAACCCTTTCGGAAACGAATCGGTTAGAGAACCCAGCATGTCACCACGGTATTCGGCAACATTTCGATTTTCATAATAAAGGGTACCCCGGTCCTTTCCAATGGTAATTGCTTTTTCAGAATTAACGTGGTACCTGCCATTATTAATAAATTGATAAAATGTACTTTCCCGGTTTTGCATTAAAGTATCGCTATCGCCAGCATAAAATGGCCCTGCTGGAATTTGTACCATTTCAATACCAAATACATCACCAAAAATGGTATTGTTAGGAAAATCCACACCTCTTAAAAGCGCTACATCAAGCTCTACTTTTAGTCGCCAGGAAATATTTCCCCTGCATGCCTGCGACGGAAAAATTATAATTCCGGCCTGGTGTGATGGTACATAGAATTGGGGCGTAATATTATTTTTCAAATAATTATGCACCAATTGATGGCCGGATGTCTTTACATACGCATGCCGGTGTGTACGCAGGTCATTCTGATGCCGGAGTTTAAAAAAGACCCAGGCTCCGTCATGATTTCTTTCATTTTTCCAGCTATTATTCCATGTTATTGTAAAGTAAACATACAAGGTTGGATTGTTATCTCTTGGATTGCCGGTAAATGAAAAGTTTGTTATCTGTAAATCAGAACTATAGATTTCAGTTTGCAACAGTATAAATAATAATAACAAGCTGAATTTGTACATGATGTTATTTTTATGCAGTCTTTTAAAATTACTGAGATTGGAAATAACAAACACAAGCTGATTGATGAACGGCAGCTATTGAAATTGAAAAACTGCTCTGTTTAAAAGAGCAGTTCGGGTTTATTGAAATTGCATCAACCAAACTAAGAGGGTGATGATTAAATATGAGTGGCAGACAAATTTGTCTTTGGAACAAGGTTAATTTGGCAATAAATGTTAGGGTATAGCGGCAACCGGGCCGATACACAGTATGCAAGTAAATGTAGATGTCAAAACGAGTATAAGCTGGGATGAGTTTAATTTGTCAAACTATTTATTTTGGAAAGCACATTGCTCCTTCAGCATTTCCTGATCTTTTTTAAATTCCATTGCTAACTCTGCTCTTTCATATGCCTGGCGGGAATGATAAATAGCCAGTTCTTTAACTTCAGCAGATCCAATATGTGCGATTGAAATAAGTGCTTTTTGTAATCGAACCATTACTTCAAGATTACCTGCACCATCCCTGGCAATTGGTCTGAAAGCATCATCAAACATATCAGCCACTGAAATTTCAGGCACTTCAAGGCGAGTATATTTAACCTTTGCAGGGGTTTCCTTTGTATCGTTATTAATCCATAAGGTAAAAATTCGAACGTGGCTGCCAATAATGGCTATAGCTGTACCTGGATCATTAATTCCCGGTGATAAAGCCCTGCTTGCAATTTCACTCAGTGCAATTAATCCAAAGCGGGGGTCATCATGAAATGAGCGGTTGTCTTTAATTTCAAATGCTTTATTTAGCTGCTCCTGGTATCCATTTAAAGCAGTTTTTTTTCCCGAAATCAGATAGACCAGGGGTTTATCCGGTGCAGTAAATGTTCCGGGCATGCTGTTTATAAAAAGTGTTGCATCCATTTTTTCCGCAAGCTGCTGCAACTCGTCCATATTAATGTGTTGTACATAACCGATTCGATTGCCAAATATGGGAGTTCCTTTTTTAGTGCTATTTGTTGCAGCTACTCCTCCCATTAGTGGTGTCACTTTTCTTTCTTCTATTGCCTTAGCTGTTGCATCTTCAACTTTTTTTATGGTGTGGCTAAGCCGGCCAAGTTTTGATATTCGTTCTACCCACCTTAAAAAAGTAATAATAACTATTGCAAAAACAACAAGAGTTAAAACGAATAAAGTAAAATAGCCGGCTTCTCCATAAAATCCATTTTTCAGGGCAATGGTGCCAACTATACTATAAATAAATGAACCAATAAAAACGGATAAAGCATTTTGCGATACATCATCTGCAACAATAAGTTTAAAAGACCGGGGAGTAGCTGTGCCACTGGCTGCTGAAAATGCTGAAAGCATGGCCCCGACAGCAAATATGGCAATTACCAACATGCTGGCAGATATAGTTGAAAGTAAATTTTCAACTGAACTTTTTTCAATGGCCGGAGCAATATCCGAGATAATGCTATCATCAGCAAGTTGAGCCAGGAGCGCAGCAGCAACCGAAAGCAAACAAAATATAAACGGCCGGAACCACAATTTTTCTGAAAGTTCTTTGAAAAAATAGTTTACATTTTTTTGCATAAGAGTCAAGGTACAAAGATTATAAGACTTTGAACTAAAGCTATTTCATATTTGGTGTAGCGTGACTGTAGGGGTTGGAGAACCCTTACCCAAAGATGGAGTCCATGATTTAATGTTCCTGGTTACCATGTATAAGAACCCTGTTAATATTTCTGCCTTCTTTTATTATGATATCAATAACCTCGGTTATATCTCTTTTTGAAGTTCTGAAATTTACGATGCAGGCTCTTAAACAATATTTTCCGGATATAACGGCGTTTGATAAAAACACCTGGCCGCTCTGTTGTAATTTGTTCAGTAGTTTTTCATTTACGGTGTTTATATACTCTTCACTTAATGTTTCATTTTTATTATTGGAGGGAAGGTAGCGCAATGTGGTGATACTTAAATTCTGCGTTACTGCTTCCAGTTCCGGATGCTTTTGTGCTTCGTTAAATAAAAATTTTGACAGTTCTATATCTTCATTGATCATTTGAATATAACCGCTTCTGCCCACCTGCTGCAGGGCCGCCCATACTTTTAGCGCCCTGAATCCTCTTGAATTTTGAAAGCCATATTCATAAAAATTTAACGAAGGTTCATCTGCATTCCCGTCAAAATTATAATACACCGGGTGCGAACTATACGTGTCAGACAAATGTTGCGGGTTTTTAACCAGTGTACATCCTGCTTCCAGCGGTGCATATAACCATTTGTGCGGGTCAATTGCAATGGAATCTGCTTCCTGAATTCCTTCAAACATAGATTTGTATTGGGGTATAGCAGCAGCCGGTATTCCATAGGCACCATCAATATGAAACCATAAATCATAACGCTTGCAAACTGCTGCTATGGCGGCAAGATTATCTACAACGCCTGTGCTTACGTCTCTTGCATTGCCAATAACTAAGAAGGGTTGTTTTCCATCTTTTATGTCATTATTAATTTGAAGTTCCAATGCACCCGTATCCATTTTATTGTGGTTGTCCACAGGTATCCAGCTGATAGCTTTTGTACCATGACCAAACAAAACAGCAGCTTTTTCAATCCACGTATGTGTTGCTTTTGAACAATAAAAAAGCATTTCAGTTTTGACATTCATTAAACCTTCTTCTTTTAAATTACCCGGAGCTTTTGCATTTCTTGCCGCAAGAAATGAACCGCCACCCATGTTATACGCCGTTAGGCTACTTTCGTATCCAATGCTTTAATTGACTTAAGTACAGATCCTTTTGTTGATATTTCTTCTTCAATATCATAATCGTCTTGAAGTCCTAGCCAAAATTTAGCGGAATTGCCAAAATATTTACTTAACCTTAGTGCGGTGTCTGCAGTAATTCGGCGATTACCTTTTATGATTTCGGAAACTCTCGTTTGAGGAATTTCAATATCCTTTGCAAGTTTATAGGCGGTTATATTAAAAGCGTTAAGAAACTCCTCTGAAAGGATTTCACCTGGATGAATATTTTTAAGTTTTGCCATTTTTCTAAAATTTAATGATAATCTATAATTTCGACTTCCGAAGCATTTCCAGCATTCCATTTGAAAATTATTCGCCACTGGTCATTGATTCGAATGCTGTAGAAATTTTTCAAATTTCCAGACAATTTCTCCAGCCTATTGGCAGGAGGTATTCTCAAATCGGCGATGTCAATAGAGTTGTTAATCATTCTGAGCTTTCTTCTCCCTATATTCTGAATTACAATAGGAAGTTTTTTTACTCGATTGCCCAACCAAACTTGTTCTGTCTCAGAATTGCGGAAGGATAATATCATACTACTGACTTAAGTTACTAACGCCAAAGGTAAGCAATTGAGTTGAAGCTGCAAAATTTGAAACGAGGTTAAAAATGGCGTATAACGGCAGTTTGTGAAAAAACTATCTGCCGATATATAAATATACACACAATGTGAATGTACACAAACGCCGTATGGTGATGAAGCATAAACGCAGCAGCACGGTAGACCCTGTATGGGGAACGCTGATAAATTTTACCGGCATGAAAAGGCTGAATGCAAGAGGAATAAAAGCCGCCAATAAAATGCTGCTGCTGGCAGCCACTGTTTATAACCTGAAGAAGTGGCTGAAGTTTACCGCACCAAAAGCAATAGCCAAAGCTGCACAAACGATAAACCCCCAGGAACAAGGATTTGGGCAGATTAAACCCATTTTACTGAAACTTATATTAAGGTTGACAGAGCCAGTAAAAATTTGCCATTCATCGTTGTACTATCTATAAAATCAACAATAGCTCCTGCACAGAAGCTTCTAAATGCTTACAACGGAAAACTACAGCTATGTTTTTTGTAAATATGGTTGTGCAACAGTGACCCCATGTTAGCTGAAGTTATCGGTTGTACTTTTGTAGAATTTCTTGTAAACGATTGTGAGGTAAAGCGAATACTTTATTTCCGTTTTTACCTTCCATATCTTCTGCGGCTAACAAAGCATTTATGATTGCTTCTTCGGTTGCTTCAACAGTTGCTCTAAATATCCGGTCAAGATTCCATTTTGTAATTACTTTCCAAGTTTCTTCTGTGTATTTACTATTGTATTTAGGTGATGCTGTACTTAGTGCTAAAAAAATTTCACCAGAACCATTGCTAGAATAAGTTCCGGTTCTGGCAATTCCATGTGTAACTCTTTTTGCTACTAATTTTAATGCTCCTGGTAGTAGTGGGGCATCGGTGGCTACGATAACTATAATTGACCCATCTTTTCGGTTTACTTGATTTTCGATAGGTTCTAAGTCTTGTATTTGTTTACCCACAGGAACTCCGGAGACTACTAAGTCTTTCCTTGTGCCAAAATTGGCTTGCACAAAAACACCCAAAGTATATTGAACAGAATCAATGGTGAATATTCTTGATGCTGTTCCACTTCCGCCTTTAAACCAGTAACAAATCATACCAGTTCCACCGCCTACGTTTCCTTCTTTTATTTTTCCGGTTGATGCACTATCTAAAGCCTGCCATACATGTTCTTTTTTAACATGAAATCCATTAATATTATTTAGCATTCCATCCCAAGTTTCTGCAACTACTGGCAAGCCAAATGAAAAATCCTCCTGATTATCATTTGAAAATTTTTTAACACACCATTCGCCTACTGCATCTCGAACAACCCCTACACTATTTGTATTGGTAATAGCAATAGGACCATTCCCTTTCCCATAATCTTCGATGTAAGGTAATCCAGTCATTTCGCCATCACCATTAAGAGAAAACCAAGCAGCCGGATAACTCTTATCTGTTTTACCTTTTGGTAAAATAACAGTAACACCGGTTCTTGCGGTTGCCTTTCCAGAACCACTAATAAGCGTTTTATAACCAACTTCTATCCCAGGTACATCGGTAATAGAATTATATTTCCCAGTAACTCCATCAAAGGGAATTCCTAAATCTCTGCCTCGTTGTTTTGTGGGGTCTTGAGCTATCGTAGGCTTATTAACTAAGCATAAAATTGAAATAATAAATATCTGACTTAAAATACTCATGGTGTTTTTAATTTCAGCTAACGTCAGTTTGTGAAAAAACTATCTGCCGCTCTATAAATATACACACAATGTGAATGAACACAAATGCTGTATGATTTTTGAGTAAAAGGAGTATGCAAAACTATATTGAAGGAACCAATCGCCATCAAAGTTATTTCAGAACACTGGAAGAACAGGTAAGTACAGATAATGCAGTACGTCTGATTGATGCTTTTATTGAGAAGCTGGATTTAGAAAAATTAGGATTCAGTAAAATCATACATAAAAGCGAAGGCCGTCCGCCGTATGCACCCGGGGTACTTTTAAAACTGTATTTATATGGGTACCTCAATAAAATACGCAGCAGCCGCAAGCTGGAAAGAGAGTGCAGCCGCAATATAGAACTGCAATGGCTGTTGAAAAATCTTCAGCCCAATTATCACAGCATTTCGGATTTCAGAAAGCTGCATGCCCACCCGCTGCAAAGCATGTTTAAGCTCTATGTTCTGTTTTTAAGCGATGCCGGTTTGCTGGGCAAAACAACAATAGGAATAGACGGCAGCAAGTTTAAAGCAGTGAACAGTAAAAAGAATAATTACAATCAAAAAAAGATAGACAAGCACCAGCAGTTTATACAAGATAAGACGGAAAAATATTTACAAGAGCTGGATGAACTCGATAAGCAGGAACAAACTGGTGATAAAAAAGAGCTGCACCTAAAAAAAGAAAAGATAACCGAAGGTCTTGCCAAACTAAAAGAACGTACTATAAAATACGATACACTACAAGCGCAATTAAACAAGACCAGTGACAAACAAATAAGCACCACCGATGCCGATAGCCGCAGCATCATTATAGTAAAGAACATTGTGGAAGTAGCGTACAACACGCAGAACGCAGTAGATGACAAACATAATTTGATAGTGCATACCCAGGCCACCAACATCAATGATGGTAAGGCATTGTACACTGCTGCCACACAGGCCAGGCAAAATTTACAAATGCAAAAAGAAGATAAGCTGATGGTGCTGGCCGATAAAGGTTACCATACGGGAGCAGAGTTGCAGCAGTGCCAGCAGGAAAATATGATAACACATGTAGCGTATAAAGAACAACCATCGGTAAAACATATTGCCCATGAATTTTTATCAGAAAATTTCAGCTACGATAAAACAACAGACAGTTATACCTGCCCTGCAGGAGCAGTGCTAACATCACTGGGTACCTGGCACGATAAAAAAGGAGAGGCAAATGAAACGAGTTATCGTTTTAAAACTTACCGGACCGATGCCTGTAAAACCTGTGCTTTAAAGAATCAATGCACCAAACTTCCTAAACGCATCATTCACCGCAGCGAATACCAGGATGCAGTTGACATGAATGATAATAACATCAAACAAAATCCACACTATTACAAACGAAGACAGGCAATCTGCGAACATCCCTTTGGTACATTAAAAAGACATTGGAGCTATACGCATACCTTGCTAAAAGGGTTACAAAAAGTAAATGGAGAAATGAATCTGATTATGTTCTGTTACAATTTTATGCGAACAAAAAATATATTAGGCTTTGAAAAAATGCGGCAACACATCCGAAACTGGCAACCAGATTACTGCAAAGTAATCTGCGCATTTAAAAAAGCCTTTATTAAAATCATTTGCAGCCAGAATAAGCCATCACGTTTTTTAAAACTATACAGATTGTATTTTATAAAGATTGCTTAAATAAGCAATGCAGCTTCTGCAATGAAATCTTACGGATTGTTTTACAAGCGAAGAAGAGTTTTTTCACAGTCTGACGAACAGGGCTTTCTGCTGTGCTGGTATTCTGTGTTCCAGCCCATAACTGAAGCCAATTGAAAAACTGATGATGAAGTTAAATTCTTTTGTTTAGATTTATTCGGTCAGCCCAAATTATAGTTGAGAGCTATAAACTGATAAGAATATATTGGTCAAGCCAGCATAGCTGAAAACCCGTTATTATAAATTCGCTCTTACAATTAAATATTATTATTAATATTTCGGGAACTGAGTTTGTGTTTTGATTCTAATTGTGGCAAATAGTGCTAAGACATTTTCAATAAAGAGATAGTCTACTAACTAGTTATTGATCGGGGGCAACTAATCAAAAATTAAAACTCAACTATAAATCCAATAGTTGGAGTAATCCTGGGGTCATCATTTTTTATCCGAACCGGAATCGCATTGCTTCCATCAGATTTGATGGGTTGTCCGTCATTGGTGAGAAATGCTGTATTGCTTTCATTTCTCTTAAAAGTATAACTATCAGGTGAAGGGCTTTTTGCTATATACCAATTGGTAATATCTAAAAATAAATCAAGGCTTACCTTTTTAAAATTCCATTTCTTGTCAATACGTACGTCGCTTGAATTAAAAGCATTCAGCCTGGTTACATTTAGTTTGGAATAATTTAATATTCCCTGACCGAGGCTCAAATAATTTAAACGTGAAGCTGTTTCATCAAATTCCGTGTAAGGTGCTCCACCCTGATAGCGGAATTTTAATCCCAGTTCCCAGTTATGTGAAAACTTATAGCCCCAGGTTACACTAAGCAACTGCCTGTTATCCCAACTACTTGGTATAAAAATGCTATTGGTGCCACTGTATTCGCTTCTATAAAATGTGTAAGATAAAATTCCAAAAAATCGGTTGGTTAATTTTTTTTGTGCAAAAAATTCAAATCCATAAACCCTGCCTTTTCCGTTTGTGGTAACCGCTTCATTACCTAACACGGTGAAATCATTTCCCAAATTGGAGAGTGAAATGCCTTCTCTGACCGAAACAGGAGCGTTTGCATATCTTTTATAAAAACCTTCTATTGTAAAACGCAAGTCGTTATCAGGTAAATATTCTACACCGGCAACATAATGATCGCTTTGAAGGTATTTACTGTTTTTATTTACCAATTGATTGCTGTTGTCGGCAAATCCCAAAATAGTATAAGGTGCTAATTTGAAGTATCGCCCAACGGAAGCATTCAAATTCCATTTATCTGCTAACACATAGCTTAGTGAAATTCTGGGCGACAATGTTTTTAACCCTTTATTCCCTTCAGTGGTAAAGGAATTCATATCTGTTCGTAAGCCTGCGCTTACGCCCAATCGGTAATCAAAAAAACGTTTGCTTATTTGAGCAAAAGCACCGTATTTCCACAAGGTTTTCAATGGGCTGTTAAAGATTGCAGTAACTGAAGGCTGAACAATATTGTTATTATTGTCTCTAAGTTCTTTTCTGATTACGTTGAAAGTATTGTTGGTGTATTCTGCAAACTGCACTACTGTACCATAAGAAATTTTCCAGCCATTTATATTCTTGTTTACATCCATTCGAAACTTATTTTCAGTTTCTCTTGACTGAAAAGAAAGCGTTTGTTGTGATGCTAGCTGCCTCTCATTATCTTCATATCGTTTTATATCATTGTCAAAAGAATTCCTGCTGACTGCAATATTTAAAAATCCTTTGTTGATTAATCTTTTAATAATTACACCTGCTGTATAATTCCATTGGTTGATAATGGGGTTTGAGTTAAGAACATATAATTTTTCGGAGCTGGCATTTTTTATTCTTGCAAAGCTAAATTGATCAATAGCTCCGATCCCCAAAAAGGACATGGTTGTTTTCTTATTAATATCATGAGTTATTTTTGTTTGAAAATCCCAATAATTTGGACGTATAGGTAAATCCAAAACAGAAAAAAGTAACCCTAAATAGGATCGTCTGGCTGATACAAGAAATGATGTTCTTTTATTTTTTGCCAAAGGACCTTCCAGTGTGGCTGCCAGTTCTGTAGCACTAAGCCTCACATTTCCCTGCAGTTGATTGGGGTTCCCGTTTTTTTGTTTGAATTGGAATACAGAACTCATTGCATTATCATATCTGGCATCAAACGCAGAGCTGGTTAGTTTTACATCTTCGATAAAGGACACATTGAGTATGCCCTGAGGGCCACCACTGCTTCCCTGTGTTTGAAAGTGATTAATTACAGGGATTTCAATTCCATCCAAGTAAAAAATATTTTCATTGGGAGCACCACCACGAATGATAATGTCATTTCTAAATCCGGCTGTAAATTCTTGTCATGTTGACCCACCATTCTTGCATGTTGACCCACCCGCTTGCGGCAATATTTGTAAGAGCTTTATGAAGGATAAAAATACAACGGGTTATTGATTGTTCTTGACCTTTTTTCTTCGTAAGGATTCT
>JBGTNK010000095.1:0-6308 GCA_041743125.1 Chitinophagaceae bacterium
ATTTAATAAGGTTGACTTGCCCGAGCCGGAAGGCCCCATGATAGAAATAAATTCTCCTTCCTTTATAGACAGGTTGATGTCTTTTAAAATAAAAGTCCGGTTATTGCCGGTGTTCACCCATTTGTAGATATGTTTTAATTCAAGCATGTATGTTATTTGATTTTTCTTTCCTTTATCTTTTATATTTTCAATTCGTCGTGATTTTAAACCAGCTTCTGTTTACATGGATCGTAATGACCTCACGGGGTTTTCAAAAGCAGATCTTATGGTCCGGATACTTAAAATAAGTAAAGCGATCAATAATGAAACCCCCAATGCGATAAATAAAATCCAAACATACCGGGAAGCAATGTAATAGTAATCTTCCTTAAGTTTATTAATTACCCACCAGGCTACAGGCAAGGAACCAAAACAAGACAATAAAACAAAAGATGTAAAATCTTTTGCCATCAATGATACTATTCCCGACACAAATGCATGAAAGGCTTTCTGCAGAAATGATATAAAGCTTTTTAAAAGCTTTGGCATTATCATAAAGTATTCAATAAGCATGGCACGTTATTTTAATATTCACCCCAACCTGCCAACAACACCCAACAGCCATGCCAATAGATAAGATTATTAAAACCAACTCTTTGTAATCAGAATATTAACCCGAGTGTACGAAAACGAACACCTTATTTTTAAATCCGTACACTTTTACTTTTGCGGGTCCGCGTCATTATACCCATACTTGAAATTTTACTTGTTGCTACTTATAGATTTCTATTCCGTTCTCAATGATTTTACAGGATTCGCAAGAGCTGATTTTATAGTTCTTATGCTCAAGATAAGCATCGCTATCAAAATCATTCCTGCACCAGATACTGCAAATACCCACCAGCTCAATGAGGTCCGGTACTCAAAATCCTGCAACCAGTTTTTCATTACCCACCAGGCAACCGGTAAGGTGATCAAAAAGGCAACAAACACCAATGAGATAAAATCTTTTGACAACAAAACCACTATTTGTGTAACAGAAGCACCCAACACTTTCATGACACCGATTTCTTTGGTCCTGGTATTGGTGATATACATGACCAAACCCAGCAATCCAAGACAACTGATAAAAATACACAAGCCCGCCGACCATTTCAATAACCTTGAAATATCCTGTTCCGTTTTATAAAAAGCAGCAATGCTTTCGTCATAAAATTGGTATTTGAAATCATCATCGGGGTAAATCTCTTTATACAATTTTTCAACCTTTGACAAAGCCCTTTTCCATGATTCGCCATCTTTCCCCCGGGGTTTCAATGCCAGGTGAAAGGTGTAACTATTATCAGCAGCGGAAGAAAAAGCAAGTGGCTTAATAGCCTCGTGAGTTGACTTAGTATGAAAATCAGATATGACACCGGTTATTGGTACGTGGAAATCTCTTTCGATAAAATGGCCTACTGCATCGCCTGGCCTTGCGAAGCCTAATAACTTCGCATAGGTTTCATTAATAATGAATTCCTTTGTCGTATCACTTTGCTGAAGATTTTTGCCCTCAAGTAATTTCATTTTATACAAATCAAAATAGCTTGTATCAGCAAACTTTGTTTCTACCATTGTTTCCACCAGCTCCTTACCACTCGTGTACTTCATAGTTGTAGTGGAGGTATTGCCTGATGCTGGTGCAGAACCGGCCAGGCTTATTTTTTCAATTTCAGGAATAGCTTTCAATTTTTGCAATAAAACAAACCGTCGGTTGTCCTGCAGATCAGAAAAAACATTCCATTCAGAATTAAAATAAACAATAGCATCCCTCTTATATCCAAGTTCCTTGTTTAATGAATAATGTATTTGTTTGCTCACAATCATCGTGGCAATAATGAGAAATTGGGCGATAACAAATTGAGTAACCGTTAATGTTTTTCTCAACCAGGCTTTTCTTGTTTGCGCCTTACCAGCAATTGCCTGGTTTTTCAGTACAGAAACAGGGTTAAACCGTGTGAGCATAAAAGCCGGGTAAAGACCGGACAATACAGTCACCATAATGGTTAGTCCCGACAGGAAATACCAAACATGCGGCTGGTTCAGCGAAGTAAAAGATATGCCAGGCGGAATAAAATCACTGAACACTTTAAGCAACCATGGAGTAATAACAACGGAAAGAAGAGATGCCAAAAAAGTAAGTAACAATGTTTCACTCAAAAATTGCAATATTAATTGTCCTTTACTACTACCCATTGTTTTGCGAATCCCGATCTCCTTTGCTCTTTGTGTCGCCTGTGAAGTGGTAAGGTTAATAAAGTTTATACAACCCAATAATAAAAGAAAGGACGCCACTGCCAGCAGTCCATACAAAGTTGGTTTATAGGCCTGCCGCTGATCAAAAGCATTATAATCCGGATTGAAATGAATATCAGGCAGTGATTGCAGAAAATGCTGTGTGCCATCTTTATCACCACCCTCCGCACTTCTTTCGCGATATTTATTGCGTAAACCGACCAATAGCTTTTCGATTTGTGAAGGTTGGGTTCCTGTTTTCAGTTTCACAAACAGTTGCGAACTCGTATTAATACTTTCCCATTCTTCCCAGTTCCAGTGTTTCTTTAAACCAGTATTTTCTATAGTAGCCCTTGAAATGAATTCTTTAAAAATAAAATCCGTAGGCTTATCCAAATCTTTTACTACTCCTGTCACCGTAGTTTTAATGGAATCATCGTAAAAGATGTCCCGGCCAAGTATGTCTTTCGGCGCCAAAGAAGAAAAATAAGCTTTGGCCCTGCTTTCCGTTAATACTACCTGGAAAGGATCTTTCAACGCCGTTTGTGGTGAACCGGCCAACC
Source organism: Chitinophagaceae bacterium (assembly GCA_041743125.1). GTDB lineage: Bacteria > Bacteroidota > Bacteroidia > Chitinophagales > Chitinophagaceae > Terrimonas_B. The sequence continues at coordinate 2,817 of JBGTNK010000095.1, forward strand.
ATAGGTAATTAAACATTTCAAAATACTCTTCATCCGCATATATAATATCCGGCTGGTTCCTGAAAAGAGCAGGGGACTGACCACCCGCCGAAGGAACTGAAACTTTACGACCATAGGATGTAATAAAATGCGTAACGCTTTCAAGCCCTGTCAGCTCATTCTTTGTTGCCTTAAACGTTGGAACAGGAACCCCGGAATTGTGTATAGTAAGGTCGGGAAATTCAATCTTTGAAACCACCCGGTAAATCCGGTCACCATCGGTATGAAATTTGTCAAAATTAAATTCATGCTGAACGATCAGGTAAATCACCAGCGAAGCGCTGATGCCTATTGCCAATCCGCCTATATTGATCAGCGAAAAAATTTTATTTCGCCGAAAATTCCGTAGGGCTACTGTAAAATAGTTTTTGAACATATCTAAAATTTTAAGGCTTTTTACCATATGATCAGCCGTTAATCACAACGGCCATGCCAATTGATAAATTTATTAAAACCAACTCTTTGTAAATGGAATATGAATCCGGGTGTACGAAAACGAACACCTTACTTTTAATTCCGTGCACTTTTCCTTTTGCGGGTCCGCTTCATTATACCCATACCTGAACTTTATCTTGTTGTTACTTGTAGATTTCTATTCCGTTCTCAATGATTTAACGGGATTGGCCAATGCCGCCTTAATAGTTTGGGAACAGATGGTGATTAATCCCAGCAAACCGGTAATGAATACACCGGCAATAATTAACCACAGTCCATAAGGTATTCTATAGGCATAATTTTGCAAAAAGAGATTACCTGCCAGCCAGCTTAACGGAATGCCAATGCCCGCACCACAACCTATTAAAACCAAAAATGAGCGACTGAGCAGGACGGTTACATCCATTACACTTGCCCCCATCACTTTGCGAACACTGATCTCCTTTGTCCGCAACTGGGTATTGTACATGGCCATTCCTAAAATTCCCAGGCAGGCCAGAACAACAGAAAGGAAAGAAATATACTGCATGATCTTTAATACATCAGTAAATCCGGATACTTCATATGCATCAACAATTTCATCATGCATCAGGCTATGCTGCAGAGGATGCACCGGATCCATTTTTCTCCAGATGGGTGAAAGGGCAGCAATCAAACGTTCTTCACTTCCCGGCTCAAAGGCAATATTCATAATCTGGAAATCTGAAGGGCGATGACGAAATGCAAGCGGCCCGATCTCATAATTCATCGGGCGGAAATGAAAATCATTGACCACTCCCACTACCTGCAGTGCAATGGAATCAGACGCATAAACAGATTGTCCAATAGCTTCACCCGCAGTTTTAAATCCAAAAACCATTAATGCTTTTTCATTAAGAATGATCTCTGATTCCCTTTCAGCCGGAAGATCTGTAGAAAAATTTCTTCCCGCCAAAAATTGTAAGTGCAGGTTGCCGATATAATTCGCATCGGCCCGGAAGTCACGCATGACGAAGGAAGGGTCAGTCTGATTGCGTTTGTAATCATCCGAATAATCCTGGAATGTGCCCAGGCTGTGAGACACAAAACCAACTTGTTTTACTCCCGGCACCGACTGAAGTTCAACTGCCATCTTTTTATAATCATTTCCTTCCATTCTGACATTCATCAGGTTTTTATCATTGAATTTATAATCCGCATTCAACATAAAATTCATCTGGAAATAGATCATTAGCACTGTAGCAATAAATACCATGCTGAAAGTAAACTGAACGACCATTAAGGCTTTGCGCAACCACTGCCTGGTATTTACTTTTTTTCCGATCATATTTTTCAAACCCAATACAGGCTTGAAACCTGATAAATATCCTGCAGGCAACAACCCCGCTAAAAAACCAACCAGGCAAGCAAACAAAGCAAAATAGACAAACACAACGCTGTCTTCAGTAAGACCAATAGAAAATTCCTGCGTGAGATGCAATTGAAGAAAGGCAGACTTCAACAGTTGAAGAAGAAGATAAGAAGCCACCAGGGAAACCAATGCAAATACAACAGACTCCCCGATAAATTGCCAGAATACCTGGCGCCGGCTGGCACCCATTACTTTTCTTACACCTATTTCCCTGCTTCGCTTTAAAGATTTTGCGATCATCAGGTTGGTATAATTTAAACCCGCCATCAATAAAATAACAAAGGCGAGAATCGTTAAGAATAATAAAACCAGCTCAGGCAATGCTTTTCCCATATTATTTGACAAGATGGGTCCGGGAGAAATTTTTTGTAATGATTGCAAATACCACTCATAACCTTTGTCCCTTGTTTCCAGTTTCCTTCCTGCATAGTTCTTCTTATTGATTTCAGCCAGGGCCGCTTTTACTTCAGTTAGTTCTACGCCTTCTTTTAATTTTACATACACATACCCGCTGTAATAATTGTTCCAGTTTTGCAGCGATCCCATCACGGCACCTTGTTTTTCCAGGGCGGGTAAAGCGGTAGAGGAAACAATGGCCTCAAAATCAAAATGTGTCTTTCCGGGAAATGATTCAAATACTCCTTTAACGGTAAAATTGCCATAGCCCTTAAAGTTTATCGTTTTACCCAGGGGATCCGCATTTCCGAATATCCTTTTAACAGCATCGGCAGTAAGCAGTACTCCATCCGGTTCATTTAATGCTGTAGATGGATTTCCTTTCGCCAGTTTGAAATTGAAAACTTCCAAAAACGAAGGATCTGCAAAAAAACCATGAACAGGTACTGTTATCTTTTCATACTCCACGTCTCCATTTAAGTTCCTGTTAATACGAACCACATTTTCAGAAAAGGAATATCCCTCTTTCAAGGCTGTTCCCAAAGCAAATGGAGTTGTCGCATAATTTTCCCGGCCCCCACCCTCTCTTATAGCACCGGTATTTATTCTGAATATCCTGTTTGCATCCTGGTGAAATTTATCATAGGAATATTGATCCTTTACAATAATTATGATCAGCAAACCCAGCGACATACTGACTGATAATCCGAAAATGTTTATAAATGAAAAAAGGGGATTCCGGGAAATGTTCCGAATGGCCGTGAGGAAAATGCTCTTTATCATAAAATATTTTTTTATATTTTCAGTTGCACTTATTTGACCTTTTGCCCAAACATATCATCATTACTTAATGCTATTACAGGATTGGCACTGGCGGCTTTATTAGCCTATGTTTTTAACACCTGGCAAAGCCACCAAAAAATAAATTTTCCACATAATGATCATTTGATTATAAAAACAAATTATTTCTTTACTCATGTCATCATGGTTGTTCATATTCATGCGCAATTTTTCTATTCAGTTCGCAACGAATTCACCGGATTCATTATCGCTGCTTTAATAGTTTGCACACCGATGGTCAGCATGGCGACCAACAGCGCCAGCAATCCCGCTGCCAGGTAAATCCACCAACTCACTGAAGTGCGGTATGCAAAATCTTTTAACCAATCGCTGATAAACCAGGCCGCCAGGGGAAAGGATATAAACGCCGCTATCATGATCATCCATGCAAA
>JBGTNK010000096.1:0-46617 GCA_041743125.1 Chitinophagaceae bacterium
AGAATTGCTCTTGATGTTTTATGCAAAAGAGATGACGTAGATGCAGGCAGGATCGGCTGTGCCGGTTTATCCGGTGGAGGAATGCGCACCGTTTTTATGGGTGGCCTTGATTCAAGAATTAAGTGTGCCGTCTGTGTTGGTTTTATGACCACATGGAATGATTTTGCACTTAATAAATCCTTTACACATACCTGGATGACCTATGTACCATTGCTTCCGAAAGAATTGAATTTTCCGGAAATACTGGGACTGCGGGTTCCTCTTCCAACACTGGTCCTTAATGATATTGAGGATGGATTGTATACGCTTCCGGAAATGAAGGAAGCAGACCGTATATTAGGTGAGGTGTATAAAAAGGCAAACGCAGGCGATAAATACAAATGTTCTTTTTATCCCGGTCCTCATAAATTCGACAAAAAAATGCAGCTGGAAGCTTTTGATTGGTTTGATAAATGGTTGAATCCACGCAGGTAGTATAACCTATGCCGTAAGAAATTTTTGCTGACAACAAGAAATAAATGGTAACAGAAGTATATTGAATACAAAAAATAATGGGGTGCAATTTTTAACAGAGGGTAATTAAAATCACTAGCATAATTTGATCTGGAATAAAACTCATTAAAAAAAAATTTAAGAATGAAAAGTAACAGGAGAAAATTTTTGCAATATTCCGGGCTCACCGGCATGGGTTTAACAGTTGCTAACCTGGTGAAGAGTTTTGGTTCACCTGCAAGCGATAACCCGGGAACTTTTATGAGCGATGTAAACAATAACCATACGCAGCATTTTAATATGTGTGGTTATGCAGCTCCTAAAGTTGAAATTATTAGGATCGGTTTTATCGGTTTGGGTAACAGGGGGCCGGGAGCTGTAAAGAGAATGAGCCATATAGACGGAGTGGACATAAAAGCTCTTTGTGACATAAGGACTGAAAAAGTGAATGCCGTAAAAAAATCATTGGAGGGATCTGTGCATCAACCTGCCGTGTATTCTGATAAAGAGGAGGCGTGGAAAAAATTGTGCGATAGACCGGATATTGATTTGGTATATATCACTACTCCCTGGAGTTTACATGCGCCCATGGCTATCTATGCTTTGAACCAGGGCAAACATGTTTGCGTAGAAGTGCCGGCAGCCAAAACGATAAAGGAATGCTGGCAATTGGTTGAAGCTTCGGAACGCAATCGTAAGCATTGCATGATGCTGGAGAATTGTTGTTATGATTTTTTCGAGTTGCTAACGCTGAATATGGTGAGGCAGGGATTGTTTGGGGAAATCATTCATGGAGAAGGAGCCTATAACCATGATCTTTTGAAAAGTAATTTTTCCAAAACATCTTATTACGACATGTGGCGATTAAAGGAGAATATGAGAAACGGGAATTTATATCCTACGCATGGTTTAGGTCCTATTGCGCAGGTTATGGATCTGAATCGTGGCGACAATATGGATTACCTGGTGGCTATGCAAAGCAATGATTTTATGATGGGGCAAATGGCTAAGGAACTGGCTGCAAAAGATGATTTTTTCAAGCCATATAGTAATAAAAAATACAGGGGTAATATGAATGTAACAACTATTCGCACAAAAAAAGGGCGAACGATTATGTTGCAACACGATGTAACATCTCCCAATATTTATTCCCGCATACATAAGCTAAGCGGAACCAAAGGGTCAGCAATAAAATATCCGGGTCCCGGCCGAATTGCATTTGGAGACGACAACTGGTTAAATACAGAAGAATATAAAAAAATGGAAGAGCAGTACCAACCTCCTATAGTAAAAAAGGTGGGAGAACTGGCCAAGCAGGTAGGTGGTCATGGGGGTATGGATTTCCTGATGGACTGGCGCACTATTGATTGTCTTCGAAACGGACTACCACTCGACCAGGATGTATATGATGCTGCGCTTTGGAGTGCGGTGGCGCCGCTGAGTGAGTGGAGTGTTGCCAATCGTTCTAATTCCATTAATGTGCCTGATTTTACCGGTGGCTCCTGGAAAACAAACCAGCCGGTTGATATAAAATTGGAGAAAGGTGGCAGCACAAAAGTGCTTATGTAAAATGTTGTAAAGCCATTTTAGTTATTTTTTAATAAAGGAATATTAGCAATGAATGTTCATATCACAGATAGCTCTCTCTCTTTAGGGCAGGCTGCCGGCGCTACTGCGGCAACTATAATCCGTAACGCTATTTCTAATAATGGTCAGGCGAATATCATACTGGCCACCGGAACAAGCCAGTTTGAAACATTAAAGCAATTGATCGCTGAAAAAAATATAGATTGGAGCAAAGTGCTGATGTTTCACCTGGATGAATACATTGGTTTACCTATTACTCATCCGGCCAGCTTTAGAAAATATTTACAGGAAAGATTTTTATCTAAAATTCCTTCATTGAAGGAAGCAATATTGATAAACGGGGAAGCCGATCCCGAAACAGAGTGTATTCGACTGGGCAAAACTATATCACAATTTAAAATTGACGTGGCTCTTGTTGGTATAGGTGAAAACGGGCACCTGGCATTTAATGATCCGCCGGCTGATTTCGATACCGAACTTCCTTATATAATTGTAGAATTGGATAAGGCCTGCCGGGCACAGCAAATGGGTGAAGGATGGTTTAAAACAATAGAGGATGTACCTAATCAGGCAATCAGCATGTCAGTAAAGCAAATATTAAAATCCAAAAATATTTTATGTTCCGTACCGGATCAGCGAAAAGCATGGGCTGTAAAAAATAGTTTGGAACAAGAAGTGATTAATTTCTATCCCGCAAGCATCCTGCAGCTACATTCCTCATGCGATATTTACCTGGATAAATTTTCTTCTTCTTTACTTTCGGCAGAAATAAAATATCAATAAGAATTACTTATTCCTTTTGGCGTCTCTGCGCAGATGTAGGATAAAGCAAAATACTTTGACTGCTCATTAATCCTTTGATTCTTCAAGATCTTCGTGGTTATCGCCACCCAGGCTATAATAATTATTTTCCTCATCCTCTTCACCAATCTCCTCATTTTTATCATCAAGTTCAGCACCCGGAACATCTAAATCACTGCCTGCATGAATTTCAGTCAGATCCGTTTCATCCGGGGATTCGCCAGTTTCTTTACTATCTAAAATAACCGAGTTGTCATCCGGATTTATATTAGGCTCTTTTTTGCCTTTATTATAAATATCATCCTCCGGCTTATATTCTACAGAAGAAGGAAAATTTTTATCCTTGTCATCAATTGGTAATGAATGATTCTTTTTCATTTGTTTCTTTTTTATTGTTTTTAGGCAAATGGAATTCGCCGGATAATCTTCACGGTTGGTCCCGCCATCGGGCGGGTTAGCTCATTTCATAGGCCTGATTTTTATTAATATTAAATTGAACTACTTAATTATTATCACACCATATTGTTTCAAATAATGTACCGGGGTATATGGGGTAAAGATTCAATCAGGGCCGAAACATTATTCTTCCAATTGGGGAACAGCAGGGGACTGAGTAAATACTCCAAATTCAAATTGCATATCATTTAATTTTCTATAAAGTCCGTTATGTTTCATTAATTCCTTATGGGTTCCGGCTTCGCTTACTATCCCCTTATCAATCAGAACAATCTTATGAGCCTTTCGGATGGTAGAAAGCCGGTGTGCAATAACAAATGAAGTTCGGCCCATCATCAGGTTGTCCAGCGCATCCTGTACTAATTGTTCGCTTTCGCTGTCAAGTGACGAAGTGGCCTCATCTAAAATCAAAATAGCCGGATCTTTCAGAATGGCTCGTGCTATAGCTATTCGTTGTCTCTGGCCTCCACTCAGTTTGACTCCTCTTTCTCCCACCAGGGTGCTGTAATTATCGGGAAAATGACTGATAAAATCATGGGCATTAGCTCCCTTTGCCGCCGCAATGATTTCTTCATCAGAGGCGCCGGGTTTTCCATAGGAAATATTTTCCCTGATACTACCCCCAAATAAAATGACATCCTGGGGAACGAAAGCCATTTGCCTGCGAACTTGCGACAAAGGAAATTCTTTTGCAGGGCGGTCATCAAAATAAAGCATTCCACTATCTGGCTCATAAAAGCGAAGTAACAAGGAAGCAATGGTTGATTTGCCGGCACCACTTGGTCCTACTATAGCGATCTGCTCTCCGTTTTCAGCTTGAAGAGAAAGGTCTTTTAATACGTTTACATCTTTCCTGCCGGGATAACTAAACGCAACTTTGTCAAACCTGACATTGCCATTTAATTTATAATTTGATTTTACAACAATTTCGTTAAGATCTACTGCCTCACTTTCACTTCGCAAAATTTCTCTCACACTTTGGGTGGCGCCCAGAGTTTTTTGCAATTGTGAAAACATATCAGCAAAGCCGGCAAATGTGCCACCGACAAACATGGAAAATATGACAAACATGGTAAGTGCACCCATAGTGAGTTCCCCGGATTGAATCATGCGAGCGCCAAACCACATAACAAAGGCAATCGTTCCAAAAACACTAAAGATCATAAAGGAAATGAACGCTCCCCTGTACCGGGCATTGCTAATAGATGTTACCACCACGGCCCTGATGCTTTTTACATACCGGGCAATTTCATGAAATTCACTTGTAAATGCCTTAACGATCGAAATACCCTGGAATGTTTCCTGAACGATGGTGCCGCTATCTGCCAGTTGATCCTGTGCTCTCCTGGCCATTTTGCGTATGCGCATTCCAAATACAACAGCTAATATAGCAATGATCGGAACAACAGCCAGCATCACCAGAGCTAGTTTGGCACTTATCCAAAAAATAAAAAATAAACCGATTAAAAGGGTAAATATGCCCCTTAAAAATTCAGCAAGGGTAAAGGAAATAGCATCCTGTATTTGTGACAGATCAGACGAAATACGATTGCTTAATTCACCTACTCTTTTTTCTGAAAAAAAACTCATCGGCATGCTTAGCAACTTACTATAAACATCCTTTCGCATATCCGCTAAAGATCTTTCCCCAGCGGCCGTCAGCAGGTATACCCGCATAAAAGAAAAAATAGTTTGAACACTTAACTGGCAAAAGATCAGGAGAAGAGTAGTGTTTAAACTCCAGTGAATATTTTTTAAGCCAAATCCAAATTGCGCTGCAGTGCTTTCGCCGGGAATTATAGCACCGGGTGAAGCTGCATCAATCATTTTTCCTAAAAATAAAGGGAACAAACTGGTGGTGAAAGCCGAGAGTGCAATAAATAAAAGGCCCAAAAGAAACTGGCCGCGATAGGGTTTTAAATAGGAAAAAAGAATGAGCGCCTGTCTCAGGCTTTCCTTCGAGATCTTTGCTTTGGCTGATCCGGATTCTTTTGAATTGTTGTTTAAATGTCTGCTTGCTGTTGCCATAGAGAAAAGGAAAAAATAATAGTTAGAGATTTTTGTGCTGAAAGGTCTTCCAATTGGTTTGCAAGGTAAACATTATGGTTTTGCGATGGATGATAGAATAATTCTTCTGAGAATGAATGGTATTGCAAAGAATTTTCCAGGTCACCTTAAAAATAAAAGAACTATCTAATATCCATTAATAGTACATACAGCAGCTTGTTTTTTAAATATAATTTACAGTGCATGGATCCTAATTATTAAAGGAAAATAGGTTTCAGTGGTTTCATACGGCATATTATTCGTATTGAACTTAAAGGTTTAAAGAACATAATTTCATTAAAGAATAAACCATTATTTTTTTAGAATATTATCTACATTATGGTTTTAATTGTATTTTAGCGCAGTAGTAGAATTTCGTTTGTTAATAGAGCTATTTTGCGTTTCAAGTTGTTGAACGAAAATGTTTAATAGAATCCGCCACCTTTTCGTTCCCTCCAATCCACCAATATCATCTTCCTGTTATTAACCGTAGCTGAATTTCCATTCCTTGAATTAAGCCGGCTGATTTCAAATATCAGTTACTGGTTTGAATTTTTATGATGCAGATAGTCTTTACTCTGGCTTAAATGCCAGGATTACTGTTTGGCAGGGTGGATTATTGTTCAAAATACTGAAGCCGGAATCCATTTATTTATTAGGAAATTTTTGCCTGTTACATTCAAGTTGTGGCTCAGGTTAGCGAAGCTTTTTATTTAATCGGATTTCTTTTTCCAGTTAGATAATCTGTAATGTAATTGCTATCAGGGCACAAAGAAAGATGAAGATGGCAAGCAAGTAGTTCAGGAGCAGTCAATTTATTTTGGCCAAAAAATCAGATTTATCCCCTTTAATACAGTGACAATATTTATTTTATGAATTAGTCTTTGAAAAAGTAATTAGTCTGATTTATTCTTTATGTTTACGTTGGATTTCTCCTTCCACTCCTATCTAATGCTAAAGAACAACAGTTCCTTGTTAAACTTTAGGTACAATTTTCAACTTTTCAATTTTTTCTGATCTATCCTGGATAAAGCCTTTGTCGCGCAGAATATGTTTTTGAGGGAGGGTAAATTATTTTCAAAATACATAATTAGCTTTTTAGAAGTCTGGATTTGTAAAAATTGGTGCCTGTCTGTAAAGGATTATTCTGATCTACAAATTCATACAATGATATATCAAAGTCAAATTATTGAAAATCATTTATTTGCAGTTTATAATGGGACTGAGAGTAGCGAAGCTATGCCTAAATTGAGGCAAATAATTTAGGTGAGGCGAATAAATTGATTGATATATTGCATTTTTCTGATAACGGTATTACATGTCCGGAAATGACGATCAAAATTGATGAATTTCGAAATGGCATAATTTTAAAGCCCAAAAAGTAAAAGAGTTTTTTGCTTTAAAAGAAAAGAGTTGAAAAGAATTTATTGATGACCAGTCTTTATTTCTTAAATCTGATTCGACGCTATCCTGGAATTATATAAACACCAGTCAAAAAATTTCCCGATAGGACTTAAAGTGAATCAAATCCCAAGTAGATTATATATATGAGATTACCGTTTAGCAGAGATAGAAATCGCAAAGAAGAAAAGAATATCTTTAGCTGTACACCAATTTAGCAGAGTTAATCCTAAAACTATGGTTAGAAATTTTTTAATTTACGTCATAACAATCCTTCCAGTGTTAGCCGGACTCAGTTGCAAAACTTCAAAACAGCTATCTTATTTTAAAGACTTGCCGGAAAATGCTATTGTAAGTAAAGTAAGCACCTCGCCTTATGAACCTTTGAAATTGCAAACAAATGATGAGATTCAAGTAACTATTTCCAGTACATCACCGGAGGCAAGCCAGTTTTTCAACCTTGTCGCTGTGGCACCGTCAACTTCATTCGATGGATCTAAAGCGGGTGGCCAATCCCAGGGATACCTTAATCTTTACAGAGTTTCGGCAGGGGGGGTAATTACCTTGCCCGTTTTGGGAGATATTCTCGTTGCCGGTTTAAATACGGAGGAGGTTAAAGCCACAGTTTCAGAAAAACTGAAAGAATACCTTAAGGATGCTGTGGTGACGGTCAGGTTAACGAACTTTAAGGTCACGGTTATTGGCGAAGTAGGAAACCCAGTTGTAATCCCTGTAAATGGCCAAACAATTAATGTATTGGAAGCAGTAGGAGCTGCAGGCGATTTGACAGTTTACGGAATAAGAAAAAACGTGAAGGTGATCAGAAAATTGCCAGATGGAAATACGGAAGTGGCATTGCTTGATTTTAATAAATCTGAAGTGATGCAATCACCTTGGTATCAATTGAAGCAAAATGATATCGTTTATGTTCAACCTAATAGGAGTAAAGGTATTCTTGGCACCCGAACCAGTTTGTGGGTACCTGTAATAAGCAGCCTTTTGTATACTGTCGCTATCTTGGTCACAAGGCGGTTTTAACTGTTCATATAAAAGGTAAAAAATAAAAAAATAAGATGAAGCAACAATATCCGGATATGAATGGTACAGGCGTAGGAGTTAATCAAGAAACAATTGAATTGAGGAAAAAGTTAAATCGTATGCTTCGGCGGTGGCCTTGGTTTATTTCCAGTATCTTATTCTCTCTTTTAATCTCCTTTATATATCTTTTTTATGCTGATCCCACATATAAGGCAATGGCTTCCTTGATGATAAAAGATGAAAAGAAGGGGGCAGACATTCTATCCAATCCTGCTTTAAAAGGAATAGGAATTTGGGAAAGTGCGAAATTGGTGGAAAACGAAATAGAAATTCTTAAAAGCTACGATTTAATGGATTACGTAGTTGATACTCTTCAACTTTTTGTATCATTAACAAATATTGGACATGTAAAGAATTATCCTGTTTTTGGAAACGATGTTCCCTTTCATATAGAAATAATTAATCCGGGAGATATCCACAGGAAAAGAGAATGGGATCTTATAGATACTCTTCATGGATTACTTTTCCGGGGAGAGGAGGATAAGGAATGGAAATTATTAAATTATGGACAGGTATATTCTTCTGGAGAAATTAAATTTCGGTGCATGCCTAATTCAACTACACCTTTTATAGTTGGCGATAAAGAATTAAAATTAACGAAGAAATACAAGGTGGAAATTGATACTCCTGAAGAAGCTATTCTTCGCAATAATAAAAAATTAGCAGTAGAAGCAGCCAGCAAGTTAGCTACAGTTATAACCCTGGCCATAAAGGACAACAATAAAAAAAGAGCTACTAAGATCCTTGAAAGTTTAATCGATTTATATAATTACAAGGCATCCGAAAATAGAAACCGGGTTACGGACATCACAATTGATTTTCTCAGCGACAGGCTGAATGCAGTTGTGGGAAGCCTCAAAGGCGTTGAAGGAACTGTGGAAAAATTAAAAAGCAGGAACATGGTTACTGACCTTTCAGCGGATGCTAAACAATACCTTGCTAACTCGCAGCAAGTGGACGCTCAAAAAGTTGAAAACCAAACTCAGCTCAATATTATTAATGCACTGGAGCGAAATCTACAGCTTAGCCAGGATAATCCACAATTAGTCCCCACTACTTTTGGAATTCAAGATCCTTCTCTCGGACTTTTAATTGAAAAGCATAATGAGTTGGTGCTTCAGAAGGAAAGAATTCAGGAAAAATCGGGTCCAAAAAACCCTCTTCTGATTGATCAGCAAAACCAGATATCTGAATTACGTTCCAGACTTTTGAATAATGTTCGTAATCTTAAACAGGCTTATACAATATCACTGGAGGATATATCACAAAAAGATGCTCAGTTAAATAGCCGTATTCGGAATGTACCCCAGCTGGAAAAAAAATTATTAGAAATAACACGCAATCAAAACGTACAAGAACAACTATATAGCTTCTTGTTACTTAAAAGAGAAGAAGCAGCCGTTTCACGTGCATCTGACATACAAGATTCCAGAACAATTATTCAACCTCGTAGCGTAAAAGCAGGTTCATTTAAAATTTATATGATTTGGATGCTTGGTATAGTAATGGGATTTCTAATTCCATTTGGATTTTTTAGTTGGATCGATTTTTTTGATAATAAAGTTGGGGATATCGATCAGGTACAACAACTATCAGGGCTACCAGTGTTAGGATTTATTTCTCACATTAGAAAAATAAAAACTCCTATAGTGGTAAACGCTCATTCCCGCTCCGCTGTTTCCGAACAGATCAGGAATATTCGGACTGGGATAGCTTTTACAGGTAATGGGAAAGTAGTTAAATCCATCCTTGTAACTTCTTTCAACGTGAGTGATGGTAAAAGCTTTGTAAGCCTGAACCTGGCAGCAGGTTTCGCACTGTTGAATAAAAAAACTGTCATTCTTGAATTTGATTTACGACGGCCCCGCCTCGCTAAAGACCTTGGTATCGAACCTAAAGACGGCATTACCACCATACTTAGTGGTAATGCCTTGTCAGATGATTTTTTTGAAGAAGTTCAAGGTTTTGAAGGTAATCTTTTTCTACTACCATCAGGATCCCTGGCGCCAAACCCTGCAGAACTGATATCTGGTCCCCGCATGAAATGCCTGATAGACCGATTGCAACAAAAGTTTGATTACATCATTATTGATACTCCTCCTATTGGCTTGGTGGCGGATGCCTCACTTCTTCAACAATATGCCGATATTAGTTTATTTATTTTGCGACAAGGTTATACCTCAAAGGATGTTTATCAGGTATTAAATGATCGGGCCATATCGTTTCCGGATAGACCGAACTATGTAATTTTGAATGATGTTGGAAAAAGAAAGCGATACAGAGGAGGATATGGAAACGATCAGTATGGAAAAGGATATTATTTTGAGGAAAAAGCTAAAAGTTAATAATAAGAAACGCTGATAATAGATACTACGCACATAAAATTAGAGGACAGGAGTATTGATTATTTATATTATCTAATCCAATTTGAATACTAATTTATTTCGGACAAAAGTTTTTAAGAATTTTTCTTATTTAACAATTGGAAGTGCAATTTCTCAAATAGTCAGCCTGTTCACCATTTTAAAAATCGCACATACAATAAATCCTGCAGAGTACGGCCTCTTCTCGTTTTTAACTGTACAAGGGGCCTTACTTCTAACGATTGCTGATTTAGGGCTGAAGAATATAATAATCAGGACTATTGCGAGAAATCCCTTACAAACTAATGATTTAATTTTTAATGCATCCATTCTCAGATCTACAGCTCTTATTTTTTTAACTATTTTATATTTACTATACAATGATCTGTTCGGAAACCTAACTGTTTACCAGGTAATAATGGTATTCGCTTTTGCACTTTTTAATTGTTTTTCCAACTTATTTGAAAATACATTTTATGGAAGGGAAAAAATGTTTACCCCTTCCCTGATAAATTTACTGTATAGCCTATCTTGGTTTGCAGGTGTATCATTTTTGAACAAGGCATCTTTCAATGTAACTAACCTTTTTTATATTTTTCTATTTCTTAACGGGCTTAAAGCTTTCTCTTATTTTTTTCTTTTGAAATCGCAGCAACTTTTGATTGGCCTGAGAGGAAATTTCAGAATGTCTTCCATGCGGTTATTTAGTGAAAGCTGGCCTTATTTTGTAATGGTTCTTATTATGTTGCCCGTTACCCACCTATCCAATAATTTTTTGGACTTGAATTCTACTATTGATGAAGTGGGTTATTTTAATTTATCGCAGAAATTTATGGGGCCGGTATCATTAACAATTACTATAGCATTAAATGTAATTTTTCCTAATTTATCCTCTCTCTGGGTAAAAGATCAGAGTAAATTTTACCATTATGTCTCCTTAGGTATTAAGTGGTTTATGATATTTACCGGTGTTCTTTGTTTTCTATTTGCACTTTTCGCCCAGGAATTATTTACTCTCCTTTTTCCAGTAGGTTACCTGGCAGCAGTGAAGGTATGCCAGATGCAGATATGGTATCTATTTTTGACTTCCATTGATAGTTTAATAGGAACGATTTTGGGCGCTACAAATCATGAAAAAATTATATTGAGGTTTGGTATTCTTTACTTTGTGTTTTGCACTCCTGTATTTTTCTATGCTAGCCAATATGGGGCTTTAGGTTTATCGTACGGTTATGTGATCTCATTTGGAATATGCCTGGTATATGTGTGGCATATTTTTAAAAAGACATTGCAGATTCAAATCAGCTATACCAGTTTAATTTGGGTCCTTGCTTTATTATTGTTTCTGATTTCGGGGTTAATCCCGGTTGATTTTTCTCTAATTTACAAGATTTTGATATCTATAGCAGTTCTTGCAGGTGCAATATTCTACTTTTTAAAAACCTTCAAAGTCGCAACTATAAAATGACAATGCGAATCCAGGCGCTTTTTGTGTTTGCGTTTATTCTTATTTACTTGCGTTTTTTTGATGCACAGTTTATCGATAAAACTATTGTAACTTATTTAAGTTTTATAGCTGTTTCATTAGCTGTCGCTATTTCCATACCCTTTGTTACCTTCAGGGGTAAAGGTTTTGTTATACCAGTTCTACTCATGATTCTATCCGCCTTTTTTTCGATTGGTATGGCCAACATAACATGGGGGCAGGGTTTTAGAGATAGCATAATAGAAACAATGCCATATACAATATGGATTTTCTTCTTTTATTTATTATATATAAAAATTCCACTAAAAACTATTGAAAGAATAGTTATAGTCTTTGGTGTCATATACACTCTTTTATATTTTTATCAATTAGCTAAAGGTCCGGTTGTGCTTTTTGGAAGGCCGTTGAGTGGTGATGAGTTCGAGCTACAGAGAGGTATGATTAGGATAGTTTTTCCTGGTGCAGGTATCTTTATTTTGGCCATATTTATAGCTATAAATAAACTTACTACCCGGGCCAAAGGAAAATGGTTCTGGCTTTTATTTTCATTAGTGGGAATAATTGTCCCTATTTTGCAGGTGACCAGGCAATTTATTGCAGGAATATTGCTCATTTATCTTTTTCATTTTTTAAAGGATCAATTAATGTTTGTAAGGGCAATAATTGTTTCATTGATTATTGGGCTGTTTTTTTTTATCGTCACTTCTGATAATCAAATCTTCAAAGGATTGAGTGAAGCCATGAAAGAAGATGTTAAAGAAGGAGGTCAGAATGTCCGGGTTCAGGCCGGTACATATTTCCTTACGGAATTTTCACCTGATAATAGCAACAGATTATTAGGTAACGGGGCACCCTATTGGGGTGAATCAGCGTATGGTATTTTTGTAGAAAATATGGAAATTCAATATGGATATTTTATGTCTGACGTAGGTATCATTGGGATGTATGCCATGTTTGGGGTTTTATCAGTACTCGGGTTTATTTTAATCTGGATCAAAAGTTTTACTATTCCATTACCAAAAGAATATTATTATCTAAAGTATTACTTATGGTACTTATTGTTTACGAGCCTAACCTGGTTTACGGTTTTTCATTATCATTATTTACTTTCAACGGTACTCGTTTTGGTAATTTATCAAACAATTTTACAAAAAAAGTTGAGCGAAAAAAGGTCAGGTTAGTTATTTTACAGGTAACCACAGAGTGTTAATTATCAAAAAAAAAGTTTGCAATTATATATCAAGAAAATTTGAGGGAGCCAGTGACCTTCTCATTTGTAAAGCGATTTATGAGTAAATATTCTATATATGGTCATCTTCCAAAAGATGACTACTGCTTATAGTTAATATAATGAGGCTTTATAAAATATATATTAGGAGTGAGGGATATTAGTTTCAATTGACTTCATTTGTGTGGGCTTGGTCAAAAGACCGCGTTGAAAGTTTATTTATGAAGAAAATATTTAAAGGAATAGCATTATTCTCATTATCAGCAATCGAGAAAATAGTTACTCCAATTTCTGTAAAATGGCTCAAATTGGTAAAAAATAGAGTGTACTCTGAAAAAATATTTATGAGGTATGGTTTATTGCCGGTGCTTGATCATTATTATGAGCCAATGATTAATCCAAAAAAAGGTTTGAAGAAATCATTGAGAGATAATAGAAATTTGCCTGGCATTAATTTTAATACAAAGGAACAATTGCAATTACTAAACTCATTTAATTATAATGTGGAACTTCAGGTAATACCCATTGAAAAACAGGCTGATTTTGAATTTTATTTTAATAATGGTTGGTACGAGAGAGGGGACGCTGAATATCTTTATAACATGGTCAGGCATTTTAAACCAGGAAAGATAATTGAAATAGGCTGTGGATCTTCGAGCTTAATGATTCAAAAAGCAATATTAAAAAACAAAGAAGAAAGTATTAACTATAAATGTAAACATTTTTGCATAGAGCCATTCGAACAACCTTGGCTTGAGAAAATTGATGCTGAAATTATCAGGGAAAAAGTAGAGTGCATGGATCCTTACTTTTTTCAACAATTAAATGCAAACGATATTTTATTTATTGACTCTTCACATATTATCAGACCCCAGGGGGATGTTCTATATGAGTATTTTGAAATATTACCTGTTTTAAATTCCGGCGTTATAGTTCAAATACATGATATATTCACGCCAAAAGATTACCCTGACGAATGGATAAATAAACACTTATTTTGGAACGAACAATACCTGGTTGAAGCCTTTTTGTCGTTTAACACCAGCTTTAGAGTTATTGGCGCATTAAATTATCTGGCTCATAATTTCCCGGAAGAATTTACAGCAAAATGCCCGATTTTTTCCCAGCAACCAAATGAGCCTAAGGCATTTTGGCTAATCAAGGACTAGAATCAGGGAATAATGATTTTTCCCATTCTGAAATTTCAGGTAAGATAAATGAAACAACCAGTTTTAACGGTAGTGATGCCAGTTTACAATGGCGAAAAATATCTCCGGGAGGCAATTGACAGCACCCTAAACCAGTCCTTTACTGATTTTGAATTTATCATTATTAATGATGGTTCTACAGACAGTTCTTTGGAAATTATTAAAAGCTATGCAGACGAAAGAATTAAATTAATTAACAATTCTATAAATCAGGGGATCCCCTACTCGCGGAATTTAGGATTGCAACTTGCTAAAGGTGAATTTTTAACCTGGACTGATTGCGATGACATTAATCTGCCCAATCGATTTGAAGCACAGGTATGTTTTTTAAGAAATAACGATGAATACGGAGTGTGTGGTACATGGATTAAGCGAATTGGAGAAATAAAGGAAGTTATTTTTAAGGCATATAAGAATCCTGAATTACTAAAAGCTACCTTATTGTTCAAGCCATCCATACCAAATGCCACAGCAATGTTGCGGTTGTCTAAAATAAAGAAGTTTAATTTATTGTATAATACCAATCTTCCGATAGCGGAGGATTATGATTTTATTTTCAGATGTAGTATGTTTTTCCCGTTGACAAACATTCAGAAGGTTTTATACCTTTATCGGGCTTCTGAAACAAGCATCATGAAAAAATTTGAATCTCAGGAAATTGAAAGTTACAATATTCATAAAATTGTTTATGCTCACGCCCTTAACAATCTTGGAATAGCTCCTGAGGAGTCAGATTTAGTAACGCATCGATTAACCTGCTCAGCAAAAATGTTTACAGATTTTTCTGATTTGATTATTTGTTATAATTGGTTAGTGGTTATTAAAGTGAAGAATAATGAAACTAAAGTTTATGCTTCAAGCGCAATGAAAAATGTACTGGCTCATCAGTTTTATTTTATCTGTAGAAAAGCCTCAAATGCGGGACTAGTGACTTTAAGATTTTATGTTTCTAAGGGATTTCAAAATTTTGGATTCGTAAGCCTGCATAAAATTTTGAAATTGACTATCCGGTGCATTATTAAGTACAATAAAATATAAAGGGAAGATACTTTTGTAGAATTAAATGAATAAATGGTCTGAGGTTAGAAATGAACTGGCTTTATATTTTAATTCTTTGCCATCCCTTTCAAAGTACATACATATCAGGTTGATGAAAAGGAAATTATTAATTGTTAATCATTCACAATTCGGTTATCATATTGATTATGTTCAGTATGTCAGGTTCTTAAAATCCGATTTTGATATTACCTTTTTGTGTTGGGATTATAAGTTGAATCCTGTCTACGAATCCGGAATGTCTGTTTATTATGTATCACGCAAGGGAAATAAACTAATTCGAAATATCCGGTTTGTAAAAGAAGCTGCTAATCTTATTAAAACATCATCCTATCATTGTACATTTATCCACTATTTTTTAGGATGCTCGGTAATCACTTTTTTGGTTAATAAAAAACAATTCATACACCTGGATATAAGAACAGGAAGTGTAATATCAAATTCTTTCTTTCGATCTTTTTATAATTTTATTTTGCGCATAGAAAGTTGTTTATTTAAAAGCATAAGTATCGTTTCGGGTGGATTACGTACCTATCTGAGAATAAGGAGCAATGCATATATCTTACCATTGGGTGCTAATGCTATTTATGTGCCCAGGCATTCTAAAAGTAAAATCGGACTGTTGTATGTTGGAACATTTTCAGGTCGCCAGATTGAAGATACTGTTGAAGGGCTGGGATTATTTCTTTATAAAAATGCTGAAGCGAATATTTCATATACAATTATTGGTGAAGGATCAGAGAACGAATTGAAATTAATTGTTGATAAAATTAAAAAATACAAACTGGAAAAGTATGTTTTAGTCAAAGGATATATCCCTCACAATGAATTGCATCAATATTATGGAGAATCCAATGTGGGAGTTAGTTATGTACCACTAACTCCTTACTTTAATTATCAACCCCCAACTAAAACGTTTGAATATTTGATGGCTGGTATGCCAGTGATAGCAACCGGGACCTACGAGCACAGGCAAATAGTTCATGATGTCAACGGAATTATAATTGAGGATACACCGGAAAGTTTTGCAGAAGGAATTAGTTTACTATACGAAGGCATTACACAATATAATGAGCAAATGATAAGGTGTTCGGTAGAGGGATCTGAATGGAGTACCATTGTTACTAGTATGAAAAATTCCATCTTAAATGGAAATTAATCTCAGTAAATATAAATCCTGCAACCGTTATACTTCAATGACTCAAAAAGTTTACTGGTCAGAGTTTTTGTTATAATAAATGAGCATTTTGATAAAACGTTTTTCAAAATACATTGATAAATTGTATTTTAAACAATGGGCTATTGGATTTTGTCAGGCAGATATAAGGGAAATTATAAGAACTAAATCGTTTGAATTTGATATCAGTTGGTTGCCAGTCAAATTATTTAAACAATTTTATGCCGATCCATTTGTTTACAGAACCAGTGATGGTAATTACGATATTCTATGTGAAGACTATAATTTCAAAGAACGTTATGGAAAAATAGCAGTGATTTCTATTGACCCAACTTTCAAACAAATAAGGGAGGAAATTCTCCTGGATACAAAAAGTCACCTTTCGTATCCGTTTATTTTTGTGGAAAACAATAAAATATATGTTTTTCCCGAATCCGGCAGGAGCGCAGGATTATCTTGTTATGAATACGACCCTTTACTTAAGACTTTAAGTTTTGTGAAAAAAGTAGTTGACTTGCCGCTTATTGATTCTACTATTTTAAAGTTTGATAATAAATACTGGCTTTTTGGGACATTGCTCGGAAACGGGCCTGATAAAAATCTGAATATCTATTATTCAAGCAACTTATTGGGTCCATATAGGCCGCATTTAAAAAACCCGGTGAAGTCTGCAATAGCGTCGGCCAGGCCGGCTGGAAATTTTATTGAGGTGGATGGTCAAATATACAGGCCTTCCCAGAACTGCGAAAAATGGTATGGGGAATCTATAACCATTAACAGGATAACTCTTTTAAATGAAATTGATTTTTCAGAAGAACCGTATATGATGATAAGAATGGATAAAGATAGCATTTGCAAATACGGCATACATACCATTAATAGCTCGAATAACATCATTGTAATAGACGGGCAAAAATGGACTTTATCTCCATTAAATCAACTAAGAAGTTTTGCGAGAAAGATGTCTTGGTTTCCTTGAGTATACAGTTTATTATTTAACCAGTGTATTTTATAGAATAAAGGACGAAAATTTGAAAGAGTCTAAATGACATATACTTTATGAAGATTTTGTTAGTTACCAATATGTATCCACACAATGAGCATAATTATTACGGGATATTCGTAAAAGAACAAATTGAAGCCGTCAGGAAGAATTATAAAATAAATGAAAAGATAATTTTTATCAATGGTGTAAAATCGGTGATCAATTACATGGTAAGTATTTTTCAGATCAATTGGCATTTGATGTGGAATAAATATGATTGCATACATATACATTATGGTCTTTCAGGCTTATTCCTGGTAATGAATCCGGTAATTAATACTCCGGTGTTTTTGACATTACATGGTAGCGACATAGATCGGGATGCAAAAAAGCCTGTTGCTTCTTTTATTTCAAGACAGGTCTGCAGGCGTGTTCAGAAAATATTTGTAGTAAATGAACGAATGAAGGAAATGTTACCGGCTTGTTGTCATACTAAGGTGGAAGTGCTGCCATGTGGCGTGGATACTTCATTTTTTTATCCTGATCCAGAGCAAGTTGAAAGTGCCGGCAAAATTACTATTGGTTTCCCCAGCGATAAAAACAGGAAGGAGAAAAACTATCCACTATTTAAGAAAATAGTGGATGAACTAGCAAAAAAGTACCCATTGACCTCCTTTGTGTTTCACAATATAACGAGAACTCAAGTCAGGGATGGTTTAAATAAAATTGATGTTTTATTGATGACATCTACAAATGAGGGGTCACCCCAAATAGTGAAAGAGGCGATGGCTTGTAATATACCGGTTGTTTCTACCGACGTGGGAGATGTCAGAAGGCTGTTAGGAGGAGTTAGAAACTGTTATGTTATTGAAGGATTTAATGTCTGCGGATTTATAGACCCCCTGGAAAGAATAATAAATCTTGAGAAAGAAAATCGTAAATCAGATGGAAGGGCAAAAATTTTAAAAATGGGTCTAGATCAAAAAGCGATTGCTGAAAGGATAATGAATCACTACCGGGCCTATTCAGTAAATGAGTAATGTTATTTTATCAGTTAGGAAGTTCATTAATCGTTAAAGGAAATAGTCGATCCTGGTTTTCAAAACGCATAAAATAATTCAAAGTAAAAAGGGTGCTAGCTCTATTCAAAGGGCAGGAAACCTGATCTGCATCAATAATTAATAAGAAGAAAATCGTTTCATATGAAAATAAGTGTATTTGGATTAGGATACGTGGGTTGCGTAAGTCTGGGGTGCCTTGCTAAGAATGGGCATACTGTGATAGGTGTAGACACTGATCCTGAGAAGGTAATGCAGATAAATAAAGGCATTGCCACGATAATTGAAAAGGGGATTGACGTTATAATTAAGGAGCAATACCTGAAAGGAAATATATCAGCTACGGTTGATAGTAAATATGCCGTATTAAACAGTGAACTGTCAATAATTTCTGTAGGAACACCTTCAACACCTACTGGTCATTTAAACCTTGAACATATTTTTAACGTGGCACAGGAAATGGGGGAGGCATTAAAATGCAAATTGAACCTCGGTTTTCATGTTATAGCTATCAGATCAACGGTATTGCCAGGAACCATTGAAAGATTTTCACATGTCATAGAAATAGTTTCAGGTGGTAAAAGAAATCAAGATTTTGCGGTAGTTAGCAACCCGGAGTTTCTCAGAGAAGGTTCAGCGGTCCAGGATTATTTTCATCCACCCATGATCCTTATAGGAGCTGAACATGAAGCCTCTGCCCGTCAAGTGGCTCAGCTTTATAATAACCTTATTGCAGAGATTGTGATAACAGAAATTAAGGAAGCCGAGATCATAAAATATGTTAATAATGCATTTCATGCGTTAAAGATCAGTTTTGCTAATGAAATAGGTAACATTTGTACAGCATTGGGAATTGATTCTGTCAATGTGATGAATATTTTTTGCAAGGACAAGCAATTAAATATTTCCGATAATTATTTAAAACCCGGTTTTGCATACGGGGGTTCTTGCTTGCCCAAAGATCTGAAGGGTTTGCAAACTATAGCCCATGACAATTACCTGAAAACGCCCTTAATTGACAGTATTGAGTATAGCAATGATGTACAGATAAAACGGGGTATGGAAAAAATTATAGCCCAGGGAAAACACAAGTTGGGTTTTTTAGGAATTAGTTTTAAAGCAGGTACAGACGACTTGCGTAATAGCCCTGCCATAACTATTATCGAGGGCCTTCTTGGCAAAGGATATAAGATATTAATTTATGATCAGCACGTTAATGTTTCAAATCTAAAAGGAACTAATCGGGATTTTATGCGGGAGCGTATGCCTCACTTGCATCAATTAATGGTGGATGATATTAATCAATTGGTGGAGGCAAGTGAATTGATTATCGTTAATAATAAAGAGGATGAATATTCATCAGCATTAGCGTCATTGTCATCAGAAATAAAGATTCTTGACATGGTCCATCTCGATGCCATTATAAGAAAAAGTTCAAATTATACCGGAATAAACTGGACAAATAATATAAACGAATGTCATTTAGCGGAAAACATATCTTAATCATAGTTGAAAATCTGTCGGTGCCCTTTGATCGCAGAGTGTGGCAGGAAGCAACCGCCTTAAAAGATCATGGAGCTATGGTATCTGTGATCTGCCCAAGAATGAACGGGTATACCAAAAGTTATGAAAAAATGTCGGGTATAGATATTTACAGGCATCCAAGGCTGCCGGAAGGAAAAGGAATTATGGCTTACATCGCGGAATACAGTGTTGCCATATTCTGGCAGTGGATCTACAGCTGGAAAATCTACTTAAAAAAAAGATTTCATGTGATTCAGGGATGCAATCCGCCCGACCTGGTTTTCCTGGTCGCAGCGCCTTTTAAACTATTTGGAGTCGAATATATTTTTGATCATCATGATATTAGCCCGGAATTATATATTGCCAAATATTCCAAAAAGGGATTGATGCATAATATTTTGCTACTAGCGGAAAAGCTAACTTTCAAAGTAGCTGACTATTGCATTACTACGAATGAAAGTTATAAGGACGTAGCTATTAAGCGGGGGAAAATGCCGGTGGATAAAATTCAGGTTGTGCGAAATGGTCCTAACCTGGATATATTCAAAAAGTCCGAAGGAAATAGTAAATATAAAAAGGGAAGAGATTATTTGGTAGGCTATGTTGGGGTAATAGGAAATCAGGAAGGTCTTGATCTCTTGCTTGAAACGGTACAATATATTACTTCAATCAGGCAGGATATTCATTTTGCTATAATCGGAAATGGGCCAGAGTTAGAGAATTTAAAAATTCTGGCAAGTCAAATGAATGTCTTGAATTTTGTAGATTTTTATGGCAGGGTAAGCGATCAGGATTTACTTGATATCCTGAACACAGCTGATGTGTGTGTTAACCCTGATCGACCAACAGAAATGAATAATCTTTCTACAATGATAAAAATTATGGAATATATGAGCCTGATGAAGCCCATTGTCCAGTATGATCTTAAAGAAGGAAGAATTTCAGCAATGGATGCATCATTGTATGCAGTAAATACAAATCCTCAGGATTTTGCCAATAAAATTATTTACCTGATGGATAATAGGGATGTTCGTTTAAAAATGGGTGATTTTGGTTATCAGAGAATCGTTAACCATCTTTCCTGGAAGAAACAAAGTATTAAATTGATTTCCTTTTACAGGTTTATATTCGGGTTAACCTGATTAACACTTAAGTAAACAAAAAGTGTGATAGGGTTATAATGCAAAAAATCAATCTCAAAAACGTATTGATTTGTTAAGTATCTCTGGTGACATTTGAATTATGTGAGCATTTAAAGAATTTCTATTCCTGGAAGTAATACCAGTTAGTACATTTTGGGTTCAATATCATGGCTAATATATTCTTCACATTTGATTACGAGGTTTTTTTTGGTAGCCGTACCGGAACAACTGAAAAATGCTTACTAGAGCCAACCAGGAAGCTAATAAGGTTAGCTGCTAAACATCAGGCGAAGTTTACATTTTTTGTAGATGTCCTCTACCTGATGAGACTTAGATATTATTCTACGATGCCTGAGCTAAAAAATGATTATGATAATATACTTTCTCAACTTAGGACGTTGGTAAATGATGGACATGATATTCAATTGCATTTACATCCCCATTGGATAAAAGCTTCATATGATGGAATATGGAAACTGGACTATTCAAATTACCGGATTCAAAATTTTAGTAAAGAAGAAGTTAATGAAATCGTTTATTCCTCTATTAAGTTTTTGGAAGGCATAACAAGTCAAAAAATATTTGCTTTCAGGGCCGGCGGCTGGTGCATTCAACCCTTTGAGAAATTGAATCTCCCGTTTGCAATGAATGGTGTTTGGTTGGATTCTACAGTTTATCATAAAGGATTTAATAAATCATCTACTCATTTTTATGATTTTAGAAAGTCTCCTGATTTAGATTCCTGGAATTTTAATAATGATCCTGTTATTGCTGATAATAATGGCGCATTTATGGAATTGCCAATAGCATCTTTTGTTTTCTCCCCTATATTTTTCTGGAGATTAATATTCATAAAAAAATTTTTTCACGAAAAATTTCTGGCAGCCGGGGATGGTAATGCGTTGTCTAAGGGAAGGTCCCAACTTTTACGTATGATCCTTTTACCAACACGATCTGTAGTTTCAATTGATGGTTATAAATCGTCCGTGATTTCATCAGCTTTTAATAAATTTTTGTCAACGGGGAAAAATAATTTTGTTGTAATTGGACACCCTAAGGCCATGAGTTCATTTTCTTTTAATAAACTTGACAGTTTTATAACAACTGCAATAAGTCAGGGTCATCATATTGCCAGCATTCGTGGAGTTTTCGGTGGTAAGAACAATATTAGTATCAAAGATTTGATTGAATAATAAGCATTACAAATAAACATTTTTCATTAAAGTAAGGCTGGCCAAATAGCTTATAAATAGACCTGAGAGAACTCCTCATGCAAATGTGTTGCTGCTTCATAATGAAATCAGGGAAAAGTTAAGACACGTGCCTTTTGATAAAAAACAGGTTAAGAGTTTAATAATATTTGCCTGTCTGATAGTAGTATGTTTAAATTTTTATCCTCTTAAATAGCTAGTAGAAGATGAATATTTGGTTTGACATGGATAATTCACCACATGTTCCCTTGTTGCTGCCTTTTATCAAAAGCCTAAAGGTGAGAAATCATACAATTTTTATTACAGCCCGCGATCATGCTCAAACAGTAGAGCTATTAAACACAGCAGACGTTTATTTCAAGAAAATAGGTAAACATTGGGGGGTGAATAAGGGACTGAAAATTGTTGGTTTGCTTTGGAGGACCTTTCGGCTTATACTATTCGCAAAAAAACGAGAATTTTCTTTTGCTATAAGTCATGGTTCTAGGGCGCAGGCAATTGCTTGTAAAATATTAGCGATACCCTGTTACATCGGGATGGATTATGAGCATACGGAATCAAAGATTTTTGCATTCTGTGCAGCAAAAATATGGATGCCAGAAGTATTATATCCGCAGTCGTTGCCAATTATTGGTATTAAGGGAGAAAGGGTAATTACTTACAAAGGGAGCAAAGAACAATTTTACCTAAGGGATTTTTTGCCGGACCCACTTTTTCATGAAAAAGTGGGTATACCCACGGACAAAGTACTAGTAGTATTAAGACCCCCGGCCGAGACGGCGAATTATCATAATAAGAAAAGCGAGGAATTGTTGGATTCAATTATTAAAAAACTTATGACAGTAAATGGTATTTACACCATATGTACCCCCAGGACAAAAGACCAAAATATCAAATTAAGAAAGTATGAGTCTACTTCTTTTAAAGTGATTGGCAAAGCGATTGATGGTAAGAACCTTGCCTATTTTGCAGATACAATGATTTCGGGTGGGGGAACGATGAACAGGGAAGCTGCATTTTTCGGAGCAGACGTTTATTCAATTTTTTCGGGCAAAAAACCCATGATGGATCTTAAACTTCAGGAGTTAGGCTTATTGAAATTTATATCATCTGGTGAAGATTGTAATGCCATTCAATTTCATAAGAAATTACCCGGTAAAGCCACTTTTTTTCATTCATGTGAAAATCAGTTAGAGGAACTTTTAGACACCATTATTCAGAACGTAAAAAAATGCAGACATTTATGATTGTTCCATTTATTGATCTTAAGCAGAATTATTTAGCTGTAAAAGAAGAAATTCTGAAGGAATTAAATGAGGTTCTGGATAATACCCAATACATTCTTGGACCTAAAGTAGCATCATTTGAAAAGAAATTTGCAGCATTTCATCAAGTAGAGCATTGTTATGCTACAAGTTCAGGAACTGCAGCAAACCATCTTGCATTATGGGCACTTAATGTAGGAGTAGGTGATGAAGTGATAATGCCATCAAATACTTTTATTGCAACGGCCTGGGGGGCTACATTATGTGGGGCAACTCCTGTATTTGTGGATTGTGACCCGGACACATATAACATTAATCCAGATCTTATAGAAGATAAGATTACTTCCAGGACAAGGGCCATAATTGCGGTTCATTTGTTTGGTCAGCCTGCTGATATGGATAGGATAAAAGCCATTGGAGAAAAACATAGCTTATTCGTTATAGAGGATGCAGCTCAGGCACATAGTGCAGAATATAAAGGCCGGAAGGTTGGAGGATTGGGAAAAGTAGCATCTTTCAGTTTTTATCCTGGTAAAAGCCTTGGAGCTTATGGAGAGGGAGGGGCAATTACTACCAATGATCCATTACTGGCTCACAAGATTAAAATAATGCGAGAACACGGTTCCGAAGAAAAATACCATCATATTGTTCTTGGACACAATTACAGAATGGAAGGTTTGCAAGGTGCGGTTCTGGGCGTCAAATTGAAATATTTGGAAAAATGGTTCTATGAACGGAGGATAAAAGTTGATTTATATAGAAAATACCTCGGAGAAATCGAAGAATTAAGATTACCGGTTGAAGCAGCAGAAGTAAAACACTCATACCATTTGTTTGTTGTGGTGGCCCAAAACAGAAATGCATTACAATCGTTCTTAAAATCAAGACAAATTGAGACCGGGTTGCATTATCCTATTCCTCTTCACCTGCAACATTGTTTCAAGTTTTTGGGTTATCAAGAAGGTGATTTCCCGGTTAGTGAATTCATGGCTCTTTCATCCCTTTCTCTTCCTATATTTCCTGAAATAACTGAAGAACAAATTATTTACGTCGCCGATCAGATTAAGTCCTTTTATTCTTTGGTCAGTAAAACTAATTATCAGATTCCTTTTGCTAAAGACTACCTGGAAAACAAAAAGGGCCTTTCTGAGTTTTCGAGGATCTCCTGACAAGTCATATTTTTCTTATGATGACTTTGATTTTTTAAAGTAAAATTATTGCTATGCCATTAACCTCCTCCACCCAAATAATAACATTCCATCCGGAAGCTTCGAAAGAAAATTTTTTTCATGGATTAAATGATGCTTTTCTCAACAAGAAGAATTTGAGTATTAGTCGTAAACATTTGGTGGAATTAGGTTACAAACATCTGGCCATGTTGCCGGGCAAAAGTGAATTGCTTTATTTTAATTTCAGAATTCGTGATCCATGGGCTTACCGTATTGGAAAAAGATTTATGGATTTAATTGCCTCCCTTTTTGCCATTTTAATATTTCTTCCATTGGGAATTCTAATATCCATTTTTGTTTTATTGGATGTGGGATGGCCATTGTTCTTTATACAATACCGGTTGAATGAAAAAGCCAAGAAAATTTGGTTTATCAAATTCAGAAGTATGCGACTGGGAAGTGATAAGGATATCTTTAGGATGGTATCTATGGAAAAATTTATAAACGGCGAAAAAAGTACAGAAGTTGGTAAAAAAATTATTAATGGGAAACTAGTTTCACGAACTGGAAAATTTCTTAGAAAATACAGCCTCGATGAATTACCCCAATTATTCTGTGTATTTATTGGCACAATGAGCCTGGTAGGACCACGGCCCTGCCTCACGCATGAATTTGAAATTTATAAAGACTGGCATAAATTAAGACTAATGGCCAAGCCTGGATGTACAGGTATGTGGCAGGTTTTTGGCCGAAGCGTAGTTTCTTTTGATGAAAGCGTACTGATGGATATATATTATTCTACTCATCGGAATTTATTACTGGATATTAAATTGATCATTAAAACTATTCCTGTTATGATAACAGGCAAAGGAGGGTTATAATAATGAATATAGGAGTAATTGGCCTGGGTTATTGGGGACCTAATATTGTCCGAAATTTTTTTACTCATCCGGAAATAAAAAATATTTATTGTTGCGATTTGGATGTTGAAAAATTCAAAAAATTACGGAATAATTATAATAGTCTTCAGTTTAAGAATAATTATATGGATATGCTGCTGGACTCAAGTATAGATGCAGTGGCCATTGTAACACCGGTAGAGACGCATTATACTATAGCAAAGGAGGCGTTAAAAAACGGGAAGCATGTACTGGTAGAAAAGCCGATGGCAGAGACCGTGGAGGAAGCGATTGAATTGAATGATTTAGCCCAAAAATATAATAAAGTTTTAATGGTTGACCATACCTTTTTATATTCTGAGCCGGTTATTAAATTAAAGGAGCTATTTGATTCCGGTGAGCTTGGTGACCTTTATTATTATGATTCCGTACGTATAAATCTTGGTCTTTTTCAGCGAAAGGCTAATGTAATATGGGATCTGGCTCCTCACGATTTTTCTATCATGCAATACATTATAAACAAAAAACCACTTTCTGTGATCGCTATGGGGGCCGATCATGTGGGGGAAGGATTTGAAGATATTGCCTATGTGCATGTAGATTTCGGGAATAACCTGATAGCTCATTTTCATTTGAACTGGCTTTCGCCAGTTAAGGTCAGGAAACTCATGATTTCAGGGACCAAGAAAATGGCAGTATATGATGATCTGGAAATTGCTGAAAAAATAAAAATATACGATAAAGGAATTGAAGTCAAGAATTCAGAACAAGTAAAGCGGTTGTTGGTCAATTACCGAAGCGGAAGCATTTTTTCTCCTAATATTGATAATTCTGAGGCATTAAGTTGTGTGATCAAGAATTTTGTCAATTCTATTAAGGGAACCGACCTGCCAAAATCAGACGGAATTTTTGGAATAGAAGTGATGCGGTTATTAGAAGCTACTCAGCAATCTTTATCCGGGCACGGAAAGGTTATTCAATTATGAGGTTTTTTTATATTAACGGATTGAAAGAGTTGTTTTAGGATAAGTGGATTATGATAAAATAGTTTTAAAATATCTCAACTCCTCTTACCTGAGAAGAAAAATTGGGATAGCAGGACTAAAATTATGAAAATTACGATAGTAGCAGGTGCAAGGCCTAATTTTATGAAGGTTGCTCCGATTATCAGGTCTATTCAGAATGAACAGAAATTCAATAGAATTAATTTTCGGTTGATACATACCGGTCAACACTATGATAAGAAAATGAGTGGGGATTTTTTTGAAGAACTCTGTATTCCAATGCCTGATTTAAATTTGGATACAGGGGGTGGCACGCAGACTGAACAGACTGCCTCTATTATGGTGAGATTCGAAAAAGAATTATTGGAAAATCGTCCGGACGTTGTGCTTGTGGTAGGAGATGTTACATCAACAATGGCTTGTGCAATTACAGCAAAAAAGCTTTGTATTGATGTTGTACATGTGGAAGCAGGGATTCGCTCAGGTGATATGACAATGCCGGAAGAAATAAATAGAGTTGTCACAGATTCTATTTGCGATCATTTTTTCACTACAAGTACTACAGCTAATGAAAACTTGCTAAACTCAAATATCCCGAATGAACGAATTCATTTTGTTGGAAATACAATGATCGACACATTATACCAGAACCTGAACAAATTACGTAAACCTCCATTTTGGGATGAATTAGAATTTAAAGAAAAAAATTACTTCCTGCTTACACTCCACCGTCCATCTAATGTTGATGATCCGGATAAATTAAAAAATCTTTTGGAGTTAATAAGTGTTTCTGTTAAAAACTTTAAGATCATTTTTCCTGTTCACCCACGTACAAAAAAGAATCTTTCACTTATAGGGTTTGATAACGGTAAATTCTTTGTAAGTGATCCTTTAGGATATCATGAATTTATCTTTTTAATAAAAAATGCAAAGGGAATAATAACGGATTCTGGAGGTATAACAGAAGAGGCATCCGTTCTGAATATTCCTTGCCTGACTTTGCGAAAAAGTACAGAAAGACCCGAGACCGTGACTATTGGAACTAATGAATTAATAGGTGATGATTTCGAAAAAATGGAGGAATATCTGGGTATCATTATTTCTGGTAATTGGAAAGAGGGTGGTATACCAAAGTTCTGGGATGGAAAAGCTTCAGAAAGAATTATTAAGAAATTAATTCAATTATATCCCAGGGTATCATTCGCATTACCTGCTTATTAAAAAATAAAGTCTTCTCAGTTATTCTGTTTTATGTTCAGGCATATTCCTGATTGCTCATTGGAATACATAATAGCAGGTAGCTTATCCAATCTTGCCGTCGTCTGTATTTTTTCACAGCTGCGTAACTTTTAATAAGTTTGTTCAATAGTGACCAACTCTGTTGAATAGGGCAATTCTATTGTGTATTCGTATTCCGGTGACTGGCTGTTTGTTGAGCTGATTTACAACACACATAGTTTACTAAACTTTCTGACAATGCATTGTGGGTTCAATCCAATAGTTTTAAAAAGAAATGATGCTCAAGTAGAGGGTTATCATATTGCCTCCACGTAATTTTAAAGGGTCTTAAAACTAAAATAGGGGAAAAAGGTCTTGTAAAAGAATCAATTATTCATTTATATTTTTATGAATTTTGATGTAATCCTTTCTTTATAATCGAATATCACTTCTACCTGGTAAACACCTGGCATTAGATGAGATATGTTTATGGTTTTTGTAAAAAGGGGTGATGCATTATTTAAATTAATCGGAGGCAATACTTTCGATCCTGACATATCATAAATAATAATTTTTGCCTTGCTATATTTTTCATTATAAAGGTTAAGGGTGATCTGGTTGCTGGCCGGATTTGGATACAGCATCATGTCACCTGTAAACGTCCGGAAATTATTAACAACTGCGATAGTGATGGTGTCTTTTGCCGTCGCATTCAGGTTATCGGTTACGGTTAATTGGAAGATATAATCTCCTTCTATGAACCCGGTGACTTTTGTTTTTACCAGAGATATGGAAGCAATAGTAGCATTGGACGGGCCGCTGATCTGTTCCCACTTATAACTCTTTATCGTTCCATCGGGATCTCTGGATAATGAACCATTTAAAGTAGCCTCATTTGAAGATAAGGTTATGGCCTGGGAAACACCTGCATTAGCTATAGGCGCCTGGTTGGGCACCGCATTAACAGTTACAGTTTTATCATCTGTCGCAGTAGCTCCCTTGTTATCAGTTACAGTCAACCGGAATACAGAAGTTCCCTGAACCAGGTTGGTTAATGTAGTTGTCGCTGCATTTGCATTTCCTAAAGTGAAAGTTGCCGGGCCGCTCACTCTTGTCCACACATAACTTGCAATGGTACCATCTGCATCTGTTCCTGTTCCCACTAAGTTTGTTGAATTTGTCGGCAATGTCAACACAATATTATTTCCTGCATTGGCTACCGGAGCCTGGTTGGGAATAGGTGCCGCATTTACTGTTACGGTTTTATCGTCGGTACCTGTTGCTCCCCCATTGTCAGTTACCGTTAATCTGAATACATAGGTTCCCTGCACCAGGTTGGTCAATGTGGTGGTAGCTGCATTTGCATTTCCTAAAGTGAATGTTGTCGGTCCGCTCACTCTTGTCCACATATAACTTGCAATGGTACCATCTGCATCCGTACCTGTTCCTGTCAGGTTTGTGAAGTTAGCCGGTAAGGTCAACTCCGTATTGTTACCAGCATTTGCTACCGGAACCTGGTTTATAACTGGTGCTGCATTTACTGTAACGGTTTTGTTATCCGTATCCGTAGCACCGTCATTATCTGTCACGGTCAACCGGAATGTGTAAGTTCCCTGCACCAGGCCGGTCAATGTGGTTGTTGCGGCATTTGCATTTCCTATTGTAAATATTGTTGGTCCACTAACCATCGTCCATGCATAACCAGCAATGGTTCCATCTGCATCCGTACCCGTTCCTGCCAAAGTTGTAGAGTTAGTTGGTAAAGTCAATACAATGTTATTACCTGCATTGGCTACCGGTGGCTGGTTAGGTGCAGGTGCTGCACTAACTGTTACGGTTTTATCATCAGAAGAGGTTGCTCCTCTGTTATCCGTCACTGTTAACCTGAAGGTATAGGTTCCCTTTACCAGATTGCTCAATGTTGTTGTTGCTGCATTGGGAGTACCTAGTGTAAAATTCGCCGGACCACTCACCCTGCTCCACGCATAGGTGGTTATAGTTCCATCAGCATCTGTACCACTACCGGTTAATGTTGTAGTGTTGGTTGGTAAAGTCAATACAATGTTATTACCTGCATTGGCTACCGGTGGCTGGTTGGCTACCGGAGCTGCCTTTACAATAACTGTTACATCATCTGTATCAGTAGCGCCGTCATAATCCGTCACTGTTAACATGAAGGTATAGGTTCCCTGTACCAGATTGCTCAATGTTGTTGTTGCTGCATTAGGACTGCCTAATGTAAAAGTTGTTGGGCCACTCCTCCTGCTCCAGGCATAGCTTGCTATAGACCCATCGGGATCAGACCCCGAACCGCTTAGTGTTGTGGTATTATTTGGGAGTGTCAATGCAAAATCGTTTCCGGCATTAGCAGTAGGAGCCAGGTTAGCTGCTGCATTTACCGTAACGGTTACATCATCTGTTGCGCTAGCGCCGTTGTTATCAGTTACGGTTAATCTGAAAATATATATTCCCTGAACAAGCTTGCTTAAGGTTGTTGTTGCTGCATTAGGACTGCCTAATGTAAAAGTTGTTGGGCCACTTCTCCTGCTCCAGGCATAGCTTGCTATAGACCCATCGGGATCAGACCCCGAACCGCTTAGTGTAGTGGTATTATTTGGGAATGTCAATGCAAAATCGTTTCCGGCACTAGCAGTAGGGGCTTGGTTAGCTGCTGCATTTACTGTTATCTGCACAGTATCCTTTCCAACCAAGCCATTCATATCAGTTATTTTTATTTCAAATTGATAAACTCCTTCTATCAACCACGTTACTGAGGTATTAGGGGAATTAGCATTTGCGATTTTGTATGTGTTGGGGCCGGAAATTTTAGTCCACAAATAGGAGGATATAGTTTTCCCAGTTTCGCTTGAACTCCCGATAAGATTGATAGAATCAGAGGGCATAATTATAGTTTGATCAGGACCTGCATTTGCATTAGGGGGCTGATCGTTACTAACTCCATTCTTTATAAGAACTGCTGAAGTATAAGGTTTCAATGTTATAGATCCGTTATAAGTAACTCCCCTTACATCCAGATAATTACCGAGTAGTGGAACAACTATAGTGGATGCAGTAGCATTATATTCAAATCTCAATTCATTCACATCTGTGATTAATTTGGGCGATTTCTGAGAAGCTGCATCCTGCAAGGACAAAGTTTTCCATCCAGGCAGTGTTCGGTTTGTTTCAGTTTCTGATATCTTAGTTTTTATTGTCAGATTATCATCTATTGGCCGGCCATAATAATTGTTATTCGCAGTCCCAAATCCAGAAAAAGGATTAGAATCATCTCTGAAATAGAAAACAGGTTGGGTCCGTAATTTAGAGATGAAAATATTATTATTAACGGCCATCCCTGTTATTGCTGTTCCGATACTTACAAAAGCATGTATAAACCTTAACTGACTGCCATTATTAAATGATGTATTATTTGTAATATCAATATTTCCTGCATTTAATATAAATATTCCACCTGTATAACAATTAGATGTGGTGTTATTTGTAATATCAGTATTTGATCCATTTTCATCAATGTATACACCAAATAGGGCTGGGTCTCCGATTATCCCTTCTATTACCTGATTACTATTTAATATTATATTATGGTTTATTATCCTGCTGGATACATTATCTACTGCATTCCATGAATAAACACCCCCTGCATCATATCTTGTCATTCCAAAATTGGTAATGTAATTATATCTTATGACTTGACCACTACCCAATGAAAGACCTACACCATTATGACCTGTGTTGTTTATAGTGTTGTACTCTACTATATTATTCGGTCCATTTAAAGAAATGGCATCCCCGGCCTCATCCTGGCTACTGCCTGATCCAGGTATCATATTGGTATTGCTAATTGAATTATTCTTAATTGTCGCTACCGTCCCTGTCCCCTTTAACCGAATAGCACACGTATTACTATGATTAATTGTATTGTTATTTATCGTTATACTCGCATTAACGGAGGCATTATCAATATAAAAAGTATGTACCCCTGAAAATGTAAAACCACAATTTTGAACTATAATATTAATACCACTTGTATTTTGAATAGCATACGTATTTGCACCGTCAAATTGTAAATTGTCAAAGGTTATATAGTTCTTGTAACTGATTATTGCAAGCCTGTCGAGAGTTGCTATTTTTACAGTTTTAGATGTTGGATTTACACCTCCAAAATACATAAATAGTTTTGTTCCATCGTAATACCATTCACCAACGGTATCCAATGTATTTACACTGTTTTGAATAAAATATCCATATCCGTCAGTTGGTGTCCATGAAGATCCTTTTGTATAACTCAATGTAGTTCCTGAATGATTTGTAATAATATTTCTGTCCAACATCCAGTTGTTCTTTCTGATTACCGCTTCTGCATTAGTCCAATTTGGAGTGCCCGTCAATGTATTGTCTGAAATTGTTGTATTGCCCACGTGTGATTCATAAGTTAGAAACCCGGTATTAGGAAATCTGCCTCTTCCGGTATTTACCCCATCAACTATTACAATATTGGCCGTTGATTCTAACGCTATAACTTTTGAATATATACCAGATCCCTCATTTGTCCATCCGGATATGGTTGCAAAACCTGTTATTACGGGTTCAGCACCTAACCCGTAAGCACCAATCAAAATAGGTGATCCGCTAGTGCCACTTTTAGAAATAGTAATACTTCCATAAAATTTTTCTCCTCGGTTGAAAAGGACACTATCTCCGGGCTGTAAAGAGCTAAAAAAGGAATTTAATTTGTTTATTGTCTTCCAGGGCGTTGCAGGATTTAGTGCCTGGGCAGCTGTCCGTGAATCATCTCCTGTCGCTATCGAAAAATAGTAATTGGTAGCATTAGCTAAGTCTGCATACATAATAATGGCAGCAAGGAATATAGTAGTAAATGTAATTTTCATAGGGGTATCAGGATTAGAAATAAAATGGACCTAATTATATAGAGAAAACGTGATAATTTTTATATAAGTAAACGAATATTTTATGGCGTTGAAAGAAGACGGGTTTCAAGAAGCATTTACCGGCATTTTCAATAAGATTTATTATTGTTTCTGCAAATAACTTCGATACTTGTAATTGAAAATTGTGCTTTGAATATAATAAAGCGGAAAGGCAAATCTGGAATTTGAAACCGTTCGAACTATTTTTCGTATTAAGCGTTTTTTGCAAACTTATCAGGCAGGTACAAAGAAAGGGTACTGCACAAATAAAAAATTGATTATTTTTTTTTGGAGAGTAGAATTGGTTTTTCACGGTAGGGTATTATTTGAATCTTAGGATGCCCTGAAAATAATAAAATATTCTTCAATTATAATGCCATATCGATAATCTTTTAATAAATAAACTTTTGACTAAGTAGAATTGCAATAATGAAAAAGTAAAAGGACTTTTATTGAGATATTTACCTGTGTAATTTATAGTATAAGTTAGTCAAATTACGATCTGAAATTGCCTTACTTCCTTAGAATTTTACCAACTGATTTCAATAAATTTAATTTCGGTCAATTATAATATTAGAGGTTGTTACATTTTTCACCTATATGAAGGGTATATTAGGCGATCTGGCACATATAAATTTTATGTCTCTTTTTTGTGCCCGCTGCGGGGCAAAGAACAACTGGAAATATTTTTAATGGCAGAAATACCATCGAATATTTTAATTATAACCCCGGATATATTCTCCAATTTATTTCAATCAATTAAGATTTGCTGTATAAATAATGTTTAGAGGTAAGTAAGGTATTAAAATTAAAAGAACAATGAAAAATTGGATCGGTTAGCAATGTTTTCAAGCTTCCTTTATTTTCTTTTGTTCCTTCCTAGAAAATGCACACATTTTTATTAAAGGATTCAATTGTTGGAGGAAATGAGTTGGAAACAGATGATTAACATTGGCTGAGCGTTCGATCGATCATTTGCCTGATCAACAGAAAAGCTGTCCAATATTTTATTCTTTTGGTGACTGCTTAGGCTTGCAAAATAAGCTAAACAAAAAAGCTTCACTTAAATCATGAAGCTTTGTAGCCCGTACGAGATTCGAACTCGTATCACCACCGTGAAAGGGTGGTGTCCTAACCCTTAGACGAACGGGCCTTTTTTTAGCGATATATATAAAAAGCACCGCTGTTTTAAAGGACGGCAAAGATAGGAGTGCGACAATTCCCTGCCAAAAAATTTTACTTTCCCGTCAGCAGGCCAATTGTGCAGTTTTTGCGTGTTTTATAAAGAACTGATTAGATTTTTGGAATTTCAGCCTTTGGCATAAAAACCTGCACCAGTTCAACGTAAACCAAAAACGGTTTCATAACTTCGCCCCGCATTTTAAAACTAAAACTTTCTTAATATTATGAGCACAGTTAAAGTAGCTATCAACGGGTTTGGAAGAATTGGTCGCCTTGTTTACCGCCAGATATATAAAATGGATGGAATTGACATTGTGGCTATCAATGACCTTACCAGCCCTAAAGTATTAGCCCATTTGTTGAAGTATGATACGGCACAGGGTAGATTTGATGCTGATGTAAAGGCTACTGAAAATTCAATTATTGTTAATGGCGATGAAGTAAAAATATACGCACAGAAAAATCCGGCTGAAATAGCCTGGAAAAGCCATGATGTGGATGTAGTATTGGAATGTACAGGTTTCTTTACTGATAAGGATAAAGCTTCTGCTCACCTGACCGCAGGAGCTAAAAGAGTTGTGATTTCAGCACCCGCTACCGGTGACCTGAAAACAATCGTTTTTAATGTTAACCATAACATCCTGGATGGCAGCGAAACAATTATTAGTTGCGCTTCATGTACCACTAATTGTCTTGCTCCCATGGCACAGGTACTCGATGATAAATTTGGAATTGTAAACGGATTAATGACAACGATTCATGCCTATACAAACGATCAGAATACACAGGATGCCCCCCATGCGAAAGGCGATCTGAGACGTGCAAGAGCGGCTGCTCAAAACATTGTACCAAATAGTACAGGTGCAGCAAAAGCTATCGGAGTTGTATTACCCAACCTGAAAGGAAAATTGGATGGTAGTGCCCAAAGGGTTCCAACGCTTACCGGATCCCTAACGGAGGTAACTTCTATTTTGAATAAAAAAACATCTGTTGAAGAGGTAAACGCAGCAATGAAAGCAGCATCAAACGAAAGCTTTGGATATACCGAAGATGAAATTGTAAGCAGTGATGTAATAGGAATCAGTTTTGGTTCACTGTTTGACGCCACGCAAACCAGGGTGCAAACTATCGGAGATACTCAACTGGTAAGAACGGTCAGCTGGTATGACAATGAAATGAGTTATGTAAGCCAGTTAGTAAGAACCGTGCATTTCTTTGCAAAACTGATAAATAAATAGAGATTCGATTTATTCTGGCCGCAATGAATACAGCAGAATAATTTCTGCGGTAGCCGTTGCGGCCTTATTTTGCATTACGCATTATGAGGATTAAAAACATTAATGGACTAAGTGCAGCAGATCTTCAAAGGGAAATCTCCGGTGGCGGCCGGTTTGTATATTTTGCATATACTATATCTTTATTGTTTGTTACTTTCAGAGATGTTTCCGGCGTTTACCTGATACGCCCGGGTGAAAAAACAGCCGGGAAAAGCTTTTTATTTACTGTTGTTTCTTTTTTGACAGGTTGGTGGGGTTTGCCATGGGGGCCTAAGTTTACATTGCAGGCTATCCGAACTAATCTGAAGGGAGGAAAAGATGTTACCAACGAAGTAATGGATGTTATAAATGGATATTTATTATTTGAAGAGGCCGGCAACAGGAAAAATAATCATTCTTATTAAATTTAGCATGTATGTCAAAGTTTTCTGATTACAATTTTGCCGGACAAAAAGTTCTTGTACGGGTTGATTTCAATGTCCCATTGGACGATCAATTTGAAATAACCGACGATACAAGAATGAGCGCTGCAATTCCTACTATAAACAAAATTCTCGACGATGGAGGCATGCCTGTACTGATGTCGCATTTTGGCAGGCCAAAAGGGGGGCCTGAAGAGAAATTTTCTCTTCGCCACCTGCTGAAGCATTTAAGTAAATTATTAGGCAAAGCCAATGTGTTGTTTGCAGAAGATTGTATCGGGGAAAAAGCTATACAAGCGGCAGCCAGCATGAAACCTGGTGATGTATTATTATTGGAAAACCTTCGGTTTTATAAAGAAGAAGAAAAAGGAGATGAAAAATTCGCAGAAAAATTGTCCGGGTTGGGAGATGTGTGGGTGAATGATGCATTTGGTACCGCACACCGTGCTCATGCATCTACTGCGGTGATAGCTCAATTTTTCCCTAAAGAGAAAAGGATGTTTGGTCTGCTGCTGGAAAGCGAAGTAGCCAGTGCAGAAAAGGTTATGCACCATTCCGAAAAACCATTTTTAGCCATTATTGGTGGCGCAAAAGTTTCAGATAAGATCCTGATTATTGAAAATTTACTTGAAAGAGCAACCGATATTATTATTGGAGGCGGTATGGCCTATACTTTCATGAAAGCTGAAGGGGGCAAAATCGGAAACTCTCTTTGTGAAGGCGACCGGATAGATACAGCGTTGGAGTTATTGAAAAAAGCGGAAGAAAAAGGAGTTTGTATTCATCTGCCTTCTGATTCTGTAATCGCCAATAAGTTTGCAGCCGATGCAGAAACCTCGTCGGCTCCCAGCAATGCAATACCTGAAGGATGGATGGGATTAGATATTGGACCTAATGCAATAGAACAATTTGTAAACGTAATTCTGTGTTCTAAAACTATTTTGTGGAACGGACCAATGGGCGTTTTTGAAATGTCTAATTTCCAGCATGGTACCAAAGCTATTGCCCAAGCGATAGCAAAAGCAACACAGAAAGGAGCTTTTTCATTGGTAGGAGGAGGGGATTCTGTGGCTGCTATAAATCAATTTGGTTTTGCTGACAAGGTTAGTTACGTTTCCACCGGGGGAGGGGCTATGCTGGAATATTTTGAAGGCAAAACTTTGCCGGGTATAGCTGCTGTCCAGCAATAGGCCGGCTCTTCGGTACAAGAATATTATGTTACATTGATCTTTTCGATATCTCTATGATCTTGTCATTGCTCCCGTTGCTTGTGCAGATATAGACTTTGCCGCCGGGGGATATACAGATATCCCGCATTCTCCCATATTTGTTGGTAAAAAATTCATTTGTGGATACAATGGAAGAAAATGAATTATCCAATTCCATTTGATAAAGCCTGGCATTTTTCAGGGTAACAAGAAGCAAAGAATTTTTCCATTGTGGAATCAGGTCATGATTATAATAATCAAGACCGGCGGTTGCAATAGTCGGCGTCCATACTTTTACAGGCTCAGCAACATTCTTAGCATTGCAAAAGGTTTGCTCTGCAGGCAAATTGCATAATCCATGCACATCAGGCCATCCATAATTTCTCCCTTTTTCTATAATATTTATTTCATCATCATTGCTGGGCCCGTGTTCTGAACTATATAATTTATTATTCGCAAAAACCAATCCCTGTGGATTGCGGTGACCCCAGGACCAATATGGATTACCCGGTACAGGATTATCAGCTGGTACCGTCCCATTAAGATTTAGTCTAAGAATTTTTCCATTGGGAGAAGAAATATTTTGGGGCAATGATTGATCCGCAGCGTCACCAGTGGTAATAAATAATTTTTGATCTGCAATTAGAAGCCGGCTGCCATTATGAATTCGAGCCGCAGTAATATTTTCTATTAAAGTAAATGGATTAATAAGTGTCGTGCCATTAAAGGTGAATCTAACAACTTTTTCTTTATACCCATTGCCATTATCGTAATTATAAACCACAAACAATTGCCCGTTTAGTAAAAAGTCTGGATGTAATACCATTCCCAATAAACCACCTTCTCCGTTTGATCTAACCTCACTTATATTCATTACGGTAGATACTATGCCTGTGTTTGGATTTAACTTGCTTATTTTTCCACCACGTTCTGTCATCCAGATATTATTGTCAGGCCCCCATAATATTTCCCAGGGAAAATTCAGGTTTTGTGCGATAACGGAATCTTTTATCGCCACGTCGCCGGCAGGCTTTGCATTTTTACTTTCTTTTTTGCAAAAAAAGGAAACCGATATTAATAGGAAAAGCAATAAACCCGTTGAACTTTTTAAAACATTCATAGTTATTAATAAGTGTAATTATAAAAATACGGCGACCAAAACCGTACCATTTAGTCATAAATTTATGTTGTTGCTTGTCGTTACCCCGGGCGAGTGAGTTTTTTACGTTAAAAGTTATGGTACAATATCCCTTTTTATCATGTAAAAGAATTTACCTCGTAAGCCTTAATAGGGTTTAATTACCAGAAATGTTTTTTGTTAGTATTTGATCATTTTTTAAGATTAGGTATTTCCCAGGTCCGTTATTTAAAAATTTGTATTGATAAAAATGGAAATACCTTAATTTTAAATTCAACACAAAAAAAATAAAAATGAAAGGAACCAGAAATTTAGGAGTAATGATTGTTCTTGGACTCATCCTCATACTTGGCTTTTGGGGTTGCAGTGGATACAATGGTCTTATTACGGCTGATCAGAATGTAAAAAAAGTGTGGGGGAATGTTGAAACCAATTATCAGCGAAGGACCGACCTCTATAATAGCGTTATAAAAACAATTGAGAGCTCAGCAAATTTTGAAAAGTCGTTGTTGAAAGATGTGGTGGAAGCCAGGGCAAAAGCAACTTCTATTACTGTAGACATCAACGATCAGGCAAGTCTTGATCGTTTTCAGCAGGCACAAGGGCAATTACAGGGTTCATTTTCCAGGTTATTGGCTACAGTGGAAAATTATCCTGATATCAAAACCACAAAAGCCTTCCAGGATTTTCAAACCCAGATAGAAGGAACGGAAAACAGGATAAACGTAGCACGCCAGGATTTTAATGCATCGGTTGAAAATTATAATTTGAAAGTTAAACGATTCCCGATGAATTTGATGGCGGGGATTTTTGGCTTTAGCGAAAAGGCCTATTTCCGGTCCGATCCGGGTTCAGAAAAAAGTCCAGACATTAATTTCGACATAAAATAAACGATCACTTCCTGATGTTTGATTTTCTAAGGAGAAATAGGGATTTTTTTAATTCAGAGGAAACGCAGCTTATCCTGGATGCTATCCGGAAGGCAGAACTCTTAACAAACGGTGAGGTAAGAGTTTTTGTTGAAAGTCGTTGCCGGTTTGTTGATGCCATGGACAGGGCACGGGAAATTTTTGATAATTTAAAAATGGGGCAGACAAAGGAACGAAATGGGGTATTGATTTATGTTGCTATCCGGGATCACCAACTGGCTGTTTTGGGCGATGAAGGAATACATCAAAAAGTTGGTAATGAATATTGGACAACGGAAGTGAGAAAAATGATAGAGTTATTTACCCGGAATAATTATGCTGAAGCCATAGTAATGTGTATTGAAGATATTGGGGAGGCGTTACATACCTTTTTCCCATATGATAAAAAAATAGATAAAAACGAATTGCCGGATGATATAGTTTTTGGCAGATGATTTTACATGAAGAAATTTTTCCTATTTATACTTTTATTGATTTCTTTTTGTTCGCAAGCGCAAATTGACAAAGCGATTCCGCCTAAGCCCAATCCGCCCAGGCTGGCTAATGATTTTGCCAACATGATGACGCCGGAGCAAGAGCAGGCACTTGAATTAAAGTTGGTGGCTTATAATGACAGCACATCCAGCCAGGTCACTGTTGTAACAGTTGCTTCATTGAAGGGGTACGATATTTCAGAATTTGCCCTTGCCTTAGGACGCACATGGGGTGTAGGAGGCAAACAATATAATAATGGTGTTATTGTTTTGGTGTCAAGGGATGATCGGAAAGCCCGTATAGAAGTAGGTCCTGGCCTGGAAGGTGCAATTCCAGATATAACAGCAAAAAGCATTATTGATAATGCCATTGTTCCTAATTTCCGGAGTGAAAATTATTACCGTGGTTTAGACCAGGCCACTGATCTCATTATTAAAGCTGCAGCAGGTGAATACAAAGCAGAAGAAAATACTGGTAAAAAAAAGGGCAAAGGCATTGGATTTGGGGCTATTTTATTTTTTTTAATCCTTGTTTTTTTATTTAGTGGGAGGGGTGGGGGAAGAGGCAGGGGAGGGATGATGTCCCGCAGGGGGTTTGGTGATATTGGTACAGGTATGATCATTGGAAGTATGCTGGGCGGAGGAAGAGGCGGTGGGGGTTTTGGTGGCGGCGGCGGAGGAGGCGGTGGCTTCGGTGGTTTTGGCGGCGGCAGTTTTGGTGGTGGTGGTGCAAGCGGAAGCTGGTAAATTTCAAGAGGATAAAATTAATACAGATCTTCAACTGGCGCCATCTTACTACAAGTAATTAACAAGTGAACATTCCTTAATATAAAGATAAGGTGGTATGCAAGTAAGCAAAAGGTAACCAGATGGTATCAAAATAAAAAATGGACAACCGGGAATTCCAAGTTGTCCATTTTTTGTTGACCCATATGGATTCGAACCATAAATGACTGAACCAAAATCAGTAGTGTTACCATTACACCATGGGTCAAACTGTACCCATTTTTCAATG
Source organism: Chitinophagaceae bacterium (assembly GCA_041743125.1). Lineage (GTDB taxonomy): Bacteria > Bacteroidota > Bacteroidia > Chitinophagales > Chitinophagaceae > Terrimonas_B. The sequence continues at coordinate 40,468 of JBGTNK010000096.1, forward strand.
GGGAGTGCAAAAATAAGGGTAGAATGCTTTTCACCCAAAAGGTTTTTGATGACCTGCATTCGGTAATAAAAAGACAAATCAGGCTTCAGTAGGTATAGCAAGTTGTTCTCTGCTATCTTCATTTTCCTTTAATTCTTTGATTTTATCCAGTGCCCGGGCTACAACATCGCACATAATAGTTACCAGGCTGCCGGGTTTACTATTGGCATAAGCATAATCAAGAGCTTCATCTTCATTTGGAATAACAATAATGGGTAGATCAGGGTTTACTTTTTTAATTCCTTCTTTTAATAAGGCTATAATTTCATCTGCACTTCGGCCGCGGAGATTCTTGTCGCAACGAATGATTATCTCGTCAAAATATTGGGCTGAAATTTCTCCCAGTTGCATGATATCCTCATTTCTTCTGTCGCCGGTTCCACTTATTATCCCCACTTTTATCTTATAATCTAATTTGCTGATAAAGTCACAAAGCAATTTGAGTCCATGAGGATTGTGAGCAAAGTCGGCCAGCATAGTAAAATTCTTAAACTGGAAAAAATTTAACCTGCCCGGTGTTTGGGAGGAAGAAGGAATAAACGTTAATAAACCTTGCCGTATGTCCTCAATAGTTATGTCACGGTACAAGTAAGTAGCCAGAACCGCAGGTAAGGTATTATTAATGTTATGAATCGCTTTTCCTTCATAGGTAAGTGGAATATCTTTCACTGCTGATACTCTAATTTTCCAGGTCCCTTTCATGATACTGATAAAACCATTTTCGTAGACCGCTGCTAAACCTCCTTTTGCGCAATGTTTTTTGATCCGGGGGTTTTTTTCGTCCATGCTGAACAAGGCTATGTTACAATTCAGGTCATCCTGCATTTTATAAACCAGGTCATCGTCTGCATTTAAAACAGCATAACCGTGGGGAAAGACAGTTTCAGGTACTACGGCTTTAACTCTTGCCATTTGCTCTAATGTATTGATGCCTTCTAAACCCATATGGTCAGCTGCCACATTGGTAACTATTGCCACATCACAATGCTGAAATGCCAGGCCTGCTTTTAAAATTCCGCCCCTGGCGCACTCCAATACTGCAAAATCAACAGTAGGATCTTTCAGTACAAACGATGAACTTACCGGGCCGGTGCAGTCGCCTTTCATCATCATTTGATTTTGAATATAAACCCCGTCAGAAGTGGTATATCCTACTTTTTTGTTAGCACTCTTGGCAATATGGGCTGCTAAACGTGTGGTAGTTGTTTTTCCGTTTGTTCCGGTAATTGCAATAATTGGAATGCGTCCAATACTGCCTTTTGGAAAAAGCATATCTACTACCGGCTCTGCAGCATTTCTTGGTAATCCTTCAGACGGGTCAATATGCATCCGGAATCCCGGCGCAGCATTTACTTCTAATATTGCTCCTCCTGCTTCACTTACCGGCGATCTGAGATCCTTAACCATTATATCAATCCCGCAAATATCCAAACCGATAATTTTTGCAATTCGTTCAAACATAAAAATATTGACAGGATGAACTTCATCAGTTACATCGGTTGAAGTGCCACCGGTTGATAAATTAGCTGTGGGTTTTAATAATACCACCTCTCCACGGGCTGGTATTTTATCTAAAGTATATCCCAGGTCGTCCAGCATCTTTTGGGTAAACTGGTCAACTGTTATTTGTGTCAAAACTTTTTCATGACCGTATCCACGACGAGGATCTTTGTTTATCTCGTCAATCAAATATTGAATTGTATTAACACCATCACCTGTAACAGCGGCTGGAGTTCGCAAAGCTGCGCAAATGAATTTATAATTTACAACCAATGCCCTGAAATCAAAACCCGTAATGTATTTTTCAACAATCACATTGCGACCAAATTGCCTGGCTGCATCCAACGCTTTCTGCGCCTGGTTGCGGTTAGTGATATTCGTGGTGTTTCCTTTACCATGATTCCCATCGATAGGTTTTATCACAAGCGGATAACCCACTTTGCTTATTGCAACATCCAATTCTTCATCAGACCGAATAACCACACCCTTCGGTACAGGAACCTCTGCAGCTTCCAATAAGTTTTTAGTTTCTTCTTTATCGCAGGCAATATCAACGGCAATATTTGAGGTAGTTGAGGCAATTGTTGCCCGTATTCTTTTTTGATGAACACCATAGCCTAATTGCACCAGGCTTTGCTTGTTCAGGCGAATAAATGGAATTCCTCTTTTTGCCGCTTCTTCCACAATACAACCGGTTGATGGGCCCAGCCTTGTATTTTCTCTGATTTCCCTCATCTCCTGCACATCTTTCTCCAGATCATAATCTACTCCTGCTATCAGGGCTTCAACAATCCGGAATGCAGACCTGGCCGCATATACCCCGGCATCCTCTTCCATATAATCAAATATTACATAGTAGAGACCTTCCTTTAAACCCGTTCCTCTTGTTCTTCCAAATCCACAATCCATTCCGGCCAGCGTTTGAATTTCTAAGGCTATATGTTCGATAACATGCCCCATCCAGGTACCTTCCTTAACCCGGCTCAAAAATCCGCCCGGCACTCCTTCACTGCACCGGTGTTCATATAAAGTAGGTAATAATTTTTCCAACCTCTGGCGAAAACCTTCAATTGTATTTGTCGGCCGCTGTTCCATTTCTTCAAGGTCCAGCTTCATTTGTATTAATTTGGGACGACGAACACTCCAGTAATTAGGTCCTTTCAGCACTTTTATTTCAAGAATTTGCATACACAAAAAGTTATTATTTCAAATTAGGTGATTTTGTAAATACGGCCAACTTTCCTTCTTCATGGTATAAAAGTCGTACCAGATTATTTATTCCCCACTTGCTTCCCATATCCTGTAAAAGAAATTTAATCTTCCTCATGTATTAAGATTTTTTTTCCATGAGCTCCCTGCTATTGTAAAAATTATTTCATTTGTTAGTAAGTCCCTTTTTCAACAACCCGATTTGAACGAAAGCAAAACTCAATTTTCAGATCAATGCAGAACGTGTATAATTGAAATTATGATTCTTAAAGTCTTTGTTTTCTCACCCGGGTTTTATTGCCTTTTTGTTCCATTGATTTTCTATTACTTTTGCTCCTTATCAAATGTGCCTGAATGAGCCATCCTAAAGGAAAACTAATAGCTGTCGGTGGGGCTGAGGATAAAGGAACCAATCTTGAGACCGGGGATTTCTACCGCAACAATCTTAACTTTTTTGAATTAGGCATTCTTCGCCGCGTTGTTGAAGAAGCCGGGGGACCTTCCTCCCGCATTGAAATTATCACCACCGCATCTATGATGCCTTACGAGGTGGGAGAAAATTACCTGAATGCATTTGGCAAGATCGGCTGCACCAATGTTGATGTGATGCACATCAGGAACCGCCGGGATACAACCGATCCGGACTTTATAGAAAGAATCCGTAATTGTGATGCTATTATGTTCAGTGGAGGAAATCAATTGAGGCTTAGTGCCAATAATGGAGGAACGGAATTTTTGCGTATCATTAAACAGAGATATCAACAGGAGAATTTTCTAATAGCCGGTACCAGCGCCGGTGCCATGGCTATGAGTAATACTATGATCTACGAAGGTAATGCTGCCCTGGCCCACCTGAAAGGAGAAGTAAAGATCACAACTGGCCTGGGTTTTATTTCATCCCTGATCATCGATTCTCATTTTGAAAAGCGGGGAAGGTTTGGCCGGTTGGTCCAGGCCGTAGCGGGTAATCCCGGATGTATTGGTATTGGGCTTGGAGAAGATACCGGTATGCTGATAACAGAAGGTAATAAAATGGAAGCTATAGGCAGCGGACTGGTTATTATCATAGACGGGCATGAGATTATGCATTCTAATATTGCGGATATCCCTGATGGAAACCCGGTAAGTATAGAAAACCTGAAAGTTCACCTATGTGAAAAAGGAAATGGTTATTTGATCAATGAAAGAAAATTTTTGCCTGAAGCTACTGAAGGTGCAGTCATAAAAAAGCAAGTTGATGTTGAGTGATGAAATGGTGGAGTAAGAAACTAGGATGAGATTATATCAGTTGCCTGAGTAATCCGGAAACTTCTTCCGGCTTATTGAGTGACATCAGGTGAGTACCTCCGGCTATTTTAAAATCAGCTTTTACAAACCGGAGCGGAAGCAACTTATCGGCAGTGCCATGGATATGTTTAACATTCGCCGGCACTGTTTTTTGCTTCCAGTTTAGAATAGCCTCTATTGCCCATTTTAGGAATTCTGGATCTGCATCGGCTAAAATCTCGTTTAAAAGTTTTTCCTGCTCTTTTCCTTTTGGTCCCAGCATCCAGCTAAACCGGCAAGTTTTTAAAAGTTTTCCGGGAAGCCATTTATATAAAGGGAGATATTTTCCTATTCTAAGATAACCCGGAAATTCATCCGCCGATTTATTACTGGCTATGATGATCACCTTCATACTGCTATCAGCCCGGGCCATTTCGCAGGCCAGCATGCCACCAAATGATACGCCTACCACGGTAGAATTTTCATCATTTATTTGTTGACGAAGACGAACAGCGTAATTTTCAAGACTTTCTTTTCTTAAAGGGTTTATCCAGTCAATAAATACTGGTTCACAGAAAGAAAGATCAAGCAAGGAAAATGCTCTTTTGTCTGCACCCAACCCACTTATGAAATATACTTTTTGCATAATAAAGTCATTAGTTAAACAACTTCTACTAAATAATAGTTCTTTCTGCCCTTTTGGACCAGTACATATTTATCATGCAGTAACAGGCTACTATCAATGCTCATTTTCAAATCGGTTATCTTTTTCCTGTTAATACTAATCCCTCCGCCTTGAACCATCTTCCTGGCTTCACTCTTACTGGGAAAAATATTTGTATCTGTTAGCAGGGAAATAACATTAATCCCATTTACTATTTTTTCCTTTGAAAATTCGGATTTTATGACACCTTCCATTGCTTCCAGATCATTTATGCTGAGCATTTCAATAGGTGCAGAAATATCGCTAAAAAGTTTATGTGTAGTTTCAATGGCGTTTTCAAATTCTTTCTGGCCATGAATCAATAATGTAATTTCTTCAGCCAATTTTTTTTGTAAAATTCGGTGGCCGGGATCTTTATGGTGCTCCTGAGAAATCAGTTCGATTTCCTCCTTTGTTAAAAATGTAAATATCCTGATCCATTTTTCTGCATCCTCGTCACTGGCGTTTAGCCAGAATTGGTAAAATTGAAATGGTGTGGTTAAAGAGGGATCAAGCCATACATTTCCTTTCTCTGTTTTCCCAAATTTTCCACCATCAGCTCTCGTGATCAAAGGGCAGGTAAATGCAAATGCTACACCCCCGGTTTTCCGGCGGACCAGTTCGGCACCCGTAGCAATATTTCCCCATTGGTCGCTTCCACCCATCTGAAGTTTGCAATTCCTGGTTTTATACAGCCAATAAAAATCATAACCCTGCATGAGTTGGTAAGCAAATTCTGTATAACTCATACCAACTTCTCCTTCAATTCTTTTTCTTACACTATCCTTTGCCATCATATAATTAACGGTGATATGCTTACCAGTATCTCTTAAAAAGTCGATAAAAGAAATGCCTTTAAACCAATCGTAATTATTAGCTATTTCTGCTGCATTTTGTTTTCCAGGGTTAAAATCGAGGAATTTTGTCAATTGTGTTTTGATGCCTTCAATATTCCTGATTAACGTGGCTTCGTCCAGCAAATTTCTTTCCTCACTTTTACCGCTGGGGTCTCCGATCATCCCGGTGGCACCCCCCACCAGGGCTATGGGTTTATGCCCCGCGTTTTGAAGATGAATCAACAAAAAAATGGGCACCAAACTACCAATATGAAGGCTTTCTGCTGTAGGGTCGAAACCGATATAGGCCGTAGTCATTTCCTTTGTCAATTGTTCCTCAGTTCCGGGCATAATGTCCCTTATCATCCCTCTCCATTTCAGTTCTTCAATCAAATTCATTCGTTTATCTTAAGTTTCAGGCAAAAATAAGGCAGAACACCAAAGTCATTATCAATTACAATATTTTTCTAACCTATTCGTTATCAGACGTTATGTTTTTCCCTTTGCAAGTCTATGAAATTACAAAGTGAAAGATTAGCTTTACAGGCGGCTTTAACCCTGTAAAACAAAGCTTTATTAATTCGCTTATCAGAAAAT
>JBGTNK010000097.1:0-40035 GCA_041743125.1 Chitinophagaceae bacterium
TGACTGATACGGATTTCAAACTTTGGTTTTTCAGGATTGGGTTTTAAAAAAAATTCAATACTTGGACGGTTGGTTATTCAGGATGATATTGGATTTAGATTGAATTGAATCAATCAACTTCTGCATCAAAAGTAATTGTGAATCTTTTAAGATTGTAGAGCAAAAGAACCCATTTATTTCAATATGGAATTTCCTGATTGTATAGGAAACTATCTATTTTTTTGCGGCAGGATTAACGCTACATATACTCGTACTTCTACGAAATAAGGGAGTGAATGAATAGAATATGACTTCTATAATAAAGTTTATAAAATTGTATAGCCTATTGTTTGCCTAATGCTTGTATCACATCGTATTTAGTAATGATATGATAATTGCCGGCATCGTCTTTTGCCAAAACTGCACCGTTTCCCTTAGTTATTAATGAGCTCAGCTTTTCAACCGGGGTGTCAAATGCAACCATAGGAAGTTTGGGCTCTAAGACATCTGAAATTTTGGAATTTTTAATATCAGGGTTGTCAAACACTTTTTGAAATAAACCTCCTTCGCTTATAGCACCGACGGGGCCATCCCCATTCATGACGGGAATTTGTTCAATATCATATTTCTTCATGAGGTCCACTGCTTCTCCTACGGATTGAGCAGGTTCTATGGTAATTAGACGTTTGGTGCCCCTGGAACTGATTACGTCTTTAAATGTTTTAACGTCAAGAAAGCCGCGTTCTATCATCCATTGGTCATTGTAAATCTTACCCACATACCTGCTACCGTGATCATGGAAAATGCAAACTACCAGGTTGTCTTTTTTTAGTTTACTCTGTAATTGCATTAAACCCTGTATGCAACTACCTGCGCTGTAGCCACAAAAAATTCCTTCCTCCTTTGCCAGTTTTCTTGCCATAATAGCTCCATCTTTATCAGTAACCTGCTCAAAATGATCAATCACACTCATATCATAATTTGCCGGCACAAAGTCTTCTCCAAACCCTTCTGATATATATGGATGAACCTCTTTCATATCAATTTCACCCGTGCGAAAATATTTTGTCAGCAACGAACCGTACACATCTATAGCCCAAATTTGAATATCGGGATTCTTTTCCTTCAGGTACATGGCCGTACCGGTTATTGTACCACCTGTTCCTGCAGTACAAACGAGGTGAGTGATTTTTCCGTCTGTCTGATCCCAAATCTCGGGTCCGGTAGATTCATAGTGGGCCAACCTGTTAGCAAGATTATCATATTGGTTCATATGGTATGAGTTTGGGATATCATTGGCCAGTCTTTTGGCAACGCTATAATAACTCATGGGGTCATCGGGTACCACATTGGTTGGGCAAACAATAACTTCAGCTCCTACCGCTTTTAAAATGTCTGCTTTTTCTTTTGATTGTTTATCTGTCGTTACGAATATGCATTTATATCCTTTCACAACAGCTGCCAGGGCCAGGCCCATCCCTGTGTTTCCACTGGTTCCTTCTATGATGGTGCCACCCGGTTTTAGCTTTCCTTCCTTTTCTGCCACTTCCACCATTTTCAAAGCCATCCGGTCTTTGATGGAATTACCAGGGTTGAAATAGTCCACTTTAGCCAAAACAGTACAGGGAAAATTCCGGGTGATTTTATTTAGGCGGATCAAAGGTGTGTTTCCTATTGTTTCCAGAATGTTGTTCTTAATATCCATAATCAATCTTGTTAGGGCAAAGGTAACATTTTGAAAGTAGTCGATCCCGGGGCTACGTTGAATAACCAACTATAAAAATTTACACCATGTCAAAAAAGCGAATAGCGGTTAAATCGAAAAAAATAAAATTGCTAATTATCTCTTTAGAGACAGCAGTAAACAAAAACAGAAAACCCGGTCTCCCTTGCTAAATGCATGAGAGTGCCGGGCTTTTCTTATAATTTTTATTCTTATCCTTTAGCCTTTACTTTTACTTTAGACTTTGTTGGTGTAGTCGATTTTTTCTCCTGAGATTTCATGGTGTGTGCAAGCTTAATGGCATCGTAGGCATTAATTATACCTCCGCTCACACTAAGATCGGACATTTCCACTTCTTCACCCGTACCTGGGTCTTTGACTTTTTCACCCGGATTAATCGTTGATTTTTCGATTACCGATTTTAATTGCTGTGGCGTCAGGTGGGGAAAGTATTCTAATATGAAAGCGGCGAGGCCGGCGACAACAGGTGACGCCATACTTGTTCCCTGAAGCATCTGATAGGTATTACCTCCAGGTACAGTAGAATAAATTTTTACTCCCGGCGCAAATACATCCACTTCTTTCTTGCCATAATTTGAAAAGTTTGCGGTATAGCCGCCGGCCTTTGGGTCACCACTTGCTCCAACCGTTATCCAGTTATCTGCACGGCCACCCTCTTCAAATACGGGATTTGGAAAATTGGAAGTAGTGTCCAGGTTAAAATGACTATTTCCTGCCGCATGTACCAATAACACTCCTTTTCCTGCTGCATATTTAACGGCATCATCTACCCACTTTTTCTCTGGTGAAAAACCTTTACCAAAACTCATATTGATTATCCTGGCGCCATTATCTGCAGCGTAGCGTATGCCTAATGCGATATCCTTATCATGTTCATCTCCATCCGGTACAGCCCTGATCGTCATGATCCTTACATTATCGGCAATACCATCAATTCCCACCCCATTATTTCTTTTTGCGCCAATAATGCCTGATACATGAGTTCCATGCAATGCGGCCGGATTATTCACCATGACATTGTTGTTCCCGTAAAACTTATCATTCAAATCGTAATAATTATCCTTCACAATTTCATTCCGAAATTCTTTTGGCGCTTTGTCAACTGCTTCAAACTTATTGATATCACCTTCAAGTTCATCCAGGATCATAACATTTGAAATCTCATCATTATCATTTCCTCTACAAATGTTGATCAAAATGGCTTTTACTTTTTTTGCCTTATCTGTTGTTGCAGTATACCCTCCCAGATCATTACAATTATATTCTTCTTTTCCAAGTTCTTTACGAATAACCGAATCACCCATGAGCAGATCTTTATACATTCTTTTTACCTGTATCACTTCCAGCGGATTTATTTCTCCAACTATATCAAATTTGGCCTTGAGCCACATTTTATATTCATTTTTTTCATCAACAGATAAGGTTCCGGATGCAATGTCTCTTTCTTCCCATTTGCTTTTCAGTTTATGATAGATACGGGCCGCTTCGTAGGAATCTTTTTCTACATTCCTGCCGTCCCTGCCTCCAAGAAAATTCCAACCGTTTACATCATCTATATACCCATTATTATCATCATCAATGCCATTGCCGGGAATTTCTCCCGGATTTTTCCAAAGAACTGATTTTAAATCTTCGTGCAGAGTATCTACGCCGGAATCAATAACTGCCACAATAACCGGGGTACTTTTCAGATTATTTGATTTGACAAATTCATAAGCTTTATCCAGACTGATGCCATAAAATCCAGTCTCTTTTTTATCCAGTAGATGCCACCCTTTTGGCACATCCGTTCTTTGAGCCAAAAGACCCAAACCCGTCAAAGCTCCGGTAACAAATAAAAGGACGTGCTTCAGTAAACTCTTCATTTCTTAGTAGTTATTTTATTGTTTTACAAAATTGGGAAAATTTACAAAATAGTATTTACCATTCATATATTAGTAATAATAAAAACCCTGCCACGGCTTATCCGGCGCAGGGTTTTGTGATTTTTTGACGAAAGTTTATTCTTTTTAGTTGCTTAATTTTAATTCAACCCGCCTGTTTTTTGCTTTTTCTTCTGCGGTTTTGCCCTCATTCAGTGGCTTGTCTGGCCCCAGGCCTTTTGAACTTAGCCTGGCGGCATCTATTCCTTTTAATAATAGATAATCCCGAACCTTATTTGCCCTCTGTTCTGATAAAAGCATATTCGCTTCATAGGTTCCATCACGACTGGTATGTCCTTCAATTAATACGTTTATATCAGGGTTAATGATAAGGATCTCTGCTATTTTATCGAGCACCTGGAACGATACCGGTAGTAATTCAGCACTGCTAACTTTAAACTGGATACGCTTTGCGGCAAAATCTACCTTCTCAATAATATCCTTTTTTACTTCTTCGGGACAGCCGTTTTTGGCTTTGAAGCCTTTGGCTGCAGGGCATTGATCTTCTTCGTCATTAATTCCATCCCCATCAGTGTCAGGAACGGGGCAACCCTGATACCTGCCCAGGCCCGCTACATCAGGACATTTATCATCTTTATCAATAATGCCGTCCTTATCTCTATCAGCAAAAGGACAGCCCTGATTATCCTTTGGACCTGCCAACTCCGGACATTTATCATCAATATCCAATATTTCATCGCCATCCTTGTCTTTTACCGGGCATCCTTTGTTTGAAGCCAGACCTGCTTCCCCAGGGCATTTATCCTCAGAATCCGGAATTCCATCGGTATCGGTATCCGGGCACCCCAGGAATTTGGAAGGTCCTGCTAAATCGGGGCACTTATCCAATTTATCCGGCGTGCCATCGCCGTCTTTATCCGCTGGTTTTATCAGGTCCGGTTTTCCGAAAAATATACCCAGTGTAGCACCCATTACCTCGTGTTTGTAATCAGAGATGGTATAATCAGCGGGTTTATAAAAGTCATTCAGTCCACGACTATAATTTGCTGTAACGAAAACACGACCAAATTCAAAACCCGCAAGACTATTGATTCCATAATCAATAATTGAATATTTACCAGGACCTTTACCAACTGGCAGATCCGTATTTTCTTCAGAGGTAACACTTACATCTGTGATGATATCATACTTGTTATCGAATCCATTATAAAAGAAGGACAAGTAAGGTCCCACACCTAAAATGAAGTTTACTTTCTTGCCTAATGTTATTTTATATACAATATTAAAAGGGAGGTCTATGTAGTTAGTAAACTGCTTCCTGGTTTGATAATAGTTCGTATTTAAGATAGAATCGGGTAATAAAGGTCTTTTTATAACCACGGCAGTATCTCTTGCACTACTCTTATAATTTCTTCCTTTATTATAGAAGGTTACGGAGGGTTGAAAATAAAAATTAGAAGCAGGAGTAAAGCGGAGATTGGCCATAAAACCAAAGTGTATTCCGTTTCTTCCTGAATATTGATTTTTCAAACTATCCCATCCGGGAAGGTTATTTTCTTCTATAACTTTTGATTGATGAGGACCGCCGGTAATGGCAATTTTAAATTGAGCCTGGGAAACAAGTGAATAAAGAAAGACAATTGTAAATAAGACAGAGATCCTTTTCATGGATATCAGGTTGGTGTTTAAGGATATAGTTTTACTGTAAAAATTGAAATTATTTTGCAGAAAACGAAGCAATTAGCAAAGTATCTCATTAGTCATTATCAACGAGCTAACTGATTTTTTAGTATTTATACATGAAATTTTATTCCCTGGGCAAGTGGGAGGTTGGTGCTGTAATTTATAGTATTGGTTTGCCTGCGCATATACACTTTCCATGCGTCACTGCCGCTTTCCCGACCTCCGCCTGTTTCTTTTTCACCACCAAAAGCGCCTCCGATCTCAGCACCAGATGTGCCAATATTGACATTGGCAATTCCACAATCACTTCCTGTAGCGGAAAGAAACAGTTCCGCTTCCCGAAGGTTTAGAGTCATGATGGAAGAAGACAAACCTTGGGGTACTTCGTTTTGGATTGTTATAGCTTCATCTATTGTTTTATACTTTAGCAAATAAAGTATGGGCGCAAAAGTTTCATGGCGTACAATCTTGAAGCCTGGTTTAGCTTCAGCAATACATGGCTTAACGTAACATCCACTTTCATATCCATTGCCTTCCAAAACACCACCTTCTACTATAAAATTCCCTCCTTCAGATTTGCAGGCTTCAATAGACTGGAGGTATTGTGTAACTGCATCCTTGTCAATCAAAGGCCCTACATGATTTTTTTCATTTAAAGGATCTCCTATGAAAAGTTGCTGGTATGCATTGATCAATTTTGCTTTTACTTTTTCATAAACATCTTCATGAATAATGAGTCGCCTTGTGCTTGTACATCGTTGACCCGCCGTACCTACTGCGCCAAAAACAGAACCCAGAATAGCAATATCCAGATCTGCCTCTTTTGAAATGATAATAGCGTTATTTCCTCCCAACTCCAATAAGGCTCTGCCCAATCTTGCGCCAACTGCAGCACCCACCGCTTTCCCCATTCGGGTAGAACCTGTGGCGGATAGCAATGGAATCCGGGAATCATGGCTCAGCCATTCACCTACATCCCGCCCACCGATTATTAATCCGCCTACTCCGTCGGGTACATTATTTTTTGAAAATACTTCGCTGATTATATTTTGACAAGCAAGTCCGCAAATGGGTGTTTTTTCGGAAGGCTTCCAGATACATACATCACCGCAAACCCAGGCAAGCATTGCATTCCAACTCCATACAGCAACAGGAAAGTTAAAAGCGGATATAATTCCTACAATGCCCAAAGGATGATATTGTTCATACATTCTGTGCGAAGGCCTTTCACTGTGCATCGTCAGTCCATGGAGTTGCCTTGAAAGTCCTACAGCAAAGTCGCAGATATCAATCATTTCCTGTACTTCACCATAACCTTCCTGCAAGCTTTTACCCATTTCGTAGGAAACTAGTTTTCCCAGGGGTTCTTTATACTTTCTTAAGCTTTCACCCACCTGCCGTACAATTTCACCCCGTTTGGGAGCTGGCCAGGTTCGCCATTCCAAAAAAGCTTCTTCTGCCTGTTTTATTATTTTTTCATAGGCCTCTTTATCTACGGATGTAGTAGCGGCTATTAGTTTTCCATCAACAGGTGAATAGCTTTCAATTTTATCACCATTTGTTTTCACGGTTTGTGTTCCGGAGGAAACGCCTTCATTAATAGTTTTTATTCCAAGAAGCTCCAGGTAATCCTGCATACAATCGATTTTGATATATTTTAAAAATCAAGAAGCGCAAAGATATTCTATCTGTCTGTTACCCGCTTTTGATAAATTGATTTACCTACTTTTGAACCTTTATAAGCACAGTGTATGATCAAAAATAATTGGACAAAAGAAGAGATCTTAGAAATATATCAAAGACCTCTGCTTGATCTTATATATGAAGCAGCTACTGTTCACCGAAATAACAATGATTATGGTGAAGTGCAGATCAGCAGCCTGATCTCAATTAAAACCGGGGGATGTTCTGAAGATTGTTCTTATTGTCCCCAGGCGGCCCGCTACCAAACAGGAGTGGAGGTGCATGCATTAATGCAAATAGATGAAGTATTGGAAGCGGCTGAAAAAGCCAGGAGCGTTGGTGCATCACGGTTGTGCATGGGTGCAGCCTGGAGAGAAGTAAGAGATAACAGGGATTTTGACCGGGTATTGGAAATGGTAAAAGCGGTAAATGCTATGGATATGGAAGTGTGCTGTACCCTGGGCATGCTTACTTTGGAGCAGGCACAAAAATTGAAAATAGCCGGTTTATATGCCTACAATCATAATGTGGATACATCAAAAGAAAATTACAGGAATATTATCAGCACCCGTACTTATGATGACCGGCTTGAGACTCTGCACAATGTTCGAAAAGCAAAGTTGACAGTATGTTCGGGAGGCATCATCGGATTAGGCGAGACGGTTGATGACAGGATTGGCCTGCTACACACGTTAAGTAACCTGCCTCAACATCCCGAATCAGTGCCTATTAACGCGTTGGTAGCAGTAAAAGGAACGCCCCTTGAAAACCAGGAAAGGGTTTCGGTTTGGGAAATGGTAAGAATGATTGCAACAACAAGAATTATTATGCCAAAGACTGTTGTCAGGCTTTCTGCCGGCAGGTTAGAAATGAGTGTGCCCGAGCAGGGGTTATGTTTTATGGCCGGAGCAAATTCTATTTTTGCCGGGGATAAATTATTAACTACTCCTAATCCTTCCATATCTGATGATATGCACATGTTTGAGATACTGGGATTGACAGCAAGAAAAGCTTTTAAGAATGAAGAAAGAAATGCCGGGATAATGAATTTATAAATCCTATTATAATTTAAAATTTTTCAGCCCATTGGTAGTTCCTTCCAGCCCGATAGATGAGGTTATGCAGGATGTTCTTGAACAAAGAAGGAAGGACTCTCTTTATCGCTACCTGCAAGTACATGAGAATTTGATAGACTTTTGTTCCAACGACTATTTATCTTTTGCCAGATCGGAAAAAATAAGACAAAAGGTAAACCGGGATGCGCATGAGATAAACGGGTTTTCTGGAGCTACCGGTTCCAGGTCTATTTCAGGTAACACCACGTATGTTGAAGATCTTGAAAATTTCCTGGCAAAATTTCACCAGGCAGAAGCAGGATTGATTTTTAACTCAGGTTATGATGCGAATCTGGGTTTGTTTTCCTGCATAGCTAAAAAAGATGATACCATAATTTGTGATGAATTGATCCATGCAAGTATTATTGATGGATGCCGGCTTAGTTATGCCAATCGATTTCGTTTTGCACACAACAATGTGGAAGACCTTGAAAAAAAACTCAGGCTAGCCAGGGGAAATGTTTTTGTTGCGGTTGAATCCGTTTATTCAATGGATGGAGATATGGCACCTATAAAAGAAATTGCGGCTCTTTGCAAAAAATATCAAAGTCATTTAATTGTTGATGAGGCACATGCTACCGGGCTTTATGGCCGGCAGGGCAGGGGCCTGGTATGTCATCAAGAATTGGAAAACGATGTGTTTGCCAGGGTAATTACATTTGGAAAAGCAATAGGTTGCCATGGTGCTATTATTACCGGTAGTAAAACCCTGCGAAATTATTTGATCAATTTTGCACGTTCTTTCATTTTTACTACTGCGCTGCCTCTTCATTCATTAATTTCAATAAAATCGGCATATGAAGAATTGATGACAGAATCTTTTGATAATACCTTTCTGCACCAATTGATCGGGCAATTTAAAACGGGGTTTGAAGGGGCCGGAGATGTTTTTCTTTTAGATAGTAACAGTGCTATCCAGAGCCTGATCATTCCGGGCAATGAAAGGGTAAGAAGTATTTCAAAACAATTACAAAAAGAGGGGTTTGATGTCAGGGCGATTTTAAGTCCTTCTGTTCCCTTCGGCAAAGAACGATTGCGCATTAGCCTGCATATGCATAATACCATAGAACAAATCTCCGGGCTTAAAGATGCTATCAACCAAATACTCTTTGTATGAAAGGGATAGTGATAGCAGGCATAGGTACCGGAATTGGCAAAACATTTATATCATCCATATTAGTGGAAATGTGGCATGCAGATTATTGGAAACCTGTGCAGGCAGGTAACCTGGATTTTACCGATACGGACTTTGTAAAGAAGCATATTACGAATCATCAATCTTTTTTTCACCAGGAGGGTTATCGATTATCAGAGCCCATGTCGCCGCATGCGGCAGCACAAATAGATGAGGTTCAAATTTTTTCACGTAATCTTAATCTTCCTTCTTCTGAGAATTTGATCATTGTAGAAGCGGCGGGGGGGATAATGGTTCCCCTTAACGATAAAGAACTCAATATTGATCTTTTTACAAAATGGGATTTGCCTGTGATACTGGTTTCTAAAAATTATCTTGGGAGTATTAATCATACGTTATTATCCATTCAGTTATTGAAAGACAGAGGCATTCATTTGTACGGAATTATTTTTAACGGAGAAGCTAACCAGTATACCGAGAATTTCATTTTGCAATATTCTGGTGTGAGATGCCTTGCAAAGATCGGTCATGAAGAAAATATTAATAAGATGCTAGTGAAAAAATATGCAGATGAATGGAAAGATAAAATGGAAAGTATACAATGAATCTTACATCCAGGGACCAGCAAGTTATTTGGCATCCTTACACGCAGATGCAATTAAATGATCCTCCCATCGCCATAATAAAAGGTGAAGGAGTATACCTTTTTGATGAGGCTGGAAAAAAATACATTGATGCGGGTTCATCCTGGTGGGTTAATATTCATGGTCATGCGCATCCGTTTATTGCAAAAAAAGTGGCGGAGCAATTAAATACACTGGAACATGTAATTTTCGCCGGCTTCACACATCAACCCGCAATAGAACTTGCAGAAAATCTCCTTTCTATATTACCATCTAACCAATCAAAGATTTTTTATTCTGATAACGGATCAACAGCAGTAGAAGTAGCCATAAAAATGGCTATACAGTATTGGGATAATAAGGGAACCAGGAAAGGAAAGATCATGGCATTTGAACATAGTTATCACGGCGATACATTTGGAGCTATGTCAATCAGCGGCCGGAGCGCTTTCACAAAACCCTTTGAGGAGCTGCTCTTCGATGTCGTTCATATTCCACTGCCGGTAGCGGGTCAGGAGAAGGAGGTCATTCAAACTTGCATTCGCTTAATAGAAGAATATAAAAATGATGTTGCGGCTTTTATATTTGAACCATTGGTATTGGGAGCTGGTGGTATGCTAATGTATGATGCGGCCGTGTTGAATAGCTTATTAAGAATTTACAAAGAAAATTCAATTCTCACTATAGCCGATGAAGTGATGACTGGTTTTGGAAGAACTGGCAAATACTTTGCCTGTGATTATTTGGAGCTGCAACCGGATATGATCTGCTTATCTAAGGGTATCACAGGGGGTACGATGGCGCTCGGTGTAACCGCATGTACTGCTGATATTTTTAATGCTTTCCTTTCAAGCGAACGGGCCAAAACTTTTTTTCATGGTCACTCCTATACAGCAAATCCAGTGGCATGTGCTGCAGCACTTGCCAGCTTTGAACTTTTAATTAAGGACGAATGTCTTCAGAACATACGCAGGATTGAAAATATGCATTTGTCTTTTATCGGAAAAAACAGGGATAATACTTTTATGAAAAACCTGCGCTGCAGAGGAACCATCCTGGCTACGGATTTTATTACGCAGGAAAAAACTTCATATTTTAATCCCTTACGGGACAGGTTATATTCGTTTTTTTTAAAAAGAGGTATTATACTCCGGCCATTGGGAAATACAATTTATGTCATGCCTCCTTATTGCATTAGCAATAGAGACCTGGAATACATATATGACAGCCTTGAGGAAATGAATGAAATTCTTTGACAGAGCTTGCTAAAAAGCAAAAACAATAGCCGTTTTCATTTCTGTATTCTCTTAGTATGATTCGGAGTCATTTGGAAAATTGTTTTTCTTTACGTCCGCCACATATTGTTGCACTGCTTTTGTGGCCTGCTGATGTATATCCAGGTACTGCCGTAGAAACCTGGGTTTAAATTCTGTATTTATTCCAAGCATATCATGCATTACAAGTACCTGGCCGTCGCAATAGCCACCAGCTCCAATTCCAATGGTTGGTACAGATATACTTTCCGACACTTCTTTAGCAAGCGAGGCCGGAATTTTTTCTAGAACAATTCCAAAACAGCCCGCCTCTTCGAGAAGTTTAGCATCTTTTCTGAGTTTGTCTGCTTCCACTTCTTCTTTAGCCCTTACGGTATAAGTGCCGAATTTATATATCGATTGCGGAGTAAGGCCGAGATGACCCATAACGGGAATACCGGCCGAAACTATTTTTTTTATGGAGTCAATTACTTCCTCGCCTCCTTCCAGTTTAATGCAATGAGCTCCTGTTTCTTTCATGATCCTGATAGCAGAAGCAAGTGCGATGTCTGAATTGGATTGATAGGAGCCGAACGGCAGGTCAACCACCACCAGGCATCTTTCTACGGCCCTTATAACTGAAGAAGCATGGTAGATCATTTGATCCAGTGTAATAGGCAAAGTTGTTTCGTGTCCCGCCATTACATTGCTAGCCGAATCACCAACTAATATTACATCTACTCCGGCGCCATCAATAATCTTGGCAAACGAAAAATCATATGCTGTAAGCATAGAGATCTTTTCACCAGTTTGCTTCATTTTTTGCAAGGTATGAGTCGTTATCCTTTTAATCTCCTTGTTTACAGACATGTGATTTAATTGTAGTATAAAAATAGTTAAATCAAAGATCATCTGTGAAGTAATAATTCAATTAACTATCCTTTTAAGTATTACATGCCTTTTTTTCAATAAAGTGGGTTTGCAAAAATGGGATAGAATAAAATTCCTTTGTGACTGGAGATAAATAAATTCAAGGGTAAAAAATAATTCAATTTTATACCTGTTTTTTTACAGCCAGAAATATTTGTTTTTAGATTGAAAATATAAATATCTCAAAGATTCCACGATAAAAAAATTATTTAGCGGCCATTGCCATTTGTTCTTTCACTTCTTCATAAAGTGTGTGGATCAGACCGTCGGCAAGCCCTATTTTGGGAACAAATATTTCCTGTGCATCAGCCCAGCGCATAACGTTAATATAAATAAGCAGGGCGGGAACGATAACATCAGCCCTGTCTTCCCTGAATTTATACAGGCTCATTCGTTGTGCAAGAGTCAATGTACTGAACTCTTTATAATAATCTCGTAACAAGTCGAGTGAAAGAGGTTTTCCATCTTTCCGTTTTGATATAGAAAATATCTTATTGATATTACCTCCTGTTCCAATTGCAGACACATGATGAAAGCCCTGGGTCCTTGTTTTTATACATTCTTTCATTTCGTCCCAGGCGGCTTCGGACACCTGGTTCTTTAATAAGCGGATAGTACCGATATTAAAGGATTCTTTAAAAACCAGTTTGCCGTCGCTGAAAAAAGTAAGCTCAGTACTGCCTCCACCCACATCAATATACAAGTACGATTCATCCATAGTTAAACTTTCTGCAAAATGATTTTCATAAATGAAGGAAGCTTCTTCCTGGCCACTGATTATTTTAATTTCAATGCCGGTTTCCGCTTTTACCTTTTTTATTAGTTCTTTCCCGTTAGAGGCATCTCTCATTGCTGAAGTAGCACAAGCTTTCAAATGTTTTACGCCATACACATCCAGTAATAATTTATACGACTGAATGGTTTTAATAACATTCTCCGCCTTTTGTGGTGAAATTTCTCCTATATCAAATACATCGAAACCTAATCGGAGAGGGACCCGAACCAGGGCGATTTTGATGAAATCAGGAGTTGCCTTTGTGCCTGGTATCACATCGCTGATCAATAATCTTGCTGCGTTACTTCCGATATCAATGGCTGCCAGTCTCAATTTGTGTTAATGTTTTTTTGAATAAATAATCATACGTTTCTACCTGGGAACGAATTTTCTTTTTTTGTGTTTTTACATATTCATTGTTCAATTCATTGTCAAGCCATCTTGCTTTAACATTATCCTGTAATTGAATGTTCAAAATATCCTTCAGCTCTTGCTTTATTTCCTTGTTCCATATAGGACAGGTGGCTTCTACACGATGTTCCAGGTTACGTAACATCCAATCAGCCGAAGATATATAAACTTTCTCTTTGCCCCGGTTATGAAATACCCACACCCTTGCATGTTCAAGATACTCATCAACGATGCTAACCGCCTTCACCTTTCTTAAAAACTTTTTACTTTCTGTAAGCATGCAAAAAATACCCCGGATGATCAACCGAACCGGTACACCTTCCCTGGCTGCTTCATATAACTTTTCTATCATGCCTTCATCTGAAAGAGAATTCATTTTTAAAGTAATACCGGAAGCTTTATTCTTTCTGGCATGCCGGATTTCCACATCAATCAGTTTATAAATTTCTTTTCTTAATATTTGCGGGCAGGGTATCACGGCGCTGCAATTTTTTAAGGAATGATTGTCCGATTTATAATGCTCCAGGTAGCTAAACATGCGGCTGATATCTGTCATGATACCAGGATTTGCTGTCAGGAGGCAATGATCTCCGTAAATTTTTGCTGTTTTTTCATTAAGATTTCCGGTGCTTATAAAACCATATAAAATACTTTTGTCTTTTACTTTCTTGCGGATCATACAGATCTTGGCATGCACTTTCATATTGGGCATACCTACCAATACCTTGGCGCCTTCTTCCTCCAATCTTATTTTCCAATCCAGGTTTGCTTCCTCATCAAACCGGGCTCTCAATTCCAGCATGACCAGTACTTCCTTTCCATTTCTGACTGCGTTTATCAACGCATTGATGATCCTTGATTGTGGGGCAAGCCGGTAACAGGTAATTTTGATGGTAGTAACATCCGGATCTATAGCGGCTTCCCTTATGATATCAATAAGCGGGGTGAAGGAATGATAGGGAAGGTGGAGCATAACATCATTTTCCAAAATCACTTCTGATACTCTTCGTTCCGTCAGCAATGGATGGTCAAAAGGTTTCCTCCGGGGCTTTTTTATTTTAAAGGCCTGCTCAGGGAAATCGATAAAATTTCGAAAATTATGAATACGGCCACCCGGGATAAGGTTGTCTTTTTTTGACAGGTTAAGGCGGCGGGTCAGGTATTCCAATAAACCCGGATCCATTTCTCTATCGTAAACAAAACGGACAGGTTTTCCTTTTCTCCTGTTCTTTAAACCCTTTTCAATTTTCTCCATAATGTTAGTAGAGATATCATTGTCAATATCCAACTCCGCATCACGGGTTACTTTGAATACGTGGGCATGATATTTATCATAACCGAAGTATGAAAAGATTTCAGGCAGGTTAAACCGTATCACGTCTTCCAGCAAAATGATCCGGTGTTCATCTGCTTTAGACGGAAGCTGAACAAATCTCCCAATAACTCTTCGGGGTACTTCTATTAGGGCAAACTTTTTCTTAAGAGGACTATCTTCTTTCCACATTACTACACCCAGGTAAATCGACTTATCACCCAGGTCAGGTAACTGTGGAATATTTTCAATCATCAGCGGTATTAGGTTGGGACTTACTTCAGAGTCGTAATAATCAGTTACAAATTCCTGTTCGGCAGGGCTGAGTTCCGTTTCTGTTACCAGGAAAATCTTTTGTTCTTTCATGCGGACCTGCACATCATCCCAAATCCTGGCGAATTCACTTTGCTGCCGCAACACGGTCATTTGAATATCATCCAAAATTTGCTGAGGATCATTTTCCAGGTGCATATTAGCTTTTCCGCTGATTTGCATCATTCTTTTTAATGTAGCAACCCGCACACGGAAAAACTCATCCATGTTATTTGAAAATATTCCTAAAAACCGTATACGTTCTCTTAAAGGTACTGTACTATCAGCAGCCTCCTGTAACACCCTGGCATTAAATGATAACCAACTTATATCCCTTGCAATAGTTTTTTGTTTTGTGTGAGGCATGAATTTTATATAGTTTAAAGGGAAGTTATAAAGTTAAATAACAAGCTTAATAGAAAATATTAAGTATGCTCCGGAAAAAAAGGGAAATTGAAAAAGTTCCGGAGTAATAAATCATCAATTTTAATTTGGTTGTTTTTTCTTGTTATACCACGGAAGAATAATAAAGCTAAATATTCCTGCAACCAAAATAACAACGGTTTGCGCCAGCCATAACAACCAGCCAAAGGCAACGGCTATACTTTGTTGCAATCCGTATACTTGCATGGTTGTTTCTATGAGGTAGGGGTAAGCTCCGATTCCACCAGGTGTTACTATCATTCCTATACTGCCTGCTGACAGCACTGTGAAAGCCTCTTTAATTCCGTAATGCTGGGTTTCAGCCAAGGCCTGGAAACCAATATACCCTCCTGATATATATAGAGACCACATGGCAAGTGTTAAAAATAAAAACTGCCACCTTTTTCTTAAATGCTGTATAGTACTAATGCCCAGCCAGATCCTGGATCCAATTTTTTTAAAAGCATTCGCCAGGTCATTAAAATTTTTCCGCTTAATGATCATCCATAAAGCAATAAGAATAACAATGATTCCGAAAAAAATAAGACCAATAATATATCCGGGAATTTTATTTTGATCATCCTGCTGCCCACTATTAAAAACGGTTGTCATGATCTGGGAATAGAGACCGGGTTGTATAGCCAGGGTAATTCCAAAAACAATGAAGAGTGAAATTGCATCGATTATTCGTTCAAGAATGATCGTGCCTACCAGTTTATCTGCCGGTATTTTTTCATAGCGGGCTAATAAAGTACATTTCAAAACCTCCCCTAACCGGGGAAGAGCCTGGTTTGCAAAATATCCTACCATTACGGCGAAAAAAGTATTGGCTTTGCCTGGCATATATCCCATAGGCTCCATTAGTAATCGCCAGCGTAAAGCCCGGATGTAATGGCTCAATAATAAAATAAAAAATACCGGACCTATAAGATAGAGCTTCGCATATTTTAAGGCAGCATGAATTTCCGACAATTTTTGATTATCAATATCCTTTACAGACCACCATACCAGGAAAACGCCCAGGCCCAGGAAAAAAACATATTGAATAATTATAAAAAGCCGCTTGTTCATTGTCATATGGTAAAGCTAGTTGGGCAGAATCATAAAGAAATCTTATTAATTAACCTGGGTTTGGAAACCGAAACTGCAATTATTAAATTAAAAAATGGATTTGATGCTTTTCATGCTGATTCAAAATTAAAATGTAAATAAACCACTGGCTCGCCATTCCCTTCGGTATTATAGTTTATTTCCTGCTTTTGGAAACAATATCCATGGGTTAAATGTTTTTGCTTCTTCAGGATCCATGGTAGCGTAAGATATAATGATGACGATGTCCCCCACGGCTACCTTCCTTGCGGCAGGTCCATTCATGCAGCAAAGGCCGGAACCTCTTTTTCCTTTTATAACATAGGTTTCCAACCGCTCCCCATTGTTGACATTTACTACCTGCACCTTTTCATTCTCTATTATATGTGCACCATCCATCAAATCTTCATCAAGAGTAATACTACCCACATAATTAAGATTTGATTCTGTTATTACAGCCCGGTGAATTTTAGACTTTAGAATTTCAATTTGCATAAAACAAAATTAGAGCATTTAAGAAGTTTCCTATTAACAGGGGATCAAAAAGGGTTACCCTAAGCCTGGTTTATCTGCAATTAAAATTTTACTGGAGAATCTAATAATATATTGTCAATGAGCCTCACCTGGTTTAAATAAGCCGCTGCAAGAGCCACCAGTTTTTGGGTTCCATTCCAATTTTCCACAAGAGCTAAATTACCGGCATCCGCTATTTCAACATAATCAACACTAAACCCTTTTTCTTCCAGGCTTTTTATTGTTTGGGCTTTTAAGGTCATTAATTCTCCAACTATTAATTGGCTTTTTAATGAGTGGAGCGCATGGAATATTGAAGCCGCATTAGCTTTTTCTTTCTCATTTAATCGCATGTTTCGACTGCTCATGGCGAGTCCGTTGTCTTCACGTATTGTTGGAGCAATTTTCACATGAATTTGGTGCTCCCTTCCTATGAGTTCAATCAATTTTTTAATAACAAGGCATTGTTGGTAATCTTTTTGACCAAGATATAAAGTATCGGGTTTTACAATGTCAAGTAATCGGTGAACCACATTACAAACACCCTGGAAATGCCCGGGTCTGTATTTTCCTTCTAATATCGTTTCCAGGTAACCAAGATCATAAGCATTGGTCATATGGAGGCCTTCCGGATATATTTCATCTATGGAGGGCAGGAATAATATATCACAGCCGGCTTCTTCCAGCATCGCAATATCCTTTTCGAGAGTTATGGGATATTTTTCGAAGTCCGACTGGTTATTAAACTGGATGGGATTTATAAAAATGCACGAAACGGACAGATCATCACTTTTATTTGAATTATATATAAGTGAAATATGTCCTTTATGTAAAGCTCCCATAGTAGGGATAAATCCATATTTTTTGCCTTTTTTCCGTTGAGATTCAAGATAATTGCCAAGGTCATTTCTTTTCTTAAATAATACCATAAACAGTTTTGTATGTTCTAAAATTCAGCACAACTTAACTATTCCTTGTAAAAAACTGTACCTTCGCACACGTTTTCTAAAAAACGTTTCATCTAAACGGGACTACATGTCAGCAAAAAAAAGGATTTTATTTATTGCCAACGAAATGTCGCCCTACCTGGAGTTGACTGAATTTTCTGAGACTGTAAACAAGCTGGCAATAAAAGCAAACGATAATGGTTTTGAGGTGCGTTGCATTATGCCAAGGTTTGGAACTATTAATGAAAGGCGCCACCGTCTGCACGAGGTAGTTCGTTTATCCGGAATAAATGTATCCGTGGATAACGATGATATGCCGCTTCAGATTAAAGTAGCATCCTTGCCCAGTGCCCGCTTGCAAGTTTATTTTCTGGAGAATGAAGATCTCTTTAAACGCAAGTATATTTTCAATGATGAAAGTGAAAAATGGTATGATGATAATGGATTAAGAACAATATTTTTTTGTAAAGGGGCCCTGGAAACCGTAAAGAAATTCGGGTGGCCTCCGGATATTATTCACTGCAGTGGCTGGATGACAGGTTTGATACCGGCCTATCTGAAAACATTGTATAAGAAAGAACCCGTTTTTTCCCACAGTAAAACAGTATTTACCATTGGTCAAAATACATTTAAAGAGAAATTGGGTAGCGGTTTTTTACAAAAAGCTCTTATTCATTCAACGTTGAAGGAGAAAGATTTTGAACTATATAAAGAAGCGACCAATACAGCTATGTTCAAAGGAGGTGCTTCCTACGCCGATGCTATAACTTTTGGATCAGACAGGATTGAGAAAAAATTGGTAGATGAATTTACCAAGGTTAGAGGAAAAAAGACTTTGCTCTATAATGAGGAATCTGATTTAACAGAGTATTTACAACTGTATAGCGATCTTGCAGGTAAGTAATATTGCTTCCCTTTCAGGAGCGGAGGGGGTATTTTTAACCATGGTATAAATTTTTTTTGTGAATTATAAATATCCGGCAGGTAGGCTTGGAGCTATTGTTACCAGCATTGTTATTTTATTCTTCTCCTGCAAAAAGATCAACGAATCATCCACCCTTGGCGGAGATTTAATTCCCACTGTTGATAATATAACCACTTTTGATACGCTCCTTACGGTGGAGGCTTATAATGATACTTTTTCTATATTAACAGATACTACTTACTACAGCAGCGAGTATGAAAATTTCCTGGGTTTAATAACGAATGATCCATTTTTTGGAAGAACGGATGCCAGGCTTTTCCTGGAATTAAAGCCACCTAATTATCGCTACACATTTTTGAATAATCCGGATAGCCTCCATATAGATTCGGTTGTTTTGGTATTGGATTATGTGGAAACCTATGGCGACAGCAATGCCGTACAAACTGTAAATGTTTATGAGATCCCACAATCCAGCGATTTTGGAGATACATCCTATATCATCAGGAAAAGTAACTTTTCAAAGGCTGCCTTATTGGGCTCCAGAACGTTTGTTCCAAGTGTATTGAAGGATTCAATAAAAGCATACCAGGATACAACAGCAAAACAATTACGAATAAAACTGGATAATGCTTTCGGGCAACGATTATTAAATTATGATACAATCAGTACCTCTTCAAAAGCTGCTTACTTTTCTGATTCGGCCTTTCGTAGTTATTTTAAAGGTTTCGCACTGGAATCCAATGCTGGCAATGCTCTTATTGGAGTAGACCTGGGAGGTGATAATACTAAGCTCGCCATTTATTATAAAGATGATAATGGGGACTCACCCGTTGAAAAATGGGATACAGCCGTGGCTTATTTTAGCTTTGCAGCAAATCCAACATCTGTATCCGCCAATTATATCAAGAGGGACTATGCGGGTACGCCGCTGGCTGCAGCTGTAGGCGGTCCCACACCTGATGATCTTATATATATTCAATCTACCCCTGGTTCTTTTGCTGTGCTTAAAATCCCCGGCTTAAAAAATCTGAATAACCGTATTGTTCACAGGGCTGAGTTGATAATGGAACAAGTTTATGATGTAAGTGATACTCTTTTTTATCCCACAAAATTATATTTGGATGCCTACGATTCTTCGGTATCTAAGTTTCGTACAATCCCTTATGATGTTACTTTCAGCAATACAGGAAGTTCAAATCTGAACAGTTTTGGAACCACGCCCATCCAAACAAAAGACGGTACAGGCAATAACATTAAGAGCTGGCACTTTAATTTAACAAGGTATGTGCAGCACGTGGTTAATGATACGGAGCCCGTTTATGATCTTAGGGTTTCAGCCCCTGTTTATATAAGTGAATTATACCGCCCGGGAAGTTTTGGTACAACAAGTATACAGGTTCCTTCTTTTATTGTAAACAATGAAGCCGGTAAGGGAAGGGTTCGGTTAGCGGGTAATTCAGGCCCTTCTGATTCAAATCCGAGGCGAATGCGGTTAAGAATTGTTTATTCTAAAATTTAGTAGAAATACTATTAATATCTAATAGTATC
This sequence comes from Chitinophagaceae bacterium, assembly GCA_041743125.1. Classification (GTDB taxonomy): domain Bacteria; phylum Bacteroidota; class Bacteroidia; order Chitinophagales; family Chitinophagaceae; genus Terrimonas_B. The sequence goes on from JBGTNK010000097.1 coordinate 20,284, forward strand.
GGGTGCTATCTTTGCACCCGATTTAATTTAAATGGGTCAGTAATACAAGTTCTATTTGAAATGGAGAAGCCCGGAGAAAGGGATTCCGGTATTTGCCAGAACAAATTAAAATTCAGAATTGAATAAACCCGCTTAAAAAAAAAGTACTCTTTTTTAAACCTAAACCACAAAGAATGCCTTATTTGTTTACATCTGAAAGTGTATCTGAAGGACACCCCGACAAAATAGCTGACCAGATTTCCGATGCATTGATCGATAATTTTCTTGCCTTTGATCCCCAAAGTAAAGTGGCCTGCGAAACCCTGGTAACCACAGGCCAGGTAGTATTAGCTGGGGAGGTGAAATCTAAAGCTTATTTGGATGTTCAGGAAATTGCAAGGGGAGTGATCCGGCGCATAGGGTATACAAAAAGCGAATATATGTTTGAAGCAAGTTCATGCGGTGTGTTGTCTGCTATTCATGAACAGTCGGCTGATATTAACCAGGGAGTTGATAAGAAGAAAAAAGAAGAACAGGGAGCCGGAGACCAGGGAATGATGTTTGGCTATGCTACCAACGAAACAGATCACTACATGCCACTTGCCTTGGACCTGGCACATAATCTACTGATTGAACTCGCAGCCATACGTCGCGAAAAGAATTCCAAAATGCCATACTTAAGGCCTGATGCTAAAAGCCAGGTTACTCTGGAGTACGATGATAATAATAATCCTGTTCGAATCGATGCTATTGTTATATCTACCCAGCATGATGATTTTGATAATGAAACAAAAATGCTTGCCAAGATCAAAAACGATGTGATGTCTGTATTGATCCCAAGGGTAAAGGCAAAGTATAAGAAATATGCTAAGCTGTTCAATGGTCAGATCAAATACCATATTAACCCCACTGGGAAATTTGTGATCGGCGGACCTCACGGTGATACGGGTGTCACCGGAAGGAAGATTATTGTAGATACTTATGGAGGTAAAGGGGCACATGGTGGCGGCGCCTTCAGTGGCAAAGACCCTAGCAAAGTAGACCGCAGTGCTGCTTATGCTACACGTCATATTGCAAAAAACCTGGTGGCTGCAGGCGTAGCAGATGAAATATTGGTGCAGGTTTCTTATGCTATTGGAGTGGCACAGCCTACTAGTATTAATGTAAACACGTATGGTACCGCCAAAGTCGATCTTACAGATGGAGAGATAAGCAAAATTGTTGATAGCCTTTTCGACATGCGTCCTTATTTTATAGAGCAGCGCTTAAAATTGCGTAATCCCATATATAGCGAAACATCTGCTTACGGACATATGGGGCGTCAACCTAAACTTATTGAAAAAACGTTTGTTTCCCCTGATGGAAAAAAGGTGACAAAAAAGGTGGAATTGTTTACCTGGGAAAAACTGGATTATGTACCAAAAGTGAAAAAGGCTTTTGGCCTAAAATAAGACTTACCAACCCTTAAAAAGTTTTGGAATAAACAGACCCTGCCGATTTAATCATTCAACAGGGTCTGTTTTTTTATTTTTATACCATGAATGAAAATCCCTGGCAGGTCATTTCTGAAAAAGCAATCTATGACAATAAATGGATAAAGGTTACAGAATACATTGTTATTAACCCTTCAGGAGGAAACGGTATTTACGGAAAGATCCATTTTAAAAATATTGCTATTGGCATCATTGTATTGGACGAGGAATTAAATACTTACCTGGTAGGTCAGTTCAGGTTTGCAATGAATGAATATAGCTGGGAAATTCCGGAAGGTGGCGGTCCATTGGATAGGGATGCGTTGGAATCTGCTAAACGGGAACTTGAGGAGGAAACAGGATTGCGGGCCTCTGAATGGACTCCAATTTTGAAAATGTATCTTTCTAATTCAGTTTCTGACGAGCAAGCGATTATTTTTCTTGCCCGCAAATTGGAGCAACACCAACCCCAACCGGAGGAAACAGAAGAATTGAGTATAAAGAAATTGCCCTTTGAAGACGCCTGGCTGATGACGCAACAAGGAGTAATTACAGATGCCATATCTGTGGCTGCCATTCAAAAAGTAAAATGGATGTTGTTGGACAAACAAATATCCTGAATAAATTCTTCGTAATAAATAGCTTTGATTGTTTTATAGTTTCTTTGCAATGTGAAAAATTTCAGACAGCAACAGAGACCAAAAAAAAACTCCCTGGTAATCGGTCCCGCCGCAGTATTGACTGCTATTATCGAAGGTCAGCAATTCGATAAGATCTATCTTGATACCCTGGTACAGGGCCAGGTTATCGGTGAGATTAAAAAACTCGCTGCGAAACATTTTATACCTGTAAGTTATGTTCCTGCTGTTAAACTCGATAGTTTTAACGTAAGTGGTCATGACGGCTGCGTAGCCCAGATAGCCAGGGTTCAATATCTAAACCTCCAGGAGGTAATTTCATTTGTTGTAGAAAAAGGAGAATCTCCTTTGTTCTTAATATTGGATGGGATTACTGACATCAGGAATATTGGTGGTATTGCCCGCACAGCCTGGTGTACGGGTGTTCATGCCATAATAATTCCAGAAAAGGGAGTGGGGGCCTTGAATGAAGATGCGGTGCTGACATCCGCAGGGGCATTGGAAAAAATTCCGGTATGCCGGGTCAACAGCCTGATGAAAGCGGTAGACGAGCTTCACCTTAACGGAATCAAGGTTATCGCTACTGAAATGACTGCAGATAAAAATGTGTATGATTGTGATTTTAAAGAGCCTTGTGCGATTGTGATGGGAAGCGAAGACAATGGTATTTATCCTGCTCTATTAAAAATTTGTGATGAAATAATAAGAATTCCCATGAAGGGAGATTTTGAAAGTTTAAATGTATCGGTGGCTGCAGGGATGGTTTTGTATGAAGTAATGAAACAGAGAAGCATTTAAAATAAAAATTGAAAACTGGTTATGCCGGACATTTCCCAACAAGATGGACTTAACAGAAAAATAAAACTCATTGAATGTCCACGGGATGCCATGCAGGGTTGGAAAAAAATTATTCCCACCGAAAAGAAAGTGGAATACATCAATGCCTTGCTGAAAGTGGGATTTGACACTATCGATTTTGGATCTTTTGTTTCTCCAAAAGCCATTCCTCAGATGGCAGATACCATGGAAGTTGTTTCAAGACTGGATATCCATAACACTGAAACAAAATTATTAGCCATTGTTGCGAATTACAGGGGGGCAGAAGAAGCAAGCCCATACGACCAAATCGATTACCTCGGGTTCCCTTTCTCTGTTTCAGAAACATTTCAACAGCGTAATACTAATTCCTCCATTGATCAATCCCTAACCAGGGTGGAGGAAATACAAAACCTTTGCATAAAAACTAATAAAGAGTTGGTCATATATATATCAATGGGCTTTGGAAATCCATATGGTGATCTTTATGACGAGGATATTGTTTTTGAATGGGTGAATCGCCTGGTGGCAATGGATATCAAAACGATATCGCTCGCGGATACAGTTGGCATTGCCACTAGCCAGCAAGTGTATGATATTACCAGGTATTTAATTGAATCCTTGCCAGGAGTTGAGGTGGGTGTACACCTTCATTCCACTCCGGATGGCTGGAAAGAAAAAATGGAAGCGGCCTTTAGAGCTGGCTGTAACCGTTTAGATGGTGCACTGAAAGGCATAGGAGGCTGTCCTATGGCTGATGATGAATTGGTGGGCAATATGAATTCCGAATTAATGATTGCATACTTTAAAGAAAAAGGTATGATACCATCATTTAAGGAAGATGCATTGAACGAAAGTTTACAGATAGCCTCAGAAATCTTTCTATAACAGCTTTGAAAAATTTGGATATTTTTTTTAAAAATAGCAATTACAAATCTTAATCCAATCAATTTTTAAACGTAGTACCAACTCCATGGACTTCATGTTGAATTTTGAACCAAAAAAAATAGAAATGCCTGTTAATTACAGGCATAGATTATTGTTGATGGGGTCTTGTTTCACAGAACATATCGGGAATGCATTACTTGAATCAAAATTTTCGGTAATGCAAAATCCTAACGGAATATTATTTGATCCCATAAGTGTTTGTAATAGCCTTTTGTCTTATATCCATAATAAGCCATATAAGGAATCTGATCTATTCTATTTAAATGAAATCTGGCATAGCTGGCAATACCATAGCCGGTTTTCTCACATAGACAGGGGTGAATGTTTGCGGATCATAAATGAGTCAATGCAAAATGCTCATGAATTTTTGAAGGCAGCAGACTGGATTATAATAACATTGGGCACTTCCTTTTCTTACCGGCTTAACGAGGTCCCTGAAGGAGCATACAATTCTTTTTATTATAAAGGTCTGGAAGGTTCTGTGGCTAATTGCCACCGGGCTCCCGGACAAAAATTTTCAAAACATTTATTGACAGTTCAAGAGACCATAGAGGCCCTGGACCTTTGTCTGCATCAGTTATTTCAGTTTAACCCTCGTCTCAATATTATTTTTACGATTAGCCCGGTAAGGCACATACGGGATGGAGTTATAGACAATAACCGTAGTAAGGCAAGACTAATAGAAGCTGTTCATCACCTTGTCAATAAATTTGACAAACTGCATTATTTCCCGGCATATGAATTAGTCATTGATGTACTGAGAGATTACCGGTTTTATGATATTGATTTCGTGCATCCTAATTATATGGCGACTGATTTCGTCCTACAACATTTTTCTTCGTCATGTCTCGATGAGGAGTCCAGGCAACTGATGGAAGAATTAAAAACAATTAATATTGCCCGAAAACACAAGCCGTTTCAGCCAAAAACGGAAGCCCACAAGAAGTTTTTATCAGCCAGCGCTGAAAAAACCAGGGAATTACAAAAAAAATATCCATACGTTGATCTACAGGAAGAGTTGGAATACTTTACAGCATAACAAATATATTAAGCTGGTTAATAATAATTTTATTTTGGTTACAGGCATTCGCAGGCCCTGTGATCTTGTTTGGTCTGTTGGCATTCATTGTATTTAACCAGGGAGATTCATATAAAGGAATTGCTATTGGATTATAAACAGCAGGTGTGATGGCAGGAATTATCCTGGCAGAATGGATTAGGAGGAAGTATGGACTAGAAACTTTTTTCGGCAGAATATATGGACCCAATGAAATGGACGAAAAATTTAAGAAATAACAATTCAGGTAATAATGCGGTATTTCGTTTTGGTATGATAAATTTCCCCCGGGCGAAGAATTGTATTGGGAAAATGGGGAATATTAATGGCATTGGGATGTTTTTGTGTTTCAAGACACAGACCCGAAAAGGGGCCATAAAAACTTCCGTTATTATGATTTAACCTGGGTATCCATTTACCGGTATAAAAATGGACAGTAGGTTCTGAAGTATAAACTTGCAGTTTTGTACCGTTCTTTTCTAAACAAACTTCCGCAGCCGGCGAATGCAATTCATTATCTTCCAGTTCATACGTTTGATCGTAACCATCTTCTTTCTCCCAAACTGCATCCACCTTTTTCCAATCTATAAAATCATACATCGTATTCTTCACAGCAACAGTATTGCCGGTAACAACAAAATGTTCATCCTGTTCGAGTATAGCCCTGGAATTTATTTTGATTAAATGATCTGCGATAGTACCCTCACCATTATTTAAATTAAAATAACTATGGTGCGTAAGGTTGACGATGGTCGGCTTGTCCGTTGTAGCTGTAAACTCATAGGTTAATTCATTATTATCATTCAGTTCAAAAAGCAACTTTACGAACAGGGTTCCCGGGTATCCTTCTTCCCCGTCAATACTTTTATATGAGAGTATAAGTTTTTTTGACGAATGGAATTCACAAAGCCATATTTTTTTATCAAATCCTGATTCACCTCCATGCAGATGAGAAGGTCTCCTGTTTTTTTCAAGTATAAACTTGTTGCCATCTATATTGAACTCACCGTTGGCAATCCGGTTGGCATATCTTCCTATAGCAGCTCCAAAATAAGGACAACCCGAAAGATATTCTTCTGATAAATAATCTTCCACGTTTTCAAATCCCAATACAATATTGTTAAAAGAAGCATCTCCCTGTTTTAATTTGAAGGAGGTTATTATTGCCCCGTAATTGGTAATACAAACTTCAGTGCCTTTTGTATTGTATAGCGTATACAAATAAATATCGTTACCCGATGGATGAGTTAAACAAAAAGCTTGTTCAATATTTACCATTTTTTAAAAATACTATAATCCAAAGGACAAAGGTTCAACTAAAGAAAAAGTTCCGCAATCGTTTTCCAAAAGTTTTGCCTTGCCCAACTTCTTCTGTAATTGTGTCGATTTTTTTATAAAAAAGAAAATGAAAAATTTTGAAGTTTTAATGAATTCTGTCGCCCCGGAGTTCAATACTGCTGATAACATTGGTTTCATATACCAACCATTCTTTCCATCGCTGCCTGGCTATCTCTTTGTCGACATAAGTTTCCGCCAGGTCTATAAATAGAGTATAATGACCCGCCTCACTTTCCATAAAGCGGCGGTAAAATTTTTTGAGGTATTCATCATCCAGGCCTTCACTTAGCCGCTTAAATCGTTCACAACTCCTGGCTTCAATCAATGCCATAATTAATAATTTATCCAGGAACCTGGCTTTTTCACTGCCACCCTTTGCCTCAAATTTCAGAAGTTCATTTACATAAATATCCTTTCGTTGCTTGCCTAACTTAAGATTGCGTTTGTGTAATTCAGCCAGCACAAGGCGAAAATGACCCCATTCTTCTGTCACTATCGGGGAGAGTTCTATTATCAGTTTTTCTTTATCGTTGTAGCGCTGAATTAGGGAAATACAGGATAGAGCAGCTTTTTGCTCACAATATGCATGGTCTGTTAATATGTCTTCAAGCGATTTTTCGGCCAGGTTTGCCCATCTGGGATCAGTTGGCAATTGAAGGCCCAAAATGTTTTTGGTGTCCTGTGATAGTTCCATCAGGCAAAAATAGGGTGGTATATGCTCAAAATTCCCTGATTAACTACTCGTAAACAACTTAAATCTTCCTTTCTTTTGCCGTTAAATTTAGTTGCCTTACCTTCGCCGCCACAAAATATATTTAGGATAGATAACAGGATGAAAAATAAAAAAAGTCAAAGATGCCTTTAACAAAAGAAAAAACTGCCAGCATTTTTACAGAATATGGTGGTTCAGCGAAAAACACGGGTTCCATTGAGGGCCAGATTGCACAACTAACCGAGCGGATCAGCCAGATCAGCGGTCACTTACAGCAAAATAAAAAGGATTTCTCGACACATCGGGGCCTGATGATTATGGTTGGCAAACGTAAAAGTTTACTGAACTATTTACAAAAGCATAATTTGACCGGTTACCGTCAATTGATTGAAAAGCTCGGACTTAGAAAGTAAACCCTGCCCACCGTTCCCCGGGCGTTGGGAAGTAGTCATTTAGTTTGGAGTTTTCTTAATTTTTGTAAGTAATAAGACTCAGATAAAAAGATTATTCCCAGCCTCAAATAAATGATGTTGGGAATAACTGTTTTGGGGCTTTTAGTATTCCTAAAAGTATGAACTCCCGGATCATGCGCTGAATATCGAATTAAACTTCAAATTGGGTGATTGCAATAAAATTGATAGCAAAACACCCATGTAGAAAAAATTTCTGAAAATAGTTTGAGTGTCTTTATACTCAAATTTCAAATTTCTGTCAACTTATGTTACAACAACCTATTCGTAAAACCTTTGATATGGGCGATGGCCGCATGGTAACTATTGAAACCGGCAAATTAGCCCGCCAGGCTGATGGAGCGGTTACCGTTTCTATGGGCAACTGTATGATCCTTGCTACGGTAGTGGCCAATAAGGAACCAAAAGAAGGACAAAGCTTCTTTCCTTTATCTGTTGACTACCAGGAAAAGTTTGCTGCAGCCGGCAGAATTCCCGGCTCTTTTTTTAAACGAGAAGCAAGATTAAACGATTATGAAATACTGACAAGCCGCTTAATTGACCGGGCTTTACGTCCCTTATTTCCTGATGATTATTTATGTGAAGTGCAGGTTTTGGTATCCCTGATCTCAAGCGACGAACAAATATTGCCGGATGCATTAGCCTGCCTTGCAGCATCTGCTGCGCTTGCTATTTCCGATATTCCCATTAAAGAAATTATTTCTGAAGTAAGAGTTGGTAGAGTAAATGGTGAATTTAAGATCAACCCAACCAGGGCGGAAATGGAAGTTTCTGATATGGAATTTTTGGTAGCAGCTACTGATAAAAACCTGATGATGGTTGAAGGCGAGGCCAAAGAATGCAGTGAGGAAGACCTTGTAAAAGTTTTGCAGATAGCACATGATGCCATACGCATCCAGGTAAAAGCACAAGAAGAACTTCGTGCATTAAAAGGCGTACCAGGAAAAAGAGATTATACAAAACCAGTTACTGATGAAGCTTTAGAGGCCAAAGTAAATGCATTTGCAAAGAAGAAGGTTTATGAAGTGGCAAAAGGTAAATACAATAAGCATGACCGCAGTGATAAATTTGCACTTATTAAAGAAGAGTTAATGGCTCACCTGAAGGAAGGATTAGCTGAAGGTGAAGAATTGCCTGATCAGACAAAAAAATTAGCGAATACCTATTACGGCGACCTGCAATACTACGTGGTGCGGGATATGATCCTTGATGAAAAAATAAGGTTGGATGGCCGCGGCCTTGAAGATGTCCGTGCTTTGGACATGGAAGTGGATGCTTTACCTTCTCCCCATGGAGCTGCCTTGTTTACACGTGGTGAAACCCAATCTTTAACCACCGTTACCCTGGGCACAGCTTTAGATGAGGTTTTGGTAGAAAGTGCTGCAAAATCAGTGGATTCAAAATTTTTCCTTCATTATAACTTTCCTCCGTTTTCAACGGGCGAGGTAAAAATGATGAGAGGGCAGAGCCGCAGAGAGGTAGGTCATGGTAACCTGGCGATGCGCTCTTTAAAACAAATGATGCCGGGTGGAGATTTCGGTTATACTGTTCGTATAGTTAGCGATATACTGGAATCCAATGGTTCATCATCAATGGCTACGGTTTGCGCAGGGTCATTAGCTCTGATGGATGCTGGAATTCCTATTCCTAAGCATGTTTCAGGCGTAGCAATGGGCCTGATAACCAAGGGAGATAAATTTTCAATTTTAACGGATATTCTGGGTGATGAGGATCATCTTGGAGATATGGACTTTAAGGTTACCGGAACCCGCGATGGCATCTGCGGTGTACAAATGGACATTAAAGTGGATGGCTTGAGTATGGAAGTGATGAGGATGGCTTTGGACCAGGCCAGGCGGGGTCGTCTGCATATATTGGATGCCATGTATAAATGTATTGAAGCACCAAAACCAGAAGTAAAAGAACATGCCCCACGTATGGTTAAGATGTTCATTGACCGGGAATTCATTGGTGCTGTAATAGGACCAGGTGGTAAAGTGATACAGGAAATGCAAAGAGAAACCGGAACTACTATTAACATTGAAGAGAAGAATAACAGGGGAGAGGTAACGGTGTTCGGTGTTAATAAACCAGGTGTAGAAAAAGCAGTAGGTATTATTAAGGGTATCGTGGCTGTTCCCAATGTAGGTGACGTATATGATGCAGTGGTGAAATCTATAATGCCATTCGGCGCATTTGTAGAATTCCTACCGGGTAAGCAAGGACTCGTTCATATTTCAGAAATTAGCTGGAAGCGATTGGAAACTCTGGAAGGCATCGTTCATGAGGGTGATACTTTCAAAGTTAAATTGATTGGAACGGATCCAAAATCTGGAAAATTTAAATTGTCTAGAAAAGCACTGATTCAAAAACCAGAAAATAAACCAAGAGAAGAATCTCAATAACAAGAATAAATTAAATCGAAAACCCTGGATAATAATTCAGGGTTTTTTAATTCTCAATCATGAGCCAATACATTCAAATTGAATTTGAGTCTATTTCCCAGGACGAGTCCGACATCCTGGTTGCACAATTAAGTGAACTTGGCTTTACAGGGTTTCAAGAGGAAGAAAATTGCCTGAAGGCATTTATTAGTTTAAATGAGTATGATGATTCATTACTTCAGTCGCTTAAAGGGTGGGAGCACAAGGAATATAAAAAAACTCTTTTACCAGAAATGAATTGGAACAAAATATGGGAATCTAATTTGAACCCGTCATAATTGATGATTTTGTGGCTATACGGGCTGTCTTTCATGAGCCGGTGCCGAATGTTCAATTCGACATCGTTATTACACCTAAGATGAGTTTTGGTACCGGTCATCATGCCACCACTTACATGATGATAGACCAGATGCAAAATATCAACTTTGCAGGCAAAACGGTTTTTGACATAGGTACCGGTACCGGTGTTTTGGCTATCCTTGCAGAGAAAATGGGTTCAAAAGAGGTTTTTGCTATTGATAATGATCCCTTCAGCATTGAAAATGCCATCGAGAATACTAAAATAAATAATTGCATCGTTGTACATCTGAAACTAACTGATGGATCGCTTATATCTGGCCAGTTTGACATTGTTCTGGCCAATATTAATAAAAATATGATTTTGGAAAACCTCAGGCTCATAGCTGAGCAAATTTCCGGCAAAGGATTATTATTAATTAGCGGAATCATGGTTGAAGATGAAAAGGAAGTACAGGCTAAATGTAAAGAGCACGGATTAAAGGTATTAGAGCGGATCGAAAGATTCAATTGGTTGTTTCTTAAGTTATCACGTACGTAAATTTGCTATGTTAAATTAACGTTACCAACCTTACTTATTTTTTGTATTTTCGTCGTTCAACTTTAACCACCAAATTCTATGAACGAACTATTGGTCATAGTTCTTGCATATTTGATTGGCAGTGTTCCTACTTCAGTTTGGGTGAGCCGCTATTTCTTTAGTATTGACATAAGAGAATATGGCAGCGGAAACCCGGGTGCAACTAATACTTTTCGGGTATTAGGTCCCAAATGGGGAACTGTAGTTATGGTTGTTGATATGCTAAAAGGCACAGCTGCAGTTAGCCTTGTTTTGCTTCTCCCTCAATACGCGGATACAGAAAATCTTTACCTCAACTTACAAATATGCCTGGGCCTTGCAGCTGTTTTGGGGCATATTTTCCCTATCTGGGCGGAATTCCGAGGTGGTAAGGGCGTTGCAACTTTATTTGGATTAGTACTTGGAATCTCTCCCTGGACTGCATTATCGTGCTCCGGAGTCTTCTTACTTGTACTTTTTTTAACAAGGTTTGTATCCTTAAGTTCAATTCTTGCCAGTATAGCATTTCCTATTTTTATACTTGTTATTTTTAATGTAGATAATCCCATCTACCGGGTATTCGCCATTGCCGTAGCTCTGATGGTAATTTTAACACATCAAAAAAATATTGGGCGTTTGCTAAAAGGAATTGAAAGTAAGGTGCCTGTAATGAAACACCGGGACCGAAGAAGGCAAAGAAGAAGAGAAAATGCTTCTATAAATAATCCTTAGGGCGATAAAAAAATCTTAACTTTTGGCTGCAGGGATAGCGAATGTAAGTTTGGTACAATGATTGAATTTTGTACTTCAAACTTTTATGAAATGCTCAAAAGAATAACTTCTTTTTTATTAATCAGTATAGTTGCTGTAGCCTGCTCACAAAATTCTGTTACCGGTCGTAGTCAATTCAAATTAATACCAGAATCACAGTTACAGGCAATGGCCGTAGAGCAATACCAACAATTCCTTTCTACAAATAAAGTTGTTAGTAGTTCGTCGAACCGGGATGCTGAAATGGTTACACGTGTAGGTCAACGTATAACCAGGGCAGTGGAACAATATTATGCTTCAAAAGGACTGTCCTCAGAGTTAGAAGGATATAGATGGGAATATAAATTAGTCGATAGTAAGGAAGTTAATGCCTGGTGTATGCCGGGAGGAAAAATAGTTGTGTATACTGGTTTACTTCCTATCACTCAAAATGAAGCTGCCTTAGCAGCAGTAATGGGGCATGAAGTTTCACATGCTATTTTTAATCATGGAAATGAAAGAATGAGTCAGGGATTGGGCGCAGAAGCAGTAGGCGCAGGTTTGCAATTAGCCCTGGCAAATAAACCAGCTGCTACTCAAAACTTGTTCATGGCTGCCTTTGGAATTGGAGCACAAGCAGGTGTATTACTTCCTTTTTCAAGGAAGCATGAGTTAGAAGCAGATAGATACGGACTGATTTGGACCGCTATGGCTGGATATAACCCCCGTGAAGCGATAAGTCTGTGGGAAAGGATGGAAAAAGCTTCTAATGGACAAAAGCCTCCTGAATTTTTAAGTTCACATCCCAGCGAAGGAACAAGAATTGCGCAATTAAAGAGATATATGCCGGAAGCCCTAAAATATTACAAGCCAATTAGTAGGCAAAAGTAGATTTGCATCAATAATCCCGGTCAGATTCCAATTGACCGGGATTTTTATTAGTATAAATCCCCTAGTCCGGGCATTTTAATATATCTTTGCACTCCCGTTAATAATTTTACGCATATGGCACTACAGGCCGTCGTAATTGTTTGAAACTCTTTAAAATAACTTCAAAGTATGTCACAAACAGTATTTGAAAAGTTACAACTGGCAGACGAAAGAAATCTTTTGATTCAGGGTTTGCCTTCCTCCATCGAAAAGCAGTTCAGTAAATTATCCTTCGCGAAAAACATGACTCCGCTCCTGAAAAACAGGAAAATCGACTTTGCTCTTGTATTTGCGGTAAATGAAAATCAATTAAATGGGATTTTACGGGACGTTATGCCTTCCTTAAAGGATGAAAGTAAATTCTGGGTAGCCTATCCCAAAGTCACTTCTAAGATTGTTACAGATCTCAACCGCGAATGCAGTTGGAATCATCTGACTTGCGCTGGTTATGAAAGTATTGAAAGAGTTGAACTGGACCATGTATGGAGTGCAATGCGCTTTGTACGCGGCGAAGAAGCCCAGGTAGAAGAAGTAGTGGTTGTGTCCCGCAAAAGGACAGCTGCTGCCCTGGCTGATTAATTCTTTTGATAAAAATTGATAAGGTTTGTTGTAACGCAACAAACCTTTTTTTATGAAATAAATAATATTGATTTTGGTAAATGATAAATACCCATGAGTTTTCTGAATGTTGAAATAAAAGCCAGGTGCTCCGATCCCGTCTTTATCCGAAAATACCTAATGGATAATAATGCAGATTTTAGAGGAATTGATGAGCAAACGGATACTTATTTCAATGTAGTAAATGGCAGGTTAAAACTTCGTGAAGGCAATATTGAAAACAGCCTGATATATTACCAACGGGCAGACCTGGCTGGTCCTAAAAATTCATTCTTTCAATTGGTCAAAATAGATGATGCGCAAGGATTGAAAGATGTATTATTAAAATCCTTAGGACAGAAAATAGTGGTTAAAAAGAAAAGAGAGATTTATTATATAAACAATGTAAAGTTTCATTTGGATGATGTGCCGGGACTGGGATCGTTTGTAGAAATAGAAGCCGGAAACATTACCGCTGATCTTAGCGGGACCAAATTAAAGAACCAATGTAAATTTTATATGAGGGAATTAAAGATTAAGTCCATAGACCTGATCACTATGTCATACAGCGACTTGCTTGCACAAAAATTTATCCGGGAAGCCGATTCCCTCTGAAAAGTTTTTATTGCCATGAACCAGGCAGAATATTTACCTGATGATAACGGTGCCCATTTTAGAAGTCAATTCGATCTCCATTCCTTTTAAATGAGTGTGGGTCTGGTGCAGCATTTCATACTCTTCAGGTGTATGCGTTTTTTCCAGGTCTACCTGGTTTTCCAGTAACATCCTTTTTACTTTTCTTAGCTGGAGGTAATTTATAACAGACTCTACCTCTTCATTGGTTTTATCTTCATCCATTTTTAAAAACCCCATCAGCTTCTTGTCATTTTCCTTTGCGATGGTTTTCATAAAATCTTCATAGCTCTGCTCAAATAATTGTTTTTGAAAACCACCTGCCTGACTAAATTCAGAGCGCCATCGTTCACTTTCCTCATAAGGAAATTTAAGAAGTGATACCGCAAATGTGCTGAGTTTGGTATCAGGATGATAAATAAAATAACTTTTGGTAGCTTCTTCAGCGTTTCTTACCAATACTTCTTTGAACGTATTGATCAGGACCAAAACATCCTTGTTGTCAATCAAACTTTCGTCAACCATTTGTTCAAATATATGTTCCGCTATAAGCATTGTTTCATCCCATTTTTTCATGCCATATTCCAGGAGAATACGGGCGAGTTCTCTTTCCTGTAAATCGTCTTTAAATAAGAGAGTAAATGTAGCATCGTCAAAATTTGTTTGTTCCGCTTGTCTTGCATTTTCCTCATGTTTTTTGGCTTCTTCAAAAGGAAGTTTGCGTTCCTGTGTTGATATGCGGTCCCGGATAAATTTATTTACTAAGCTGTGTAAACCTCCTTCATCAATTTTCAATACTTCGGAACATTGTTTTATATAGTCCTGTTGCCTGGTAAAATCTTCCGCCTTATTTATTCTCGCAATGGTTTCTGCCATGCGGGTAACTACTTCCGCTTTTTTTACAGAATCATTACCGGCATCCTTTAGCGCTACTTCTAATTGAAAAAGAACAAAGTCTTTTTTATTCTTATTGACAAACCGGGTAAATTCAGAGGCGCCCACTTTGTTTACATAGCTATCCGGGTCTTCCTTATCGGGAATCAATACCAATTTAACATTGAGTCCTTCCTCCAGGGCAAGGTCTAATCCCCGTAATGTTGCCTTTACTCCGGCAGCATCCCCGTCATAAATGATCGTAAGATTATTGGTATATTTTTTTACAAGACGTAGCTGACCAGGTGTAAGTGATGTACCGCCTGAAGCTACTACGTTTTCAATGCCGGCCTGGTGCAGCGATACAACATCTGTATAGCCTTCAACCAGCAGGCATTCATCCGCTTTATCAATAGCTTGCCTGGCCTGGAAAGAGCCATAAAGAATTTTACTTTTTACATAGATCTCATTTTCTGGTGTATTTATATATTTAGGAGCCCTGTCATTACTTTTAAGGATCCGTGCACCAAAACCTAATACCTTGCCGCTATGGTTATGAATTGGGAAAATGACACGGCCCCTGTAATTGTCCATCAACTGGTCATTGCGAAAAGTAACCAGGCCGGTCTTTAATAATAAATCGCTGTTGAATTGCCTGTTGATTGCTTCTTTAGTAAAAGCATCCCGCTGCTCAGGTGAATAGCCTAATTGAAATTTAATAATAACCTCCTCCTTAAATCCTCTTTCTTTTAAATAGCTTAACCCGATATCCTGGCCTTCCTCTGATTCAAAAAGCATTCTGCTAAAAAACTGCTGGGCAAAGTAATTGATGATAAAAAGGCTCTCGGCCGATTGTTGTTGCTGCCTTTGTTCATCACTGGCAAAAGTTTCTTCAACTTCAATATCATATCTTTTAGCGAGCCATTTCAGGGCGTCAACATAGCTGTACTTTTCATGCTCCATGACAAAGCTGATAGAATTACCACTTCGTCCACAGCCAAAACATTTATATATTTCCTTCGATGGAGAAACGGTAAACGAAGGTGTTTTTTCATTATGAAAAGGGCAGAGGCCCAGGTAACTGGCTCCTCTCTTTTTCAATTTTACAAATTCGCCTATTACATCAATAATATCAATGCGGCTTAAGATCTGTTGTATAGTTTGTTGACTTATCACTATGGTATCTGCAAAACCTGGTTTTTATGGCAACGAAGATAATAACACCCGGGTCTTGTTTGTCATTATAAAAGTTTGATTTTTTTGGATGCAAATCTGCCATTCCTGACAAGGACATGGTTGGTTAATTTTGAAATATTTTCCTGCAAATTGGGAAAAATAAAAACTTTACAAGGGAAACTAGACTTTTATGAATTCATCTTGTCACATACAAAATTATTTATATGAAAGTCTGCAACCACCATTTAGTATTTTCCTTTTTTATTCTCGCCTTCTTTAATGCAGTAAGTGCCCAAAAAATAGGGGACGATTTCACGGGTCATCACGGTGACAATTTCAGTTTGAAGTGTGCATTGGAAATGTTCAGAAAGGCGGGCACCCCTGAGGAATTCGAAAAATTGATCAACTCTGAAAACAACAATGTAAATAACCTGGACCTGAATGGCGATGGCGAAACCGATTATATACGTGTTATTGATAAATCTGATAAGGATCTGCATGCTTTGATATTACAAGTTCCTGTTTCCGAAACAGAAAGCCAGGATATTGCGGTAATAGAAATTGAAAGAACGGGGGAGAGTTCTGCGGTTTTACAAATAATTGGCGATGAAGATATATTTGGCGAACAAATCATTGTAGAGCCGGAAGACAAAAATAATGACAATGCCTATTTTAGAAATGACTCTTACTCCAATCAACATGGCCCAATAGCAAACTACGATGAAATGCATTCAGGTGTAACAGTGAATGTATGGCTATGGCCTTCCGGTCGGTTCATATATTCCCCGGCTTATCGCCCATGGTCCTCTCCATGGAGATGGCGTCATTATCCGGCATGGTGGCCCTGGCGACCATTAGCCTGGCATAGCTGGCATCCACGCCGGGCGATGTATCACCATTTTGTAGTATTATACACACACAGGGTGGGCAGGGCTCATGCTAAGTACAGACCTTCAAGGATATCTTCTTTTACAGTTAAAAATCAAAATATCAGCCGGTCAAGAACCACCGTTACTGGCCCAAGGGGAAATAAAATAACCCGCACTACTACAACTGTCAAGACCCCGCGTGGCAAGGTAAGATCCTCTAAAACAACCGTCAGAAAAAGACGCAGATAATAAATCTTCCTGCCTGTTCAATAAGGGCTTATATTATCATGCTGCCAGGCTTCGATCTGGCGGCATTTTTTATTAAACATGCCAGCGAATAAAATCAACATTTGTGCTAAAAAAAGCCTTTCTATTCCCGGAAAAGAGTTTTAATTTACATATACCATCCAAACCCACCGGGAACTAATTTGAGTAACTATATTTATTCACTTTTAAATTTAAAATCCCATGGTTCAGGTAGAAACTTCACAGCTCACCGGAGAGTGTAATTCCTGGAGAGAAAAACTTCGTCAATTCCGCGACGAATTTTCAAAAGACAAAACAAAACTCCAGGACGCAGCCAGCCGCACACTCTCCAAAGAACAACTCCAGGACGTAGAACATCTTCACAACCAATTTCACATTCAGCTTATCAACATTCATGATCTCAAACATGCTATCAAGGCTCATGAACAAAAAATGGGCTATGAAATGAATGTGAATAATGGAAAACTGAACGGAGAAACAATGGCTGAGCATGAAATTTTGTTGGATCAGTACCAAAGTCTTGAAATGACGCTTCAGGATCTCCGGGAAGAATTTGATCAGTTTCTTAGCCGGATGGAATGACTTGGTTTATTTTTTCAGTTGTATAATCGATTCAATTATTGAATGTTTGAATCGTATAACTCTTCGTTATTCGGCCTTCTGAAATGTAAACGTCAATCTTAACGATTGTCCTTAAAATTTACTTACTCTAAAACGTCTTGACATGCCAGAGTTTGATACTTCACATGTAAAAAACATTGTCTTGCTGGGCCATGCCGGCTCCGGGAAGACCAGCTTATCGGAGTGTATGCTGTTTGAAGCAGGCATCATTACCCGAAAAGGCAATATAGCCGATAGAAACACAACCGGTGATTACCACGAACTTGAACAGGAACGTGGTAATTCTATTTTTAGCAAGCTCCTGCATACGAAATGGCGGGGATATAAGATCAATATCCTTGATACGCCCGGTTATGACGATTTTGTAGGAGAAGTAATATCTGCTTTGCGGGTTGCTGATACAGGTGTTATGCTTATTAATGCGGTTATGGGAGTTGAAGTAGGTACCGATGTGATCTGGGAGTATACTGAAAAGTTTAAGACACCTATGATCATTGCGGTTAATAAACTGGACGATGACAGCGCCGATTTTGAAAAGAGTGTGAGAGAGGCCAAATCACATTTTGGTAATAAAGTAGTGATTGTTCAATACCCCCGTCAAACAGGTTCGGGGTTTCATGAGATCATTGATGTACTAAGAATGACGATGTATAAATTTAAAGACAATGGTGGTAAGCCGGAAAAGCTGCCAATTCCTGATGATGAAAAAGCAAAGGCTGATGAATTGCACAAGGAATTGATTGAAGCCATAGCCAGCAATGATGAGACATTGATGGAAAAATATTTTGAGAAAGATGAACTGGATGAAGATGAGATGAAAATGGGTATGAAAAAAGCGATGATCAATCATGATATTTTCCCTGTCTTCTGCCTGTCTGCGGAGCGAAATATGGGGAGTGGCCGCCTGATGGGATTTATTGACAATGTATGTCCCAGTGCCAATGAGATGCCGCCGCAAACCACCCGGCGTGGCGATAAACTTACCTGCGATGCCAGTGGTCCTGCTTGTATTTTTATTTATAAAACGGTGGCCGAGCCCCACGTAGGTGAACTTTCTTTTTTCAAGGTATATTCCGGAACAGTAAAAAGCGGAATGGAACTGGAAAATGAATCAACGGGAGTCACAGAAAAAATAACCCAACTCTTTTTGGTAGAAGGAAATAAAAGAAGCAATGTAAACGAATTGGTGGCAGGTGATATAGGAGCCACTCTTAAATTGAGGAATACGCATGTTAACAACACACTTCATATCCGGGGTAAAAATATCGAATTGGAATCCATTGTTTTTCCGCCGCCGAATATGACTGTGGCTATTGAAACCATTAAGAAAGGAGAGGAGGAAAAGTTATCACAGGCCATGCACCAGCTGCGGGAAGAAGATCCAACCTTATTGGTTGAAGTTTCCGCCGAATTAAAACAAACCCTTATCCATTGCCAGGGCGATATGCACCTGGCAGTAGCCAAATGGAAGATAGAACATAACCATAAGCTGGAAGTAAAATTTGTAAAGCCCCGTATTGCTTACCGGGAGACCATCCGGAAAATGGCGGATGCCAATTATCGTCATAAAAAACAAAGTGGCGGCTCCGGCCAGTTTGGTGAGGTGTTTATGCGCATAGAACCCTGGTACGAAGGAATGCCTGAACCAAAGGATTTAAATGTAAGAGCAAGGGATACGCATGATCTGGCCTGGGGTGGTAAATTGGTTTTTTATAATTGCATTGTTGGCGGCGCCATTGATACCCGCTTTCTCCCGTCCATATTAAAAGGAGTAATGGAGAAAATGCAGAACGGTCCGCTCACTGGTTCCTATGCAAGGGATATACGGGTTTGCGTGTATGATGGAAAAATGCATCCGGTTGACAGCAACGACATTTCCTTCAAGATAGCCGGGTTGCAGGCGTTCCGTACGGCATTTCAGCAAGCCGATCCGCAGATACTGGAACCTATATATCATGTGGAAGTATTATGCCCTGATGATCTGACGGGTGCGGTAATGGGTGATCTGCAAAGCCGCCGGGCCATTGTGGAAGGCATAGATGCCGAAGGACATTTTCAAAAGATAAATGCGAAAGTACCATTAGCGGAAATGGATAATTATTCTTCATCGCTTCGTTCCATTACGCAGGGAAGGGCCAAATTTAAAATGAGTTTTTTAAAATATGAGCCCGTGATGTATGATCTGCAGAAAAAATTAATTGAAGAATATAGCAAGGCGGCGAAGGAAGAATTTGCATGATAAAAAAGTTATTCTCTATTTTGTAGAAAGGCTGCTAAAAAGCGGCCTTTTATTTTAAGGTGATTGA